>JBEVKB010000033.1:0-13601 GCA_040509875.1 Steroidobacteraceae bacterium | reverse complement strand
GCCAGTGCGAGGGATCGTTCAGCAGACCCGCGGATTCGCCGGGGAAGCCGCTGCCCGACACCTGTCCGAAGCCGAAGCCGTTGAGCGTCTGCCACATGGCTTCCGGCGACAGCGTCAGCGCCATCTTCGACATACCGACGTTGCTCGATTTCGCGATGATGGTGGTGAGCGACACAGCGCCGAGGCGACTGTGATCTTCGATCAGCTTCACGCCCACGCGCCAAGGTGTGGTGTCGATGATGGTGTCGGCGTGATAGCGGCCCGACGCGAGACCGGCAGCGGCCACGAACGGCTTGATGCTGGAGCCTGGCTCGAAAATGTCGGTGGCGGCGCGATTGCGATAACGCGACGGCGCGACCTGCACGCGATCGTTCGAGTTGTACGACGGCTGGTTGACCATCGCCAGCACTTCGCCGGTCTCGACATCGAGCACCACCACCGAACCTGCTTTCGCGTGATGTTCCTGCACGGCGGCCTTCAGCTCGCGATAAGCGAGATACTGGATGCGCAGGTCGATACTGGTGATCAACGGACTGCCATTGCGTGGCGCGCGAATGCTCTCGACGTCTTCGACCGCACGGCCGTAACGATCCTGGATGATGCGCTTGGATCCCGACTCGGCGCCGAGCCAGCGGTCGTAGGCAAGTTCCAGTCCTTCCTGGCCGATGTCTTCGTAGCGCTTGGTGAAGCCGAGCAGGTGACTGGTGACTTCGCCGGCCGGGTAGAAGCGCTGATATTCGCGGGACAGGTACACGCCGGGAATCTTGAGCGAGGCGACCTGCGTGGCGTCGCTCGGACGCATGTGCCGCACGAGATAAAGGAAGTCGCGATCGAGATTGCTGGTCAGCACCTGCGTCAGCCATTTCTCGTCGCGGTTCAGCGCTTCCGCCAGGCGCGGCAACTGGTCAGCCGATTTCATCAGCTGCTTGGGACTCGCCCATACCGTGTCGACGGGCATGCTGGCGGCCAGCGCCTCGCCATTGCGATCGTAGATATCGCCACGATTGGCCGAGAGCTTCGCGATACGCGTGTAGCGCGCGTCGCCCTGCCCTTCGAGGAATCCATCGTCGAGCAATTGCAGGTCGACAGCCTTCGCCACCAGCCCCGCTGCAATCAACAACAGCGCAGCGAGCACGACGCGCAGGCGAACGCGATACTGCTCTGGCGAGAATGCCTTGTTGTCGGTGCGTTTGATCATGCGTCCGGCTTCACCAGGCGGACGTCTTCGGGACGCGGGATGATCATCTTCAATCCAGCCCGCGCGGTCTGCTCGACGCGACCATGCGTAGCCCACGCGCTCTGTTCGATCTTGAGCTGGCCCCATTCGATATCGAGCGCGTCGCGCTCCGAGTTCAGGCCTTGCAGCTGGATGAAAAGGCTGCGTGTTTCGTGCGTGCTCCACACGACCGCCACCGCGGATGCGAGCAACAGGCACCAGAGAAACGGCATGGACCAGCGACTCAGGTTGTTCATGCGGCCAGCCTCTCGGCGACGCGCATGATGGCGCTGCGCGAACGAGGATTGGCGGCGATCTCTGCGTCGGACGCATGCACGGCGCGACCGATGCGTCGCAGTTTCGGTTGCGCATGCGGCGGCACTACCGGCAATCCGGCGTACACCGGATCTTCGGTGGAATGCTTCTGCATGAAGTTCTTCACGATCGCATCTTCGAGCGAATGGAAACTGATCGCGCACACGCGCCCGGCTGGCGCCAACGCAGTGAGCGTGCCCTCCAGCGCCGTGCCGATCTCGTCCAGTTCATTGTTGATGCGAATGCGGATGGCCTGAAACGTGCGGGTGGCGGGATGCTTGCCCGGTTCGCGCGAAGGAATGGCAGCGGCGACGATCGCCGCAAGCTGTGCGGTACGCGTGATGGGCTGGTCGTGGCGCGCATGCACGATCTTCTGGGCGACGCGATTGGCGAAACGCTCTTCGCCGAATTCGCGGATCACGCGCGCGAGTTCATGCTCATGCGTCTTCGCCAACCACTCGGCCGCAGTCATGCCCACGCTGTTATCCATGCGCATGTCGAGAGGGCCATCGTGCGCAAAGCTGAACCCGCGCGTGGCGTCATCGAGCTGTGGAGATGAAACACCCAGATCCAGCAACACGCCGTCAAATCCTCTCGTCAGGCCCAGTTCCTCGCTGACCTGGGCCAGGCAGGAAAATGGACGGTTCACCAACGTCACCCGTTTGTCGGCCGCGAAGCGTTCGCGACCGGCGCTGATTGCGGCGGGATCCCGGTCGATGGCCACGACGCGACCCGTTTCGCCAATGCGTTCGAGAATGGCCGCGGTGTGTCCACCGCGGCCAAACGTCGCATCGAGGTAACAGGCACCCGACCGGATCTCCAGCGCCTCCAGCACTTCGCGCAGAAGTACTGGCTTGTGTTCAAACATCACTGTCGAAATTCACCACGGCCATGCCCTCGCTAGAGGTACAGCGAACTCAGTTCCGGAGGCAGTTCATCGGTGGACTCGTCCACCTTCAGCCACTGCTCGCGGGATTCGTTCCACAGCGCCTCATCCCACAGCTCGAAGCGACTGCCCTGGCCCACCAGCATCACTGTCTTGGCGAGGCCGGCGTACTCACGCAACGAGGGGGGCACGAGAATCCGGCCGCTGCTGTCCAGGTCGATGTCGGTCGCGTGGCCGATCATCAACCGCTGCAGGCGGCGGGCGACGGGATTGAGCGTCGGCAGTCGCCGCAGCTTCTGCTCGATCTCTTCCCATTCGGGGAGCGGATAAATGAGGAGGCAGCGGTCGGCGCGGTCGACCGTGGCGATCAGGCGGCCGTTCGAGCGCTCCACGATCCGCTCGCGATAGCGAGTCGGCATGGCTAGCCGTCCCTTCGCATCAAGCGTGATCTTGTTTGCACCGCGAAACATTTTGCGCCTCGAAACCGGGGCGGAAGCGTCCCGCTATGCCCTAGTTACCCATTCGTTCCCACTTTTTCCCACCGCCGAACTATAGGTAGCCGGTGTTCGGCGGTCAAAATTTTCTTGGGGATTTCCCTTTCGGTGACAGAGACTTAGGGAGGGCGTAGGAAATGGCCTGCACCCCTACGGAGCGGGGGTAAGCGAAATCAGTAGGGTAAGAGCACAAGCTGATGTAATCAGACATAGGTATAACCCTCCGAATTGCGGACAGTTTTTGCCCCCTTTACCAAAGCTCGCGCAAATGGGACTGGGCTTTCGAACAGGCGATGGACGCAGGAAGGTTGCCTGCGAGCCTGGTCAACAAAAAATGGGGAATGGAGCCGGCCAGAATTGGTCCGGCAAAGACATCGTCAAGGAAAATCTAACCAGCGCCTGAGAGGCTGGGCGCGGTAGATAAAAAGAAAGGAGTTGGCCGATAAGCCGGGTTCTGTCTTGGACAATCATTCATCTGGGATACGTGTCGCCACGTACCTCAAGCGACCTACCCGGAAGCACATGTGGGCCACATGTGCGGCTCAAGTCTTGCGACCTGTACCGCTTGCCTCCCTATTTGGTCTTGCTCCAGGCGGGGTTTGCCGTGCCACCGAGTGTTACCACCGGCGCGGTGCGCTCTTACCGCACCCTTTCACCCTTACCGGCCCCACTTGCGTGGGACTTAGGCGGTTTACTTTCTGTTGCACTTTCCGTGGGCTCACGCCCCCCAGGCGTTACCTGGCGCCTTGCCCTGGGAGCCCGGACTTTCCTCCACGCTTGCGCGCAGCGATTGCCTGGCCAACTCCGCCGCGGATGGTGGAGACTTAGGTCCTCACAAGCAAGGGAAAAGGCTGCGCCGGCTGCAATTGGCGGTTGGCGGACAATGCATCGAGACTGGTAGCTGCTCAAACGCGCAAACCGCAGTTAGTCTCATCGCGAGGGACGCGCCAGCGACGTTGCCAGTTCGTAGAGTTCGCTGCGCTTGGCGCCTGTGATCTTTGCGGTCAGCTTCGCTGCCTGCGCCGGAGACAGTTCCTCTGCGAGCAGGCGCAGGATTTTCTGTGCATCGAGAGCGAGCATCGCCACTTGCACACTCGCGCCTTGGACCACTATCACGATTTCACCGCGCGACATGTCCGCATCGCTCGCAGCCTTCTGCGCCAGTTCAGCCAAAGTGCCGTAGTAAGTCGTCTCGAAACGCTTGGTGAGTTCGCGACTGACGGAAGCCGCGCGCTCGTTCCCCAGCATTGTCGCCATATCCTGCAGCGCTTCGACGATGCGATGTGGCGCCTCGTAGAAGATCAGCGTGCGGCTTTCGGCAACGAGCGATTCGAGTTGTGCACGCCGCGCCGTGGTCTTGGCGGGAAGAAATCCCTCGAAGGCAAATCGGTCGGTCGGCAGGCCCGCAACCGACAAAGCAGCGATAGCGGCGCACGCGCCGGGAACCGCAACCACCGCCACGCCATTGCTTCGTGCAGCGGCAATCAGGCTGAAGCCCGGATCGCTGATGAGCGGCGTACCGGCGTCCGAAACGATGGCCACCGATTCGCCGCCGAGCAGCGCCGCGATGAGCGAGTCGACCTTGCCGCCTTCGTTGTGTTCGTGCAGCGGCGTAAGACGCGTGTCGATGCCAAACAGCTGCAGTAATTGCCCGGTGTGACGCGTATCTTCCGCCGCGATCAGGCTCACTGAGCCGAGAATATCCGCGGCGCGAGGAGTCAGGTCGCGCAGATTGCCAATCGGGGTTGCGACCACGTAAAGGGTGCCGCCCGTCGCAGTTGCTTTCACGGACCGATCGGACATGGGGACTCGCCTTATAATGCGCGCGTGAGGCGGTGAGATTGGCGTAGCGTACAGGTTGTGGAGACGGATTCCCGATGCAAATGTTCCCGATGTTTCACCGCCTGATCGCCTGCATTGCCATCGCAACTCTCGCGGCCTGTTCCACTCCCGGCACCGCTCCTTCAACTACACCGCGCACCGAGGGGCAGACATCGCAGGCAGACCGACTGGCCCGCGAAGGCAAGCACCAGGAAGCTGCGAAAATCTATGAAGCGCTGGCAGCGCAATCGCCCGGAGAATTGCGCGATCGACTGTTGCTGCGCGCCGCCCGACAATATCTGCAAGGAGACGCAACCGAACGCGCGAGCGTGCTTCTAACTCAGATCAGCGCGCGTCTTCCAGCCCAGGATTTTGTATTGCGCCAGCAGATCGCCGCCGAACTGGCATTGCGCGCGCAGCGACCGGACAAAGCACTCACTGAACTCAACCTGATTCCACAACCGCTGCCACAGGAATCGCTGGCGGATATTCTCGGACTGCGTGCCCGCGCGCTGTTCGGATTGAATCGTCCGGCCGCTGGCGTGATCGCGGCGCTCGATCGTGAAAAAGCGCTCGATAATCCCGAAGCACAGCGAGCCAACCAGCGTCTGATCTGGGAAGGATTGCAGAGCAGTGCCAGTGCGAATGCAGATTTCACCGTGCCCGCGGGCGCCAGTACTGTAGTCGCAGGCTGGCTCGATCTCGGCCGTGCCGCCCTGATGGCGGCGCGTAATCCCTTCACTGCCAAGGAAGACCTGGCGAACTGGCGCACCAAGTACCCCATGCATCCGGCGAATTCGTTTCTCAATGACGACATCCTTCCCGAACTCGGGGTCGGTCTCGAATATCCACCGCAGATCGCGCTTGTCCTGCCGGTGTCCGGTCGTGCGCAATCCGCAGGCATCGCGGTTCGCGACGGTTTCCTCGCCGCACTGTTACAGCAGGATCCGGCCCGGCGCCCGATGCTGAATGTCTATGACACAGCAGCCATGGGAGCGACCACTGCCTATCGCAAGGCAATTACAGATGGCGCGCAATTCATCGTCGGCCCGCTGACCAAGGAGGACGTCACTGCGATTGCAGCGTCGGGCGATGCGTCGGTTCTTACACTCGCGCTCAATCAGCTTGCCGATGGCGCACCCGCGCCGCCTGCGCTGTTGTTTCAATTTGCTCTCGATCCTGAAGAGGAAGCACGACAGGTGGCGCAGCGTGTCACCAACGATGGCCGCATGCGCGGACTGGTACTGCTGCCCAACAACGATTGGGGACAGCGAGTGTTCAGGGCGTTCGATGCTGAGTTGAAAACTTTGGGCGGCAGCATCGCCGGCATGCGCTTCTACGATCCATCGGCGCGCGATTATTCGGAACCGATCCGTCAGCTGCTGCTGATCGACGAGAGTCGCGCACGCGCCAATGCTTTGAATACGACACTCGGCATGCGCCTGGAATTCGAACCGCGACGACGCGGCGATGCGCAGTTCGTGTTTGTCGGCGCGCAGCCTGTACAGGGCCGCTCGTTGCGACCGGCGCTGCGTTTCCACCTGTCGCAGGACCTGCCGATGTATTCGACATCGGAAATTTTCGAACCGGATGCGCAGGCCAATGCCGATCTCGACGGTGTGCTCTTCCCGCACATGCCGTGGGTCATCTCTCCGGATGCGGCGTCCACGCAATTGCGCACGGCCATCGGCAAGTACTGGCCGGTCCGCGCTCGCAGCCAAGGCCGGTTGTTTGCATTCGGCTTCGATGCCTATCGCATCATCCCGCTGTTGAAAGCGGGCCGTTTCGGCAGCGCGCATGCGATTCCCGGCATGACCGGCCTGCTGTCCATCGACGACAAGGGACGGGTACATCGGCAGCTCGACTGGGCGCGTGTTACCAACGGTCAACCGGTGCCGCTGGGCATGTCGACTGCCGCCTCGGCGCTGCCCTGAATCTATGTAGTCAAAGCAAATGACGAGGCGGTCATGGATGACCGGTATCGCAAGGCCACGGGCAACGCCGGTGAAGACCGCGCGCTAAAACATCTACGCGATCACGGCCTGCGGCTGATCGCCCGCAACTATCGTTGCCGCAGCGGTGAAATCGACCTGGTGATGCTCGACGGCGTCACACTGGCGCTGGTCGAAGTTCGCTATCGTTCGCGCTCTTACTTTGGCGGCGCGGCTGCGTCGGTGACGCCGCGGAAGCAACGACGATTGTTGCTTGCGGCTGAGCATCTCGTAGGGACGCACGCGGAGTTGCGTCGGTATGCGGCGCGATTCGATGTAGTGGCGCTGGATGGGGCGAAGGAAGCGCCGACAATCCAGTGGATCAGGAATGCGTTTACGTCGGAAGGGAAGGATTGGTGACTGGCTCTCTCGACGAAGTCCGAAAACCCTCTTTGCTCCGCAGGCGCCTGCGGCGCGAGAACCCTCACCGGCGCTGCGCGCCACCTCTCCCACAAGGGGAGAGGTAAGATACAGAACCATCGCTGCGCCGCTAATTTATGTTCGAAACCACCGCCGAAGTCATGTGTCCCCACTGCGGGGAGACCATCCTGCTGTTCCTCGACCTATCGGTGGAATCGCAGAGCTACATCGAGGACTGCTCGGTGTGCTGCCAGCCGATGACCATCTCCTATACCGCCGCGGATGGCGAGTTGCAGGAAGTCAGCGCCGAAGCATCGAGTTGAAACATGTTTCGCCAGTTGCGCATCCTGGTGCTGTTGCTCGTGCTGCTGTTCGTGGCGTTGAACACCTATTTCGATCGCGTCTATTCCACCGACTGGGACATTCCGCTGCGGGTCGCAGTCTTCCCGATCAACGGCGACGGTAGCGACGTCGCGCAGCGTTACATCGACGCGCTGCCCTCCGATCAGTTCGGAGCCATCGAAACTTTTTTCACCGAACAGGCCTCTCGCTATGGCGTCGCCATGGACCGGCCGTTTCGATTCAACCTTGCGCCGCCGGTGCGGGAATTGCCGCCGATGATCGAGCCGGGAAGCGGACCGTTCAGCGTGATCATCTGGAGCCTGCGCACGCGCTACTGGGCATGGCGCGTACCTGTCTATCCGCCGGGGCCGACGCCGGACATCCGTCTGTTCGTGCTGTATCACGATCCGGCGCTGTCGCCGTCCCTGCCCCACTCCGTCGGACTGCAGAAGGGATTGTTCGCCATCGTCAACGCCTTCGCAGACCCTCGCGAGGAAGGCAGCAACGACACCGTGATCGCACACGAACTCCTGCACACAGTCGGCGCCACCGACAAATACGCGCCCGGCACCAACATGCCGCTGCACCCGCAGGGCTTTGCCGACCCCACGCGTGAGCCGCTGTATCCGCAGTCGAAAGCAGAGTTGATGGGCGGCCGGATTCCGCTATCGGCGGAAAAGGCGCAGATTCCCGCGTCGTTGCGACAAGTGCTGGTGGGCCCGACCACCGCTCTCGAGATTCGCTGGACACACTGACAGCTCAGCCGGCGGTACCGACCGCTTCGAGCACCTGCGAATGCAACGATCGATTGGCGGCGAGCACCGAAGTCGTCTGCAGGTTCAACGCGCCGCCCTTCAAGTCGGTGAAGACTCCTCCCGCCGCTTCGACGATCACCGCCAGTGCGGCGATGTCGAGGATGTTGACGTCCGATTCGATCACCGCATCGATCTTCCCCGCCGCCAACAAGTGGTACTGAAGGAAATCGCCGTAGCCGCGGATGCGATGCAGGCGCGTGACGAGCTTGCCGTAGCGATCCCACTGCGGTGATCCGGCGAGAGATTTCAGGTTGCCGGCCGACAACGCGGCATCCTCGATCTTGTCGATGACGCTGCACTTTATCGGTTGGTCATTCAGCCAGGCGCCCCGGCCTGCTTCGGCATAAGCAATCTCGCCATAGACCGGCGCCGACGACACCCCGACGATCAACCGGCCACGATGCATGAGCGCAATCTGCGTCGAGAACATCGGGTACTCGCGCACGAACGCCTTGGTGCCGTCGATGGGGTCGACCAGCCACAGGTACTCCGCGTCCAGCGCGCTCTGCCCGGTCTCCTCGCCATAGAACCCATGATCGGGGAACCGCGTGCCGATGAGTTTGCGGATGACCTGCTCGGTTTCCACGTCCGCCTGCGTCACCGGCGACTTGTCCGCCTTGATGGTGATATCGAGATTGCGCTGGTAATAGCGGCGAATCACATCGGCCGCAGCGTGCGCCGCTTCCAGTGCCGTCGTCAGAAACAGGGAATGGGCCATCGGTGCTACGCCATGAAGGGAAGGCGACTTTGTCACCCCTGCCCGCCGCATATCAAGTGCCGCGGAAGCTCCTTCAGTTAGCGAGCACGCCGATGATGGCAGTGTTGTCATCCGTGAGCAGCGACAGGGTGATTTCCTGTTCGAGCTCGGTAGTCACCAGCAGTGCGGATTGCAGCCGGTTGACGGCGATGGGGCGCACGGTGCTCGAATGCGGCCCGTGACTGATCATGAAGCTGTGGTACTCACCGACGTGGATGGCGGCGAACTGCACCAGGATGTTGACGATGTTGGAGGAGCCGTTGGTGTCGTTGATGCGGTCGTCGCAGATGACGGTGAACGCTTCTTCCACGGGAACCGATGCGAAAGCGCCTGCCACCCGCATCTCACGCAGGAACGAGCCGACCTGCTGGCGGACCTTCATCCACGTTCCCTGGTCCTGGCGCTCCATCGCTGCCCAACGCGTTCCGCGCTCGATCGCACCGATGACGAACAAGGCAAAGCGGCGCGGCGCGAGATAAGCCCAATCCGAGGAGCCGCTGGCGCCGCCGGACAGAGTCCGCAGCAACGGCCGATTGCGATCGGCACTGCGCACTGCCTGCAGTACGTTGATGCCGTTGGTCGCGAGCCGGGCACGTTCGGGAAGAGTGACCTCGCGTGCGAGACGCGCACCGGCCCTCAGCAGCGGCTCGGGTTCAGGCGGATTGACGATGGCCGAAACGACCTCGCCACTGCGCGAAAGAATGCCCGCCACCGCGCCACCGTTGCCGAACACTTCACTGCGTCCCCGCAGGCGGTCCATGCACAGCACGCGCGGAAAAAACATCACCGCCGTATCGCTGTAGAAATCCAGATCCTTCAATCCCTGCAGCGCATCGGCGGGCGTCGACCAATCCTGCGGAGGGTCGACGATGAGCATCGTGCGTTGGCCGCGACAGAACTTACCGGCCACCAGCAAGGCGCTGGCGCCGATATCCTGGGTGCGCGACAGCGGCGGAATGTAGACGAACGCGAGATCGTCCACGCCTTCCAGTGCGAACAATCCGGAACGGCGCGTCACCGATCCGATGACATCGTAGTCGGTGAGCGGCTTACCGTCGCTGCCATCCGGCCCCGAGCTGATATAGCCGACGGGCAGGTTGGTGCCGGGCATGAACGTGGGATCGGGTCGCATGGCCGGGACCATGCCCCGCACGCGGATCAGTTTCGATTCGAGCAAGGCAGTGGTCACGAAGCGCACCGACTGCGGGTCCACGGACAGTCCGCGGAAGATTTCCTGTTCTTCGATCCGCTCCGAGCCCGGCGAGCGCACGCGCTGGACGACCAGGTTGAAGCGCTGGCTGTCGGTGGGCTCGATGTGATCGTAATCCACCGATGCGCGCAAAAACTCCCGCGTGCCGGGTGCGCGTGCTTCGAGTTTCAGCTCGTCACGACCGCACATGAGCGGCAGGGTAACCGGCGTCGCACCGTTCGCCACGCGCACGATGACTGCCTGGCGTCCGCCCTGTTCGAAGAAATGTTCGACGGCATACGACAACGGGCTCGGCTGCCACAAACCGCCGAAAGCCTGCTGAAAATCGCTGAAGCTGCGAACGATGACCGGCGTGTTGAGTAGGCCACGCAGCGTTCTGCCGACAAAAGCAGTCCGTTGCGCATGAGTCCGCGCAATCGGCTGTTCAGCACTTGGCGTAGCGCCCAGGTTACCGAGCGAGGGCTCCGGCACCATTACTCCCGCTGTTTAGTTGTTGTCGCTAAAGTAGCACAGGGTAAATCCCCGCATCACTATTTCACGAACAACGCCGTCGATACCGGAATGAGACGCGAGCATCGATGACGTATGCTGCTCGAACCAACGATGAGGAAGCACGCATGCTGAAGCACAACACCTACTTCGACGACCGGGTGCAGAGCGTCGGTTTCGAACGCAACGGCCTGAAGGCGACGGTCGGAGTCATCGCCCCGGGGGAATATCACTTCGGCACCGGCGCCGCCGAGCGCATGACGGTGATCAGCGGCGAGTTGCAGGCGAAGCTGGCGGAAGGCGAGTGGCGCAATTATCCGGCGGGGACTGCGTTCGAAGTGCCGGCCAGGAGTGGTTTCGATGTGAAGGCAGCGAATGGAGCCGCTGCGTATCTATGCGAGTTTCTCGGGGAGAAATGAAGCAAGCACCGAGTTTTCTTACTTCCTCCCCCGGCGACCGGGGGAGGAAGTAAGGATTCAGATCTGCCGGGTCCCGAACGTATCGCACGACTCCATCAGTCCCGATTCGAATCCTCTCTTGAACCATCGCACCCGCTGCTCCGAACTGCCGTGCGTGAACGATTCCGGCGATACATACCCTCGCGATTGCTTCTGCAAGCGGTCGTCACCGATGGCGCTAGCGGCGTTCAGCCCTTCTTCCACATCCCCCGCTTCGAGCACGTTGCGTGCCTTGTCCGCATTGTGCGCCCAGATCCCAGCGAAGCAGTCGGCCTGCAACTCCAGGCGAACCGATACGGCGTTGGACTCCGCCTCACTCGCCCGGCTGCGAGCTGCCTGCGCCTTGTCGGAAATGCCGAGCAGCGTTTGCACGTGATGCCCCACTTCATGCGCGATCACGTAAGCCTGCGCGAAGTCGCCGGGTGCGCCGAATCGGTTGCGCAGCTCATCGTAGAACGACAGGTCGATGTACACCTGGTGATCGCCGGGGCAATAAAACGGACCGACAGCCGACTGCGCAAAGCCGCACGCCGACTCGACGGCGCCGGAAAACAGTACGAGCTTGGGTTGTTCGTAGGTGCGGCCGTTGGAGGAGAAGATCTGGCCCCACGCATCTTCAGTATCGGCAAGCACGCCGGATACCAGTTCGCGCGCCTGGGCTTCAGATGCCGACTCCTGATAAGGGACCTGCTCCTGCTGGCCGCCGCGCTGCTGCGCCTGTTGCAGCACTACGGTCGGATCCTGACCGAAATACATCGCCACCAACGCCAGCACGATCGTGCCGAGCCCAATGCCGCCCGCACCCTTGAAGCGGGTGCCTCGACGATCTTCAATGTTGCTGCTTCCGCGGCCCAGACGCATGATGAATCTCCTTTCGACAGGTCAGCGCCCGACGCATATCGGTAGCTATCCCTATACGGGCGGTAAGACCCATCGGTTCCTGCGTCGCCGGCTTTTCGCTCCGGCAGGGGGCTAACCGGGGACCAAGGCGCTGCGAGCAACTGCCGGGCCGGCGGCAACGACACTGCGATAGAGCGACACCAGCCGCGTCACCATCGCTTCCGACGACCAGGTCGCCGCATAGATCTTCGCTTCATGCGAGAGGGCCGCGCGTTGTTCAGGGTCGCGCAGCAATTGCACGACGATCTGCGCGAACCCGGCTTCATCTTCCGGAGCAACACGGGCGCCCCGCTCCGCATTGACGATGTCGGCTGTGCCCATGTACGCGAGCGACACGACCGGCGTGCCAAGCGCCATCGCTTCCAGCAGTACCAGCCCCTGCGTTTCGGTCTTGGAGGAGAACACGAACAGGTCGCCCGCCTTGTAGCAATCGAGCAGTTCGGTGTCACGCTGCAGGTAGCCGACGAAGCGCATGTTCGCCATCAGGCCGAGCGACATAGCATACGACTTGCAGTGCGCGAGTGCCGGGCCTTCGCCGGCGATGATGAGTATGGTGTCGGGCTGGTTCGCTAGAACGCGGGCGAACATGCGCAATAGACAATCGATGTTCTTTTCGTGAGCCACGCGACCGACGTGCACGAGCGTCGGCTGATCCGCGCCGATGCCTAATCGCTCGCGAAAACGCGCCCCGTCGCCACCGGCGAACCGTTCCATTTCCATGCCGGTGGGAATGATGTGCATGGGACACGCCACTTCATACGCCTGCAATGCTTTCTCCATGGCGCCCGAAGGCACGACCATCGCATCGAGCATGCGACATTGCGAACGAGTGAAGCGACGCGCGGCATAGCGCATCAGGGCGCGTGGCAGCAGCGGGATGTAGTGATGCAGGTACTCTTCGAAGTACGTGTGATAGGTCTCCACCACCGGCAATTGCAATGCTCGCGCGATGCGGACGCCTTCGTAGTGGGCAACGAAGGGTGTCTGGACATGTACGAGGTCGAAGTGTCTATCGCGCAGAGATGGGATCAGGCTGCGGATAGCGGAGGGCTTCATCAGCCGGTCTTCCGGATCGCGGGGCAGGTAGCGCGATGGGATGCGGATGACATCGTCGTCGGCCGACTGCGGCTCTACCGGGTAAGCAGGTGCGATCAACGTCGTCTCGTGGCCGGCAGCATGCAGCCCGCGACGAAATGTCTGGATGGACGTCGACACGCCATTGACGCGGGGAAAGTACACGTCCGAAACCATGAGTATCCGCATGCCTGCCTCCGCAAAGCCGAAACGGCCGCGGGGAGCGTATGTCGGAAAGGTGACGGGAGCGTGACAGGACCAAGAGTAAGAGTTCTTGGCTAGCGCCGGGCGCCTGCGGCGCAAGAACCCATCACCGGCGCTGCGCGCCACCTCCCACAAGGGGCTGTCTCTTGATCACATCTTTTCTTGAATTGTCAAAAACTTAGGTGAGACCTGTCTAGGTTCGATGTTTATCGAACCTGGAGACAGCATGCCGGTAGAACCAAACGCAGGGGAATGGGCGCAGCGGTTGT
>JBEVKB010000032.1:0-5962 GCA_040509875.1 Steroidobacteraceae bacterium | reverse complement strand
CACTGGAGCGGTTTGTTTCGCGCGGAGCGGCTAAGCCGCTCCGCGTCCGCTACCTCTGCCTGGGCAGCGGCAACGCGAAGCGCCGATGCGTAGCTCTCACAAGTCCGCGCGATCGTCCTTCACGCAACATCTCCAAACGGGCGAAGTAGAAGAGCACTCCCCACAGCAGCATCTCCCACCCAAGCTCGCCGCCGCCGCCGCCACCTCTCGGTGCCGTCGTCACGACTGCCGGCGCCGTTACCGCCGGCGTACTCAGCACCACATCCTTTACGTCCTGCGCGCCGCTGTCGTCCGTCAGCGTAAGCCGTAACGTAAACTGACTCATCCCCGGAATCTGCACCGTCGTGTCGGACTGCATCGGTGAGACGATGACCGGTGCGGTTCCGGTTGAATTCAATACGCTCCACGCGTAGCTGCTTATGGTGCGTCCACTCGGCGCAAAACTTCCCGAGGCGCTGGCCGTAATGCTGCCTCCACTCACCACAGCGCCGTTGATACTGAGCACGCCGAACGGCCCCAATGCAGCTGCTACCGCTGCTCCAGTGTTGAGCATGCCCGCGCCGCACGTATCTACAGTGCAATTACACTCGGTGGTCTGCAGGTCCGCGGCACCGGTCGGTACACGACATGCGCTGACAGCACTGTTGGTGGGGAACGGGGCCGCAGTACCCTTCAGCAACGCGATCGACTGTGCCGGCGTCAATGTAGCGTTCACCGAACTCAGCAGTGCCGCGGCACCAGCGACGAGCGGCGCAGAGAAGCTGGTGCCCACGTTGAAGTTGAAGCGATCGGTGTAAGTCGACACAACGGGAGTCGTCGTTCCCGAGTTGGTTGCTACGACAATCGAAAACAGGCACTCCGAACCGGCACCCGTATTCACGCAGTTGCCGCCGGGCGCACTGATGCCTATCTGCGGTCCAAGGCTGCTGAATCCCACCTTGGTGCCCGCATGCCGTATTCCGGCGACACCCAGCACACCGGTGCAATTCGCGGGCGTGCCGACTGGGCCGCCCTCATTGCCGGCTGAAGCGACGATCAGGACTCCGCGCGCCGTAACTTCGTTGACTGTTGCCTGGTAAGCCGCGGAGCAGTTTCCCTGCCCACCCAGGCTGAGGTTGATCACTTTTGCCGGCGTCGTGTTGAGGGGAGCGCCGGTGACCGGCAATCCCGCTGCCCAGCGCATGCCGGCAATGATGTCCGAATCGAAGCCGCCGCATTTGCCCAGGACACGAATCGGCAGCACCTGCGTATTCCAGGCCGTGCCTGCGACGCCCATGGCGTTGTTGGTGAGCGCACCGATCAGTCCCGAGACCCGCGTTCCGTGCCACGAACTATTTCCCGTGTCGCAATCGCTGAATCCCTGCTGTGCGAGATCGGCGGTGCTGACCCAGTCGCCGGGATCCGATGCGTCGGCGTCGCGGCCGTCGCCGTCGTTGGCAACCGCCGGATTGGTGACGAAGTCGTAGCCGGGCAACAGCTTGCCGCCGGTGCTGACGGGCGAGAGGTCGGGATGCTCATACCGCACGCCGGTATCGAGCACGGCGACGATGGTGGCCGGACTTCCCTGAGTGATATCCCAGGCGAGTTCAGTGCGTGTCGCCGCGGGCTGCGCACTCAACAAGTACCACTGCTCCATCAACATCGGATCGGAAGTCAGCGCGTGCCGATGCCTGCGCAGGTCGGGAGATGCATATTCGATATCGGGATCGGCTTCGAGGCGTTGAATGGCAGCGTCCAGAGCGGCGCCTGCCAGCTCTTGGTCCGTCTGCAGAACTTCCATATCTGCCGTGACCGCCTGAAAGTGACTGAGGGACATTCCTGTCAACGCCGTCGCCTTACGTGCGCCTGCGCCGCCCGCCATTCCAGATTTCTGTCGCGCGGCGGCGTCCGTCGTCCACTTCACGATGATGCGGCTGGTGGACAGGCTCGTTGACTTGTCGGTCGTAGTGGGGGTTGAGCCGAGTTCCTGCGCAGGTAATTCCTGTGCAGACAGCGACGCGTGCAGGGCCATGCCGATGGCCAATGCAATCGCCAGGTAACCTGTGGGCCTGTGGCGCTTCACGGCGGGAGTGTAAATGGACATGGCTGCTGGATGAAATATGAAACCGACACAAATGTGCACACAAATGTGTGAGGGAGTTCGCCGTCCGCACATTCGCCGGTTTCATCTTTATGTGTTGCCGTCGAGCGAATAGCTATATAGATCGGCACGCGTTGGCCGATGAATCCAGCACATGTCCACTGGACGTAATCTCGGACGGAAGAATTCGTGACGCACTGCGCTCTCAGCGGCTTGCGACCGAGACCGGCGGACCGCTACGATGGCTCGCAAGACATAACGCGTGCCTTTGCAGCACGCCAACTACGGGTACTGGCTATGTATTCACGATCAGCCGCCGCGATCGAGCTCTCGCTCGCGTGCAAGGACCGCATTGACGCGGCCTGGAGTTGTCTGACCATGCATCGCCGCGACTGAGCGGCAGCCCGATGTCTGCTTTCAACATTGCGATCATCGGAGCAGGGCCTGCGGGCTTGAGCGCGGCAGCGCGCGCGGCGGACCGGGACAAGCGCGCCGGACGAACCACCCCGAGCTACGTTCTCCTGGAGTCGTTCGTCGAACACGCCAAGACGATCCAGCGCTACCAGAAGGGCAAGCACGTCATGGCCGAGCCCGGCTTCCTGGACCTGCGCAGCGATTTCACTTTCGCCGCCGGCACCCGCGAAAAGATCCTGGCGGCTTGGGGCGATGGGCTGAAGCGCAGCGGCGTGAATGTCCGCTATGGGGCCGAGGTCAAGAAGGTTACCGGCTCGCGCGGCGCGTTCTCCATTCAACTCGCCAGCGGCGAAACGCTGCAGGCCGCGAATATCATTCTGGCCATTGGTCTCGAAGGCAATCCTCGCAAGCTGGGAGCGCCGGGTGAAGACCACGAGCGCGTTCAGTACCAACTCGACGATCCTGGTGCGTTTCGCGACGAGACCATCCTGGTGGTCGGCGCCGGCGACTCGGCGATCGAAAATGCGCTGGCGCTCGCCGAACAGAACGATACCTGGATTCTGAACCGCGGCAAGGAGTTCAGCCGCGCCAAGGATGCGAATCTCAATGCCGTGGTGGCGGCGATCACCGATCCGCGTCGTCGTCTCAATTGCTACTACGAAACCAGCATCAAGAGCGTGGCGCCGGGCAACCAGCCGGGCGCACCACCGCTCACCGTAGTGCTGCAGACAGCGGCCGGTGAGAAGACCGTGCAATGCCATCGCATCATCGCGCGGCTCGGAGCCATTCCACCGCGCAAGTTCGTCGAGTCCGTGGGCATCAAGTTTCCCAACGATCGCAACGACGCCATTCCCGAACTGTCGCGGCATTATGAAAGCAACGTGCCGGGCGTCTACGTGATCGGCTCGCTGGCCGGCTATCCGCTGATCAAGCAGGCGATGAACCAGGGCTACGATGTGGTCGAGTTCATCCACGGCAACGACATCAAGCCCGCCGATCATCCGCTGCTCGAGTACCAGTTCCACGGCCTGCCGTTCGAGCGCTCGGCCGATGAAATGCTGGAACGTTTCCAGCAGCTCATCCCGATGTTCCGCGAGCTGAATTCGCTGGCCTTTCGCGAACTCATCATCGAAAGCGACCTGCTCGCTGCTTATCCGGTCGGCGCGGAACACAGCGATGCCGGCCGCAGGATGGACAAACTGCGCAAACGGCTGGCGGCCAAAGACCCGCAGCCGCGCTCGACACGCATCATTCGCGAAGGCGAAGTGATCTATGAGCCCGGCGAGTTCGGCACCTCGTTCTTCACCATCGTGAACGGCGAGGTGATGCTGGAAACGACGGCGCCCAACAATGTACGAACCACGCTCACCCGCGGTGAATTCTTCGGCGAGATGAGCCTGCTATCGGGACGACCGCGACTGGAGCGGGCCGTTGCAGGACCAGGCTGCATCCTCGTGGAAACGCCGCGTCGTACCATGCTCAAGCTGATGAACTCGAACGAGGAAGTCCGCAGCGGCATCGACTGGATTTTCGTGGTGCGCGAATTGCAGCGGCATTTCGCGCCGTTCGCCTCGCTGCGCGAGCTACGCAGCATCGCGTCTCGCGTCACCTTGCGCCACTACAAAGCTGGCGAGGTGTTGTACGGAGAAGGGGAGATCGGCGACTCGTTGTTCGTGTTGCGTTCCGGCGGCGTCACGTCATCGCGCGTGCAGCCCGCCGGGGACATGCTCGTGTCGCAGGTTCGTTCCGGTCACCTGGTGGGCGAGATGGCGCTGATGGGCGATCCGATACGGCGCGAAACCGCGACCGCGACGGTGGCCTCCGATGCGATCGAGCTCAAGCGCAAGGAATTCCTCGAACTCACCCGTCGCAACGATGCGCGACTGGATCCATTGCAACGCGCTGTCAGCAAGAGCGTCGTCGACAACGCACGCATGCAGGTTCGTCCCGAAGCCGGCTCGCTGATGAATTTCCTGATGGACGAAGGCTTAGGGGAGGCCACCGATGTGCTGGTCATCGACGATGCGCTGTGCGTCGGCTGTGACAACTGCGAAAAGGCCTGTGCCGAAACGCACGGCGGCGTGTCACGACTGGATCGTGAAGCCGGCGCGACCTATGCAAACGTGCACATCCCCATTGCCTGCCGCCATTGCGAACAGCCTCATTGCATGAAGGATTGCCCGCCGAACGCCATCCGCCGCGCCGAGAACGGCGAGGTTTACATCAACGAATCGTGCATCGGTTGCGGCAACTGCGAGGCGAACTGCCCGTACGACGTGATCCGCATGGTCTACGAGGCGCCGAAGAAACCGGGACTGTGGTCGTGGCTGCTGTTCGCCACCGGCAGCGGCCCCGGCGAACAACCCGATTACCCGGCGACGAAAGCGGCCAAGGCGAAGGGCAAGAAAGCGGTGAAATGCGATGCGTGCATCAGCGTCAGCGGCGGTCCTGCATGCGTTCGTGCGTGTCCCACCGGCGCCGCCATGCGCATCGGACCTGAGCAGTTCATCGACCTGGTCGAGGAGCGCAAGCGGTGATCCATCGCAGCTTGCTGCGCTTTCGCGGAGCAAGGTATCTCTGGTGGGCTTTGACACTCGTGGTCGTCGCGATCGTGCTCTATGCGACGCAGGATCGCACGCTGCAACCACCCAATGGCGGCACCTGGCAAGGCTACGTGCTCGGTACCGTCGGTGCGCTGTTGATCGTGTGGTTGTCGCTGCTGGCCGTCCGCAAGCGCAGCTACCATTCGACGTCGGGCTCGGTGCAAGGCTGGACGTCGGCCCATGTCTATCTCGGCTCCTCGCTGCTCATCGTCGCCACGCTGCATTGTGGATTCCAGTTTGGCTGGAACGTGCACACGCTGGCCTACGCGCTGATGTGCATCGTGATCTTCAGCGGCTTCTTCGGCCTGTACAGCTACATCAGTAACCCGCAGCTCATTTCACGCAATCGTGAAGGCGGCGCCCGTTCGCAGTTGTTCGCCGAACTGTTCGAACTCGACAAGCAGGCGCGGGGATTGGCCCAGCGATGCGCGCCGGCAGTTGCCATTGCCGTCGACAGCAGCATCGAACGCACGTCGCTGGGTGGCGGCGTGTTCGCGCAGTTATTCAGCGGCGACGCTTCGTATTTCCTACGCGAGACCAAGACCGGGTCGGCGCTGGTATCGAACGTCGATCAGCAGGCAGTGGTCGATTTCGTCGCGAAGCGGCTGCCGCGGGCGGAGAAGGGCACCGAAGCTGCGAACCTGCAGCAGCTCATCGTGTTTCTATGTCGCCGACAGGCCGTGGTACGACGCATTCGGCGCGACGTGCGCCTGAGCGGCTGGTTGAAGATCTGGCTGTACTTCCATGTTCCCATGACGTTGGCGCTGCTGTTCGCCCTGGTGTTGCACATCGTCGTCACGTTCTTCTACTGGTGACGCATGGAAGTCCTGCTCCGTGAATTGCGCGAAGGCCCGGATGGCATTCC
>JBEVKB010000031.1:0-33428 GCA_040509875.1 Steroidobacteraceae bacterium | reverse complement strand
TGCGTTCGTCGTGCACAGCGACGTGTTGGGAGACGCAGACCCCTTGCGCTACTCGAAGGAGCTGACGCGCACCAACGCCAAGCGTCTGCCTGACTACCATTCGCTGAGTCTGCGCGCGGACTACCAGCGCCGTTTCGGGCCGGTGAGCCTGGTTGCGTATCTGGACATCCTGAACGTTTACGGTCGCGAGAACGCCAACGGTTATGAATGGGACGAACGTCGCGGCGTCAACATCATCGAAGGACTCGACGAGGCACTGCCCACCATCGGACTCAGGTTCGAATACTCCTGGACGCCAGGCGAATGAGCCGAGCACCGAGATTGCCCCTTGAGATTGCTCATCATCGAAGATAACCAGCGTCTCTGTCAGGCCGTCGCGGAGAGCCTGCGTGCACAAGGATTCGCGGTCGATACGGCGGCCTCGGCGACCGAGGGACTGCGGGTCTGGCGAGCGGCCGACTACGATGCCGCCGTGCTCGATCTCATGCTCCCGGACGGCACCGGGCTCAACGCGCTGAAGGAAATGCGTGACCGAGGTAACACGACACCCGTGCTGATCCTTACCGCGCTAGGTTCGATCGAGGATCGAGTTCGCGGTCTGGATTGCGGTGCGGATGACTATCTCGTCAAACCCTTCGCGATGCAGGAGCTCATCGCTCGGCTGCGCGCGCTTTTGCGTCGTCCGGGCGCGGCATTGGGTCGCACGCTGACGCTTGGCAGCGTGAAGCTCGATACTTCCGCACGCATCGCCACCGTCGCCGAGATGCAGCTCGATCTGACGCGCTCGGAGCTGATCGTGCTCGAGGCGCTGCTGCGCAATCAGGGACGTGTCATCTCGAAGGAGCGGCTCGCCGAATGCCTTTACGATTTCGAGCAGGAGCGCAGTGCGAATTCGGTGGAGACGCAAGTGCACCGGTTGCGCAAAAAGCTTGCGGCCGCTGGCGCTGATGTGTCTCTCCGGACTTTGCGCGGTCTGGGCTACCTTGCCTCCTGATCGCGGCTCGATGCGTGCCCCGTCCCTAATTCGAGCACTCGTCGTTCGACTGACCATCGTGGTCGTGCTGGCGGTGGGCGGCATCTATCCGATACTGTACTTCGAATTTCGCGATGGGCTGTTTGGTCTGGAAGGCCAGAGTATTGCCATCCAAGTGCAGGACCTGCGTGCGTCGATCGTTTCGGGGACCGGCCCGCCGCGTCTCGAGCTGCCACGATCCCTGCAAGAGCTCTACGCCCAGCAGGGGACGTTGAACGGTTATCAATTGCTGAGCGCGGATGGCACGGTACTGGAGTCGGGCGGTTTCTCCGCGCCCGATCTGCCATTGCCGGTTGCTCAGGGCGGTGGGCAGGTCGTCATGCAGCTGGAAACGGATGCGTTGTCTGGCAGTAGCATCATGGCTGCGGCGCTCGTCCTGGATGATCGTAACGGCCAATACTGGTTGCGTGTGGTGCGGAATCTGAAAGATACAGAGAGCCTGGTCGCCCAGCTCATGCTCGGTGCGCTGGATGAGCTGTATCCGCCGATTGCCGTGCTGCTGATCGCGGTGGTTAGTGTCGTGGTCGTGACGGTGCTTTCATCGCTTCGCTCCTTGCGTGCTGTCTCGCATCAGGCCTCGATGTTGTCGCTGTTTCGTTTGGACGAGCGATTGCATGCCAAGAACCTTCCTCGGGAACTCGTTCCGCTGGTTCGGGCAGTCAACGCCTCGCTCGATCGGCTCGAGGCGGACTATCGCGTGCAAAGGGAATTCACCGCCAACGCCGCGCATCAGTTGCGTACACCGCTTGCGACGTTGCGAGCACGGCTCGAGTCCCGCTTCTCGGCGCAGGAGCTGGGCGACGTTACGTTCGAAATCGAGGAGCTCACGCGGCTCGTCGAGCAACTGCTCTGTCTTGCTCGCCTCGATTCGCAGGAGCAGTTCCAGTTTGCCGCGTTCGACGCTTACGCCGTTGCGCTGGAAGTGGCTCGGGAGCTGGCGCCTGTTGCGCTCGAATCGGAGCACTACGTGACCGCCACGACGCCCGACGCTTCCGTGGCTGCGCACGGGAATGCAACACTGACGCGCCTGGTCTTTCGCAACCTGATCGAAAACGCGATTCAGTACACGCGCGCCGGCACGTCGATCACGTTGTCCGCTGATGCTGCCACTGTGATCATTGCCGATGATGGGCCCGGAATCCCTGCGCATGCCGCTGCGTCCCTGTTCGAGCGGTTCCGCCGCGGTCCCAATGCCTCAGGCGCAGGGGCGGGTTTGGGGCTCGCGATCGCGAAGTGCATCATGGAGCGGCAAGGTGGACGCTTGTCGCTCGACGCGAGTGCGGCCCGCGGGGCGCGTTTCGTGATGGAGTTCCCTGCGCCTTCGTAAGTTCACACGTTGCTCGGCACGCACGGATCAGATCGAAGGCGTTCGAGATTCGCTTCCGCTTCGGTCGGCGTCCTACCCGCTGCGGATTTCGTTATCGACTTCTCAAAACGGCCGTGGCGAAGTTTGCAGGTAGCCGACAACGGCGCGCCGCACTCTTTCCATCAACGCTTCCCGAGCCGTTTCTCCCCGTTCGCCTGCCGCGTCGAGAATACCCTGGATGATCGCAGCGACATCCATGACCGCCGTATGTAGGTCCGGTTGCGGCGGCAGGTCTGGCCGTGAAAGCAGGCTCGCGAGGATAGCCTGGAAACGTCCTCGCACTCGCTGTCTGTCGGCGTCCAGCGGCATGCGGCTTTCCTCGAAATCGAGCAGCCGTGCCAGTGCCGGGCGACGGATCTGGTGAGCGACCGCTGCCCCGATCAAAACATCCAGAGCGGCCGGCCCGGAGGTCACTGCAACGGCCAGTTCCGCATCGGCGACAAGAAGGGCGGTTTCGCGAGCGATTAGCGCGCCGAGAAGCGCCTCCTTATTTGGAAAATACTGATAGAGCGTTCCGATGCTGACACCTGCTCGCTCAGCAACGGCGTTGGTCGTAAAACCATCGTGCCCTTGGGTTTCCAAAATGCGAGCCGTCGCCTCGATAACGGCTTCCACCGTCTTCTGCGCGCGAGGTTGCAGGGGCTGTTTCCTCGCGCGCGCACGCTGGCCAACACTGTTTTGAATCATGAGGACGATGCGAGTAGTCAAAGATGAGCGAAAGCTCGCATTATAGCCACGTTGAAACAACGCAAGGACATAGTATGAAACCGCAGCCAACCCTATTCGATTCCGCTCTGACGGTCTTCTTCCTGGTCAAGACCGCTCCGGAGTGGCTGGGCTTTGCCTTTGAAACTCGGCTTAATCACGCTCGCACTACTTTCCAGCCCATCCTCGACGAGTTCCGCGGACGCGTTCAGCTCAGATGGTATGACGTCGAGTTTTACACCGCCGAGGTCACGGACATCTGGATGATCGAAGCGAAGGATCATCACAGCTACCAGCTCTTTTGCGAGAAGCTGCGTGAAACGGCGTTCTGGGATCGTTTCTTCCTTGTGAAGAGCATTCTTCCCGGTGAGCTGAACGCCTGGGCGAAGAACTACGAGGTCGATGCCCTTCAGTCGTAGCCGCAGGGCGCGGCGGCCAAAGCCGACGTGTCGCGTTGCAGAGGTCCGCTTTCGCGTCGTTGGTGCGTCTTGCGGATCTCCGCACGCCCCAGCGCTCCTTGCGACCGAGCAATCACATCCGCGAAAGCGGATCTCGCTTTCGAAAGTACATTTAGCGCTTTGGGTTATGTCGCGGCTTTGCTACCTTGAAGTCTGATGGTTATCGAATTGAATTGATTTATCTACGTCTTGCTTCCGTTGGCCTCGCTACGAAGAGTTGCAACTCGTGTGAAGCAGGGTGGCCACGATGTGCCTGCGGACGATAGTGCTCGACGATTCGACCGCAGTTGGCATAACGTCCAAACTTCGTACCGACCGTTGGTGGACAGATGGTCTGTCTACGAGATTCTCCGGGCTCGACGTGACTTCTGTAGGAAGGGTCGTTACTTCACGGCAAGCTGATAAGCAAGGTGATTATGCCAAGACGATTAGCCGCGCCTTGCGCTGAGCTGCGCTAAGTGCTCGCAAGATCGCCCGAAATAGATCGCACCCAGCTTGCAATGTCGATGCAGAACGGACGAAAAATATTTCTTCGGTTTTCGATGTCCTCTGAATAGACAAGAAAAATTGACGGCAACTAGCGGAGGTGCTTTTCGTGAAAATTTCGGAGCGTGACAAGGCGAGATCCCCGGACGTCACGATATGGACACTGAAGATCAAGCTGGTCTCTAGCATCCATGCGCCAGGACCATGGGAGGCGACGCTCGAAATCGACTCGTCCGCAACGCTTGAGGATCTGCACCTGGCCATTCAGCGTGCGGTTCGCTTCGACAACGATCACATGTACATGTTCTACGTGGCCAGGACTGATAGGAGCGGCCCTCGAATTAATTTCGACCCTGAAGATGGGACGCTTCAGGACACAACGTTGGCCCAGCTGTTCCCGCTGCCGCCGGACCGGAAGCTGTTTTACTGGTTCGATTTCGGGGAGGACTGGAAATTCAGCATCGGCCGGACCAGGGCCGCTCCGCACGCCGCGGACAAGCGCGCGAAATATCCCAGGCTGGTTGACACGCGGGGCAAAAAACTGGCGCAGTATCCGGCGTGGGATTGATCGACACGACGGGGACCGGCGGTTGGGCGTGCGTCTCGAACAGGAGAGGGTGCATTTCTGCGTCGTAGCGGCGCCGCAGACTCTCCTCAATAAATGCTGGAAACTTACGAATTCCGGAAGTATCTGGAATACGAGATGCGGTCGTCGACTGCTTCGCCCGTACTCAATCCCTCAAGTCAGCAAATTCCGCCCCGCCAGATTCCGCATCAGATCCCCAATCCCAAACGCCCAAGCCGGCACCCGATCGCAAGTCGTCACCTTGTTCACCAGCGTGCCGAGCTTCTCCGACGAAACGCGCACCGTATCGCCGACCTTGTGCGTGAAGCCACGGCCCGCGGTATCGCGATCCTGGCTCGGAGCGAACATCGTCCCGAGGAACAACGCGAAGCCGTCAGGGTAGTCGTGGTGGCTGAGAGTCTGGCGCACAAGGTCGAGCGGATCGCGGCTGATGAGGGCCATCGAACTTTCGCCTTGCAGGTTGAAGTTGTCCTCGCCGAGCACTTCTAATGAGACGACGGCGTTGCGTACGTCGTCGATGTTGAAGGTGTCGTCGAACATGCGGATGAACGGGCCGATGGCGCACGAGCCGGTGTTGTCCTTGGCCTTTCCGAGCAGCAAGGCGCTGCGACCTTCGATGTCGCGCAGGTTGACGTCATTGCCGAGCGTCGCGCCTAGCGTCTTGCCGTGACGGTCGCAGGCCAACACGATTTCCGGTTCGGGATTGTTCCAGTGCGAATCGGGGCGGATGCCGATCCAGTCGCCCCAGCCCACCGACGACAGCGGCGGTGACTTGGTGAACACTTCGGCATCGGGGCCGATCGCCACTTCCAGGTACTGCGACCACAACCCATCGGCGATCAACGCTTCTTTCAGGCGAGCTGCAGAGTCGCTGCCGGGTTGAACGGAGCGTATGTCGGCGCCGACGCGAGCGCTGAGGGCGCTGCGAATCGACTGTGCCTGGTCGGCATTGCCTCGGGCTCGCTCTTCTATAACGCGCTCGACAGCGGAAACCGCAAACGTCACGCCGCAGGCCTTGATGCATTGGAGATCGAAGGGTGCCAGCAGGCGTACCGCAGGCTCGCTTTCATATGCGCGCGTCAACGAAAATTCTTCCAGCGGACCCAGGTCACTGCCCGCCGGGGCGACACCGCGCCAGTTGCTGACCACTTCGGATAACGTCGCGGCATGACGGGACAGATCGCGGACTCGGCCCGCGACGACAGCGATAGGCAGCGGACCCTCGCGAAGCTGCAATCGACCGAGGAGAGTGGCGGAGCGCCAGTCCGCGGGAAGATCGTCGCAAACAGTGGAAAGAGTGCTCATTGCTTCTCGGTGCGGCTTGAGGAGACGGGCTAGCGGTTGATATATTATAAGGTCAGTCTAATATATCAAGCCGCCTACCGCCTATGCCGACCGATTCAAAGCCACCCTCCGGATAAGATCGATTGAAAGCATCTGCCAGCCGCGCCTCACTCGTATCTAAGTGCCGTCACCGGCCGAGCCCTGGCGACGACGATGGCGTGTGTCGCTACGGTTGCAAGCGCGATGATCAGCGCAAGCGCGCTGGCGGCGAGCAGCATCCACAATCCTATTTCGGTGCGGTACACGAAGCGTTCCAGCCAGCGATTCATCGCGTACCAGGCGACCGGCCAGGCGATCAGGTTCGCCCACAGTACCGGCTGCGTGAACTGCCACAGCAACATCCGCACGATATCGATACGGCTAGCGCCTAGCGCCTTGCGCACACCGATCTCCTTCGTGCGCCGCTCAGCAGTAAAGGCTGCGAGACCGAAGAGTCCCAGGCAGGCGATGAAGATGGCGATGCCGGCGGATAGTGCCGCCATCTGCCCCTGGCGCAGGTCCTCGCGGTAGACATCCCCGAGAAACTCGTCGGCGAAGAAGCGGATGATGGGCCGTGGCTCGCCCACCTGCTTCCACAGCCCGTCGATCTTGACGAGCGTCTCGGGAAGCTGTCGACCGTCGAGCTTGACGCTGACGATGTTGAAGAATCCCGCATCGGTGAAGAACACGACCGGCTCGATCGGGCCGTGCACCGTGCCGACCGGAAAGTCATCGACCACGCCAATCACTTCGGATGAGACGCCCTTGTTATAGCGGCCCGGCGGATGACGGATGATCTGCGCGATCGCAGCTTGCGGCGAGGTGAAGCCAAGCATGCGCGCAGCGGTCTCGTTCAAGATTACGGGGCCGATGAAGCGGCCGTCGCCCCCGCGCGGCCCGACATCCGACGGACGATCGGCCGAGAAGAAGCGGCCCGCCAGAGGTTTCCGCAAACCGTAGAGTTCGAAGAAGCCCGGTTCGATCGGCACTTCGGCCATCGATAGTTGCGTTCCGTCCGGGCCGAGCACACCACCAGAGCCAGTCGCGCCATAAGGCGCACCGCCTGAGCATGCCGCGGCGCGCACTCCGGGCAGCTTGCGTAGCTCGCCGACGAAGGCATCGCCGCAGGAAGTGCGGATGGCGAGTACTTGGTCCTTTTCGAGTCTCCATCCTTCGTTCATAGCGAAGTTGACCTGGCGGTACACCACGCTCGCCGCGACGATCAGCGTGATCAGCACCGCGAACTGGGCGGTCACTAATCCTTGGCGCGTTGCTGCCGAACCTCCGGTTGGCATCGGTCCGCCCTTGAACACCTGCGCGGGACGAAAGCGCGACAGCACCAGCGACGGATAGATCCCAGCGAGCGCGCCAGTCACGGCAGCCAAACCTGCGAGCGCCGAGACGAATTCGAAGTCATGCACATAGCTGAGGTGCACCGCGCGTTGAGTGAAGTTGTTGAAGGCCGGCAGCGTCAGTTCCACCAGCGCAAAGCCGACGACGAGTGCAAGCAGTGCATACAGGATCGACTCGCCAATGAACTGGATCATGAGGTCGCGCTGCTCGGCGCCGACGGTCTTGCGAATCGCTATCTCAGTGGCGCGTCGCGCAGCTCGTGCAGTCATCAGTGTCACGAAGTTGATTGCGGCGATGGCGACGATGAGCAATGCGATCATCGAGACGATGTAGAGCACCGTCGCGTTGCCCGCCGGCAATGGGCCGAACTGCGGCAGGGTCATGTGTACATCCGCAATGGATACGAGCTTCATCGGCACTCCGAAGTCCGCGGTCTTCGATGCGGCGGCTTCGTATTCAGCGGACAATGCGGGCAGTTCACGCGCGATCCACTCGACTGCCATACCGGGCGGGAGCTTCACGTAAGTCAGCGTGTTGAACGACAGACCGCGCGGCGGCCACGGCGCTGCATCGGCAGCAGTCATCTGAGAGAACGACGCAAGCGCCGCTGCGAAAATAGTGGCGCTCAGATGAATATTGGATGGCAGGTCGGGTACGACGGCGGCGACGCGCATCGAGTGCTGGCGATCCAACTCCAGCGTCTCGCCCACGACCTCGATGTGGCTGAAGTATTTGCGAGCCGCGCTGGCAGTGAGGACGAGTGCATCGGGCCGCTGCAGCGCCGTCTCCAGATCACCGGCGAGCGCCCTCATGCGCAGCACGCTGAAGAACTGCGGATCGGCGAAGCTGACCGTCTCGTTTGCCTCGATCTCCGCGCGGCGCACGGTGTGCTCCTCGGGCATCAGGCGCGCAATCAAGATGTTTTTTGGCACGCGTGCGCGTAGACGAACCGCAGCGTCCGGGTTGGCGCCCTGCGACTCCATTGGCTCTCGCCCGGGCACCTTGAGTCCTGCCGCAAGAAGGTAGATGCGCTCTCCGTCCGGCCACTGACGATCGAACGTAAGCTCATCGCGCACGAACAGCGCGATGAGGATGGCCGCCGCGAATCCCACCGCGAGGCCGACGACATTGATGCTCGAGTAAAGCTTGTTGCGCGACAGGTTGCGCAGGGCTGCGATGATGTAATGACGCAGCATGGTCAGGCCGCCAGCAGCGTTTCACTGACGATGTTGCCATCGAGCAGTTTGATCGTGCGCTTCGCGTACGCCGCGTGGGCAAGTGAATGCGTCACCATCACGACCGTAGTCCCCGCCTGGGCTACGCCGGTGAGCAGGCTCATCACCGTATCGCCGTTGGCAGTATCGAGATTACCGGTGGGTTCATCGGCGAGGATCAACTTTGGGTTCGCGACCAGCGCGCGCGCAATTGCGACGCGCTGCTGCTGGCCGCCCGACAATTGCTGCGGCAGATGTTTTGCACGATGCGGGATGCCGACACGCTCCAGCGCTTCGGCGATGCGCCGCTTGCGTTCGCTCGCAGCGACGCGTCGATAAATGAGCGCGACGTCGACGTTCTCGGCGACAGTGAGATCGTCGATCAGGTTGAAGCTCTGGAAAATAAAGCCGAGGGCCGCGCGGCGCAGGGCGGTGAGCTGCCGCTCCGAGTAACGCGCGACGTTCTCACCGCAGAACCAATAGTCGCCGTTGCTTGGGCTGTCGAGCAGGCCGAGCACGTTCAGCAGTGTCGACTTGCCGCAGCCGGAAGGGCCCATCACGGCGACGAACTCGCCAGCGCCGATTTCGAGCGAGACGCCGTCGAGCGCGCGCGTCTCCACCTCGGTGGTGCGATAACTCTTGCTCACGTTCTCGAGCTTCAACATTGCACAGTCCTCATTTCGTCAATTCGATGCGGTCGATGCGTTCCAGGCCGGAATAATCGGAGACGATGACGCGCTCGCCTGCTGCGAGGCCGCCGAGAATCTCCACTTGCTCGGCGCTGCGGCGGCCGACCTTCACCTTGCGGCGCCGGGCCGTGTCGTTGTCAGTGAGCACGAACACCCAGTCGCCGCCGCTGCGCTCCAGGAATGCTCCGCTCGCGAGCACCAGGGCCTGCGAATCGCTGCCGAGTCCGAGCTTGCCTTGTACGGCCTGGCCGGGAAGCACGCGGGCAGGCTGTTCGCCGTCGAACGCCAGGTCGACGAGAAACGTGCCTTTCTTCACCTGCGGGTAGACTCGCGTGACGCGCAAAGTCCATTCGGCGTCGTTGATTCGCACCGTAGAAACCTGGCCGGTGCGCAGCCGGCCTAGATAAAATTCGTCGACGTCCGCCGCCAGCTTGAATCCCGCGTCGGGAGTGATCTCCGCGAGCCTCCGCCCGCGCTCACAGTTCTGACCGACTTTCAGCTCCATCTCTGTCAGCCGCCCGCCGACCGGAGCGCGCACGATGAGATTGTCCAGCTTGCCGCGCGTGATAACGAGATCCTGCTGCAGCTTCTCGAGCCCGTCGCGGATCTCCGGCAGGCGTTGCAGGCGCATCGCCTCTTGCTTCTGCAACGTATCGGCGATCAGCGGCCGCAGTTGTCGATAGTAGATGAGCTCATCGCCGACCTTTTCTTTCTCCTCGGCGGACGTGGCGCCGCTCTCCGCAAGAGCCGTGCGTCGTTGCGTGAGGCGCGTGAGGCGCACGACGTTATAGTCGATGTCGGCGAGGCTCTTTTCGTTGGCGACGCGGTTCTGTTCGAGCGCTGTCTGCGTGCCGCGCAGGTTGTTGATCTGTTCGATCAGGCGTGCCTCGCGATCTATCACTTCGAGTTGCAGCTCCGTGTTGCCGAACTCGAGCAGCGGCTGTCCCGCTGCAACCAGATCGCCAGCTTCAACCAGAATGCGCTCGACGCGCCCGCCTTCCTGCGCATCGAGGAACACGATATCGCGTGGCACGATGCGGCCACGCAGTGGCACGAAGTCGCGAAACACGCCGAGTTCGACAGTCGCAATCGAGACAGCCACCGCGCGCATGCGAACGGTACGACCGGCATGTATCGGCTGCGCAATGAGCAGAAGCGCGAGCAGCGCAGCAGCAATAGCCGCGGCGACGAGCAGGCCGCGTCGAAGCCGTGGTTTGGATATAGGGTGGTCCATGGGCACGCGGTTGCTATTGCAACCGCGATGCCAGCCCGATTGCTCAGGTATTTCAAATACTTGCTGTCGATGTGCGATCCCTGCTTGTCCGAAATCGGACGATCGGTGTACATTTTCGTACATGACCGCCACCCTGCGACCTGCCCGCGTGATCGTCGTTGACGATGATCCGGACGTTCTCACCGCTGCGCGCATGGCCCTCACTGGTGTCGCGCGTGTCGAATCGCTATCAAGTCCCGCAGAGCTGATGGACGCGCTGACCGAAGCATCCGCCGACGCGGTGTTACTCGACATGAACTTTGCCACCGGTGCGCATAGTGGGCGCGAAGGTCTCAACTGGCTTGCGCGCATTGGCGCGATCGACCCGCATATCTCAGTCGTGCTGATGACCGCATTCGGCGGAGTTTCGCTGGCTGTCGAATCGCTGAAGAGCGGTGCCGTCGACTTCGTGCTGAAGCCCTGGCAGAACGACAAGTTGGTAGCGACGATCGGCGCCGCGATATCTCTTGCGCAAGCTCGACGCGAGGCGGCCGATCTCAAGGTTCGCAACGCCGCGCTCGTGAGCGCGAGCTCTGCGCCCAGCAACGAGATCATCGGCAGCGCGCCTGCGTTACGCCGTGTGTTCGATCTCATTCGCCGTGCCGCGCCGACAGATGCCAATGTACTCATCCTCGGCGAGAGCGGCACTGGTAAAGAACTCACTGCGCGCGAGATTCATCGTCTATCTCCGCGCGCGGCGCAACCCTTTGTCAGCATCGATCTCGGTGCTCTTCCCGATGCGCTGTTCGAGAGCGAATTGTTCGGGCATCGTCGGGGTGCCTTCACCGGCGCGAATGCAGATCGGGTCGGCCGCATTCAGGCTGCGCAGGGCGGCACGCTGTTCCTGGATGAGATCGGCAATTTACCTCTGCACCTGCAACGCAAGCTCCTCACGGTGCTTGAGCGTCGTGAAGTACAACCGGTGGGCGCAACACGACCAGTGTCCATCGACGTGCGGCTGGTAACCGCGACCAACCGCGCGCCAGCCGACCTCGCGCGGGAGGAAGTGTTCCGACAGGACCTGCTGTTTAGAATCAAGACAGTCGAGATTGTGCTGCCGCCGCTACGCGAGCGGCGCGAGGACATCCCGGCGTTGCTCGAGCATTTCCTTGCTACATACGCGCGTAAGCACAACGTGCCGCGTCGCAGGCTCTCGCCGCAGGCACTAGCGGCGCTCGAAAGTTACGGTTGGCCCGGCAACGTGCGCGAGCTACACCACGCTGTGGAGCGGGCGACGATACTTGCGAGCGCCGATAAGCTCATGCCCGAGGACTTCCCCTTTCTCGGTGCTGCCCCAGTACCCGGATCTGTCGACGGCGACTTCGCTCTCGAATCCATCGAGCGCAGCGTCATCGAGCGCGCTCTCGCGCATCATCAAGGAAACATTTCCCAAGCAGCGTCCGCGCTGGGACTAACGCGGCCGGCGTTGTATCGGCGCATGGCCAAGCATGGCCTCTGATGAGGAAGGAGCGAACAATGTTGGCCGGACCGTATAGCCTTGGCATCGCTGTTCGCGCGGCGCTGCTCGGCGTGAGCGCGTTCGCGATTCTGCAGCTACTCGCCACAGGGCGGCTCTACGCGACTGCGCTCGTGGTCGCGGCCGTCTCAGCGATCCTCGTAATCGAGTTGCATCGCCACGTCACGAGAAGCGATCGCATGCTCGGGCAATTCGTCGCGGGATTCGCAGTCGGTGATTTAGATCGCCCGCCGCGCGACGCAGCCGCGGTGCGTGGGTTCCGCGTTCTCGCTGACGCGATCGATCGCTCTGCTACGCAACTGATGGCATCGCGAATGTCGCAGCAGCGGCAGGTCGAGTCGCTACAGGCACTGCTCGATACTTCCACCGTCGCGATGATGATCCTCGCGCCAAGCGGTTCCGTCACACTGCTAAACCGCGCCGCCCGGCAACTGACGGGCGCGGCGCTGAGTGGTGCCGCAACTGAGTTGCAGGCAATTGCGCCCGGAGAACGCAAGGTGATCCGGCTGACCAATGGCCCGCGAATGCTCGCATCGGCCGGGCAGTTCATCGCAGGCGGAGTCGCCCAGCGCGTGCTGTCCCTGCAGAACATCGGCAGCGAACTCGATGAGGCGCAGCTACAGGCATGGCATGACCTGGTCCGCATTCTGGCGCACGAGATGATGAATTCATTGACGCCCATCGCGTCGCTCGCGGGAAGCGTGCAGCCGCTGGTAGCCGCGATGCGCTCGGATAGCGGTGCTGCCGTCGATCGGCATCTGGCGGACGTAGCGGGCGCCATCGATACGATTTCACGGCGCAGCGCCGGACTGATGAGCTTCGTGGAACGCTACCGGAAAATGGCCGAACGTCCCCAACCGGTGCTGCGCCCGGTGCATGTTGCCAGCCTTTTGCGGAAGGTCGAGCAACTGATGAGCGCGGTGTTCGCGGGCAAAGGGATCGCATTCACGATAAGCGTCGAGCCTCCGGAATTGGAAATTCGCGCGGACGCGGCGATGCTCGAACAGGTGCTGCTGAACCTGCTGCACAACTGTGTCGATGCGTTGGTACGAACCGCCGATGCGCGCATCGACATCCGCTGCCGGATAGAAGGCCACGACGTGGCGATCGCTGTGCTCGACAACGGCCCCGGCGTTCCCGACGATTTGCTCGAGCGCATCTTCGTGCCATTCTTCACGACCAAGTCGGGAGGCTCCGGCATCGGCCTGAGCCTGGCCCGACAGATCGCGCATGCCCACGGCGGTCGCCTCGATGTGACCGCCAACGCGCCGAAAGGGGCGGCCTTTACGCTTTTCCTCCCGGCGCAGCGAACTTAGCCGCCGCCATCTCATGTCGCCGCGATCCGGCCGCAAATCCACAGTGATATATTATATGTGCAGTCTGATATATTAACTGTCCCATGCCTGCCTCATTCAAAGATCAGATCACGTCGCTCGGCTTCGGCAGCGCCGCCATCGGCAATCTCTACCGCCCGATCGCCGACGAGGTGAGCTTCGCCACGGTAGAGGCCGCTCTCGAGGCCGGTGTTCGCTACATGGACACCGCTCCCCACTACGGATTCGGACTCAGCGAGAAGCGCCTCGGCGCGAGCCTTGCCCAACTCGATCCGCAACGTCATGTCGTGGTATCCACCAAGGTCGGTCGTCGTCTCGATCCGACACCGCATGCGGATCTCACGCAGGTGCGCCAGGGATTCGTTTCTCCCGAACCGTTCGAAAGCGTGTTCGATTACACCTACGACGCGGTGATGCGTTCGTATGAAGCGAGCCGTCAGCGGCTGCGTCGCGAGATCGACATACTCTATGTCCATGACCTCGGCAGCTACGCGCACGGTGCCGATCACCCGCGACGTTTCGCGGAGTTCATGAATGGTGGCTATCGGGCGTTGCGCGAATTGCGCGATGGCGGCTCGGTGCGCGCGATAGGACTAGGTGTGAACGAGTGGCAAGTCTGCGAGCAGGCGCTGGCCGAAGGCGACTACGACATCATGCTGCTCGCCGGACGCTATACATTGCTGGAGCAGGGTTCATTGGATACTTTCCTGCCACTGTGCCAACGCAGAAAAGTCTCCATTGTCGTCGGCGGTCCGTACAATTCGGGAATTCTTGCCCAAGGCGTGCGTGGAAATGCTCCTTTGACTTACGAATACCAACCGGCTCCGCCGCAGATCGTGGCGCGAGTGGCCGCGATAGAAACAGTCTGTGAATCTCATGGCGTGCCGTTGGCGGCAGCGGCGCTGCAGTTTCCATTGGCGCATCCGCAGGTGGTCTCCGTGATTCCCGGAATGGGTAATCCCGAAGAAGTCCGCGCCGCCCAGCAATGGCTGACGATGCCTATTCCAGCTGCATTCTGGATTGACCTGCGCTCGCAGGGCCTGGTTCGCAGCGATGCGCCGCTGCCGGGGGCCGCATGATTCTCGCTTCGAGCAAAGATTTTCGGCATGCCGCGCAGCGACGGTTGCCCCGGTTTCTGTTCGATTACATCGACGGCGGTTCCTACGAAGAAACCACGATGCGCCGGAATGTCAGCGACCTCGCTGACATCGCGCTACGCCAGCGTGTGCTGCGCGATGTGTCGCAGATCGATGTGAGCACCAAGCTGTTCGGTCGCGATCTCGCCATGCCCGTGATTCTCGGTCCGGTGGGCATCTCCGGCATGTGTGCCCGACGCGGCGAAGCTCAAGCAGCGCACGCCGCGGGCAATGCGGGTATCCCGTTTTGCCTGTCGACGGTTTCCATCTGTCCCATTGCCGAGGTGGCGCGCGCTTCCTCGCGACCGATCTGGTTTCAACTGTATGTGATCCGCGATCGTGCGTTCATGCGCGACTTGTTGGCGCAAGCGAAAGCGGCGGGCGTGGAGACGCTGGTGTTTACCGTCGACATGCCTACTCCGGGCGCTCGCTATCGCGATGCGCATTCCGGTATGTCCGGTCGCAACGCGCCGTTGCGTCGGCTGTTGCAAGCGATGAGCAAGCCACGCTGGGCTTGGGATGTGGGGCTGCATGGCCGACCGCACTCGCTAGGTAACCTGGCTGCAGTGCTTGGCGCCCAGAACGGTCTCGGCGATTACATAGGCTGGCTCGGCGCCAATTTCGATCCCGCGATTCGCTGGGCCGACCTGGATTGGATCCGCTCCGCGTGGGATGGTCCGCTCATCATCAAGGGTGTGCTGGATCCCGAAGATGCGCGTTCGGCAGCGGAACTCGGTGCTAACGGCATCGTGGTATCTAATCATGGCGGGCGCCAACTCGATGGCGTTCTGTCATCGGCTCGCGCATTGCCCGCGATCGTCGAAGCGGTGCAGGGAAGGTTGACCATACTCGCCGATTCCGGTGTGCGATCCGGCCTCGATGCCGTGCGCCTGATGGCGTTGGGTGCGCAGGGCGTACTGCTGGGTCGCGCATGGGCCTTTGCTCTCGCGGCTAACGGCGGTGCCGGAGTGCAGCAGATGCTGGATATTTTTCTTCGCGAAATGCGCGTCGCCATGGCATTGACGGGCGTACGCACCGTGGCAGAGATAGATCGCACCATCCTCGCGTGAGCGTCATTCAGTCCATGCTACCCGGGTAAGGAACATTCCGTTTATGTCCCCTCCGAGTTTGCTGATTACACGTTCCTTGCCAGCGACTGTTCTGCAGCGCCTGCAGGCAAGCTACGCAGTGACCGTGAATTCCGGGCAGGCGTTGGATACGGACGCGTTGCGCGCAGCGTTGCAAAGCTACGATGCCTTGTCGCCAACCATCACCGACAAGCTGGATGCCGGACTACTGCAAGCCGAAGGCTTGAAAACACGGATCATCGCCAATTTCGGCGCGGGGTTCGAACACATCGATCTGCCAGCCGCGAAGCGTGCGAACCTGATCGTCACCAACACTCCGGACGCCCTGACGGACGCAACCGCAGAGTTGACCTTGCTGTTGATCCTGATGGCCAGCCGTCGCGCGAGCGAAGGCGAGCGCATGTTGCGAGCGGGGCAGTGGACCGGTTGGGCGCCGACTCAGTTGCTGGGCACCGATGTCAAGGGTAAGACATTGGGATTGGTGGGTTTCGGTCGCATCGCAAAGGAAGCGGCGCGGCGAATTCGTACAGCACTCGGTATGCGCATCGCTTATCACTCGCGCACGCGTGCAGCTGCGGACGAAGAGGGCGCGCTCGATGCTGAATATCATGCATCGTTGCAGAGCCTGCTGGCCGTTGCGGACGTCGTTTCGCTGCACTGTCCGGGCGGCGCAGCGACTCGTCACTTGATCGATGCAGAGGCGCTGGCTCGCATGAAGCCGACCGCGATTCTCATCAATACGGCACGCGGCTCGGTGGTCGACGAAGCCGCGCTGGCAACGGCTCTTGCCGGGCGGCAGATTGCAGCGGCCGGTCTCGACGTCTACGAACGCGAGCCCACTGTTCCCGCTGCGCTTCGAGAACTCGAGAATGTCGTTCTACTCCCGCATCTTGGCAGCGCTACGCTGGAAGCGCGCACCGCCATGGGTATGCAGATGGCGGACAATCTCGATGCCTTCTTCGCTGGCCGGACGCCGCCCAACCGTGTCGCCTGATTCTCCTGTCAATGCAGCCGAACTGATCGGTGGCGCAATCGGCAATGCGCTTGCTGCCAATCGCGACAAGCCATTGGTGGTCGGCATTTGCGGAAGCCAGGGGAGCGGTAAGAGCACGCTGTGCGAAACACTGACGACGCGCTTTCGACAGGCGGGCCTGACGGTCGCGAACATGTCGCTGGACGACCTGTACCTGCCGCTCATAACGCGAATGAAGTTAGCTGCAACCGTGCATCCCATGTTACGCACGCGTGGCGTGCCGGGTACGCACGATATTCCATTGGGCATGGAGACCTTGGATGCACTGTCCCAGGCGCAGCAGGTGCGCATGCCTCGCTTCGACAAAGCGACCGACGATCGTCGCCTGACGCAGCTCCGGGACACTGTCCAAGGGCCGGCGCAACTCGTGCTGTTCGAAGGCTGGTGTGTAGGGGCACGGCCGCAATCGGGCGCCGACCTGATTCAGCCCGTCAACGAGTTGGAAGCGAAGGAGGACGCCGACGGCCGCTGGCGTAGATATGTCAACAGTAAATTATCCGCCGACTACCAGGCCCTGTTTGCCAGGATCGACCTGCTGGCGATGCTAGCCGCACCATCCTTCGATGTAGTGCTGAAATGGCGTATCCAGCAGGAACATGCCCTGCGCGAACAGGTACAGCGGACCGGGGAAGATAGTTCGGCAGTGATGAGCGACGCGGCCGTGGCGCGCTTCATCCAGCACTTCGAACGATTGACTCGCCATATGCTGGACGAGATGCCGTCGCGCGCCGACCTGGTGATCCGACTCGCGCCCGACCGATCGGTGCTGGGTTAAACCATTCCGAGAATTCGCTGCAGCGCTGCCTGGAAATGTTTCACCAGCGCGGCCTCGGCCAGGTCGGCATCGCGCCGCTGGCAGGCATGCAAAACTTCCAGATGTTCGCGCAGGGTTCGCAGCGCCAGAGGCGCTGTGATGCGTCGATCGAGCCGGATCAGGATCAGGTAATTCTTGAGTCGCTGCGCTGTCGTCTCGATCAGCGGATTGCGCAGGCTCGCCACCATCTCGCCATGTAGACGATCTTCCAGCGCCTGCAGCGGTCCCATATTTTCCGGCAGCAGTCCCTTCGCCGTGATCTGCTCGATCAAGGCCTGATGGTCCTGCGTGAGCTGCGTGATAGCTCCCGCATCTCCATTCTCTGCGTAGGAGCGCGCCGCCGCGCGTTCGATGATGGAACGAAACTGGTAAGTGCTGCGCGTGAGTTCGAGGTCCGGCTTGAGGAATTCGATGCCGGCGCGCGGATGGATGGTCAGCACTCCTTCGGATTCCAGGATACGCAGCGCATCGCGCAGTGGTTGCACTGGCACGCCCAGCATTCGCACCAGGTCGCTCTGCGAAAGAAACGCCCCGGTAGGTACTTTTCTGGTGAACAGGCCTTCCAGCAGGGCTCGGTATGCCACCTCGCTGAGCCGGCGCGTATCGGCGGGAACCTCGTCGGTAGCGGTAGTTGACCTGTTTTCCGGCGGGTTCGAGGGTCGGGTTGACATGGGCGCGATGATATATCAATCGGTGCACCGTCTTCGCCTGCGCACTCTCGGCAGCGCCGGCCTCCTCCGTACTTACGCCGGATCGCTAAGGAGTGACTCTATTGAAATTTCAAAATACGTATGTAAAATATCAATAGAACGTTCAAACGATATCAATAAGCGGTGCAGCCGTAAAACTTCCAGGGGGTTGCCAGTGGTCAATGTGTCCAGACTCGGGTCTCGTGCTTTCTACCTGCCGTTCGCCACGGTGGCCTGTTTTGCCCACGGCAGCGCGTTCGCCCAGGCGGCTCCCGCACAGAGCACCGCATCCGCCGCAGTCGAAGAGGTCGTAGTCACCGGCCTACGCAGCAGCTTGCAGCGTGCAGTGGAAATCAAGCGGGAATCGATCGGCGCAGTGGACGCCATCGCCAGCGAAGACCTGGGCAAGCTGCCCGACCAGAACGTCGCCGAGTCGCTGCAACGTATCAACGGTGTGACCATCGAGCGTAATCGAGGCGACGGCCAGTTCATCTCCGTGCGCGGCCTCGGCCCCGCTTTCAACGTCGTGACATTGAACGGACGCACGCTGGCGACGGAAAACGTCGGCCGCGAATTCAGCTTCGACGTGCTGCCCTCGGAATTGATCTCCGGCGCCAACGTCTACAAGAGCCCACAGGCCAACCTCAACGGCGCCAGCATCGGCGCTACCGTCGACATTCGCACCGCGAAGCCGTTGGACGCAGCGGCGTTCGTTGCGGCCGGCTCATTGCGCACTGTCTATAACGACCTCGCCGACGATTACGGTCCGGCGGCCTCGGGCATCATCAGCTTCCATAACGACGCCGGCAGTTTCGGCGCATCGCTGGTTGCTTCATACGAGAAGCGCGAACTACGCGATGACGAGTTCACCATCGGCGCGGGTCACGTGAAGCGTGGCAATGGCGCCGGCGACTATTTCGACGGCCGCACCGGTCCGAACGTTGCGGATTTCAGCAACGTCGACATGCCGTCGAACCTCTCGCCCTTCTTCGTCGAGAGCGAGAAAGAGCGCATCGGCCTGGATGCCATCGTGCAATACAAGCCGCACGACGATGTGGTCATGAGTTTCGAAGGCTTCTTCTCGAAGCTGGACCAGATCGATCGCACCACCGGTCTGGCCTTCGATTTCAGCGGCGGCACTCTCGTGGACCAGGTGGTGGAGAACAACTCCGCCGTCTATCAGCGCTACGAAAACGGGTTCGTCGACGAGATCGTCACGCGCGCGCCGCGCCTGAGCAAAACGTTCCTGCTCGGCTACAACATCGAATGGACGCCGGGCGATTTCAAACTGGCGTTCGACGCCTCCGGTTCGCAGGCCAAGCGCGAAGGCAAGGAAGACAACTACTTCTCGACCATTCGTCGCACCGGCATGACCATGGCGTTCGATCGCCGCAACGGCAGCCCGATCTACGATTACAGTCTGTCCAATCCGAACTACGCCAACGCCGCCACCGACGTGAACAACATCGGCGCGCACTATGAAAACGACGGCGGCTCGGACTTCAAGGACGAGACCCTGGAATTTCGTCTCGACGGCTCCTGGGATGCCGGCCAAGGCATCGCAGTATCCGCTGGCATCGGTCGCGCCAGTCGCGACAAGACAGTCGACACCATCGCGCAGGCGTTCGATTCACAGTGCGCCTTCTGCGGTGGCGATGTGTATGTGCCGCTGCCGTCCGGCCTGTTCCGTCCGACCAACATGAATTTCTTCTCGCAGCACAGCGGCAACATCGTGCGCGACTGGATCAGCTACGATCCCCGCGCGCTGGTGGCCACGCTGCGCAACTATCCAGGGCCGTATGCTTCGTACTTGCCTGACTCGGTGGGCTACGTCGATCCGACGTTCGATGCCGCACAGAGTTCGAAGGTGACCGAGGACGTCAACCAGGCGTACCTGATGATCGAGTTCAAAGGTGATATCGCCGCCATGCCGTTCTCGGTGAACACGGGCGTGCGCTTCGAGAACACCAAGTTCACGTCTTCCGGCGCCGCGCAGACCGTGCTCACCGCAAGGCCGAACGGCCTGGGCCAGAACATCATCGTGCTGTCGCCGGTGGTGCCGATCAGCTTCGATGGCGATTACACCGACATCCTGCCTTCGTTGAACGTGAAGCTCGATATCAGCGACGACCTGGTGGCGCGCTTCTCCGCATCGCGGGTCATGACGCGGCCGACATTGTCCGACCTGTCGCCGGCGCAGACCATCCTCAGCAACCCGGGCAACGAAGCCATCAGTCGCGGCAATCCCGATCTCGAACCGTTCCGCGCATCGCAGCTCGAAGTCGGCGTCGAATGGTATTTCTCGCCGCTCAGCGTGCTGTCCGGTGCCGCGTTCTACAAGAACATCGACTCGTTCGTCGCCGACCAGACCGCGCCGCAAGTGGTCGACCAGGTGGTCTTCCAGGTGACGCAGCCGCAGAACGGCGAAGGCGCCACGGTGAAGGGCCTGGAGTTCGGCTACCAGCAGGTGTTCGAGATGCTTCCCGCGCCGTTCGACGGCTTGGGATTACAAGCGAACTACACCTACGTTGAGAGCGATGCTCAGTACACCAACACAGTGTCGGGCGCGTCGTTCGGCCTGCAGGGCCTGTCGAAGAATTCGTACAACCTGATCGCGTTCTATGAAAAGGATCGCTGGCAGGCGCGTGCGGCTTACAGCTGGCGTAACAATTTCCTGCAGGTGGCGAGCGGCCGCAACGGCGATCCCGAGTACTTCGATGCGTACGCACAGCTGGACGCGAGCCTGGGATTCAAGATCACCGACAAGACCGTCGTGTCCCTGGAAGGCATCAACCTGAACGACGAGTACGAATTCATCTACTCGACCACGACGGATCGCACCAAGGAATATCGCACCACCGGCCGGCGTTACGTGCTGGGCGTGCGCACGTCGTTCTAGGACTTCGCATGAAACTCGTCGATTTTCGTATCACCCGTTTTCAGTTCGCCCGCGATCGGATCATCGGTGACAGCCAGGTACGCGCAGATGACGTGCACCTGGCGACTCTCGAACTGATAGGCGAGCGAGGCGTCGTCGGCCTCGGTTTCGTGCAGTCGCTGTTCTATCCGCTGCCAGCCGAGGCTGAAATCGCCCGCGTGTTTCGCGACGAGGCCTGGCCCGGTCTGGAAGGACGCAAAGTCGAAGCGTTGGCGCACCGAGTGCGCCGGCCACGCGGCGGCAACATCCGAAGGATGTCGCTGCCGTTCGAAGAAGCTTTGCAGCAGGCCATCTGGGATCTGTTCGCCAAGTCGGTGGATATGCCGCTGTGGGAACTGCTCGGCGCCGAGCGTCGCGACGTCGCTGTGTATGCGAGCGGATTGGACTTTCATCTTCCAGATGCGCAGTTTCAGTCGCTGTTCGCGCAGGCGGATGCGCAGGGCTTCAGTGCCTTCAAGATCAAGGTCGGTCATCCCGACATCGAACGCGATCTGCATCGCCTGTCGCTGCTGAAGCAGGTCGTGCGGAAGAATGCGCTGATCATGATCGATGCCAACGAAGCCTGGACGGCGAAGCAGGCAGTGAGGAATCTCACGCTCATGCAGCGTGCCGGGCACGAAATCTACTGGGTGGAAGATCCGATACTGCGCGACGATTTCGAAGGACTCAAGGTCGTGCAGGCGGGGTGCGGGCCGACGCTGCTCAACGCAGGCGAATACCTGGATGTGTCCGGCAAGCGCAAACTGCTCGAATCGCGTGCGCTGGATTTGCTCAATGTGCATGGACATGTCACGGACGTGATGCGCATCGGCTGGCTAGCTGCGGATCTCGGCGCCCGCGTCACGCTCGGCAACAGCTTTCTGGAAATCGGCGTGAACATGGCGCTCGCGCTGCCGGGCGTGGAGTGGCTGGAGTATTCGTATCAGAACTTCGACCACCTGGTCGAACAGCCTTATGAAATGCATGACGGTCGCATCTGGGGATCGCAGCAACCCGGTCATGGATTGGTCGTGAGCGAAGCCGCGCGGCGCACCTGGCGTCGTCCGGACATTCTGCCACGTGCAGAGCTCGGAGAAGCGCCGCCACAGCAGCGGCTGCAACGGGCGGGATGAACATAGAGCCCAGTTGTCGGAGGCTCAGATTCTCGCCTCCTCCCCCGGTCGCCGGGGGAGGACCGAGGTGGGGGCGTCTGGGAGTAGCGCAGCGTTCGGGAAGATCCGGACGCCCCCTCCTTAATCCTCTCCCGGTGACCGGGGGAGGAGATAAACAGTGAGTGGCTCGCGACGCTGGCTGTTGCTCGGCTCGCTGACGACAGCGTTCTTCGTGCTGCTGGCCCTGTACTGCGCAGTGCTGTCGGTGCTGCTGCCTAACCAGATTCAAGCCATCGATCCGGCCAACAAGGCGCGGGATCTCGCGATCGTGTTCGCGGTCACTTCCATATTCAGCACGCTCACGACGCCAATCGCCGGTGCGTTGTCCGATCGCACGCGCACACGCTGGGGACGGCGTGCTCCCTGGATAGTCATCGGTGCCGTGGTTGGAGCGTTGTGCCTGTTCGCGGCATCGCAGATGCACACCCTCTGGTCGATTACTTTCTTTTGGGTGGGAGCGACCGTCGCACTCAACTCGATGCAAGCCGCATTGACAACCATCGTCGCCGATCGCTTCGCTGTCTCAGAGCGCGGCACCGCATCGGGGTTCGTTGGCGCGGGCATGACGGCCGGCGGTACGATGGGCATCGTAGTGGGCGGGCTCATGGCGGATACGCTGACGCTCGCGTACCTGCTGTTCGCAGTCGCCATCGCCGTGGTCTGCATCGCATTCGTGCTCATCAATCCCGAACCGCGATTCAGCGGCGCAGCCCCCGAGCAGTTCAGCGCCGGCTCCTTCTTCAAGAGTTTCTGGATCAGTCCGAGCCAGCATCCCGATTTCGCCTGGGCCTTTCTCGGACGCTTTGCGATCTACATGGGCTACCAGGGCATCGTGACCTACCTGCTGTACATCCTGCAGGACTACATCGGTCTGTCGCTGGGCGGCGCCAATCACATGATCGCAACATTGTCGACGGTGACGTTCGTCGCGTTGGTGTTCGCGGCGCTAGGGTCGGGCCTGCTGTCGGATGCCATCGGTCGGCGCAAGCCGCTCGTATTTGCATCGAGCATCATCATGGGCATCGCGCTCAGCGTGCCGCTGTTCGTCCCCTCGGTGCCGGGCATGCTCTGGTACGCAGCGTTGATGGGTATCGGCTACGGCGCATTCATTTCTGTCGACATGGCGTTGATGACGCAGGTGCTGCCGAAAGGCGATGGCCGCTCGACCGGCAAGGACCTAGGGATCCTGACGAGCGCAGTCAATGTGCCGCAGATACTCAGCCCTGTGTGGTGCGCCTGGTTGTTGAGCCTGTTCGGCGACGATTACCAGGTGTTGTTCATTTCGGCGATGGTGTTCGTGTTCGCCGGTTCGTTTTTCGTACTTCCGATCAAATCTGTCCGTTGATCGGCGCTGGGAGAATTCCATGGCCAGGCTGACAAACAAAATTGCATTGGTGACTGCCGCCGCGCAGGGCATCGGCCGCGCCACCGCGGAACTGTTCATTCGCGAAGGTGCGCGAGTGATCGCCACCGATATCGACACCGACCAGCTGGCGCAGCTCAAGGGCTGCGAAACGCGTCGTCTCGATGTGCGCGATCCCGAAGCGATCACGGCGCTCGCTGCCGAGATCGGTGCAGTCGACATCCTGTTCAACGGCGCCGGCATCGTTCATGCCGGCACCATTCTCGAGTGCGACGACAAGTCGTGGGCCGCCGCGCTCGACCTGAACATCACGCCGATGTTTCGCATCATCCGCGCCTTCCTGCCGAGCATGCTCGCCAACGGTGGCGGTTCGATCGTCAACATCGCTTCGGTAGCCGCGGTGAAGGGCGTGCCGAATCGCTTTGCCTACATGGCATCCAAAGCAGCGATCGTCGGCTTGACCAAGTCGGTGGCGGTCGACTTCATCTCCAAAGGCATCCGTTGTAACGCCATCTGCCCGGGCACCGTGGACACACCGTCGCTGCACCAGCGGATGAAAGCGACCGGCGATTACGAAGCGGCGCAAAAAGCTTTCATCGCCAGGCAGCCCATGGGTCGCCTGGGTACAGCCGAGGAGGTAGCGCTGCTTGCTCTGTATCTCGCCAGCGATGAATCGGGCTTCATGACGGGCCAGTTGCACCTGCTCGACGGCGGCTGGACCGCGTAAGGACGCACGATGCAGCGGATGTGTTTTGCAGTGGATCTTCGCGACGACGCGCAGGCCATCGAAAGCTACAAGCGTTGGCACGCACCGGGCGGGCCGCCGCCTGGCGTCACTCGTTCGCTGCGTGACGCCGGCATCGCGGTGCTCGAAATCTATCTGTGCGGCAACCGGCTGTTCATGATCATGGAAGTCGAGCCGCATTACTCGGCAGCCGCCAAGGCGCGTAGCGACGCGACCAATGCGGACGTGCAGGCGTGGAATGAACTCATGGGCACGCTGCAACAGTCGTTGCCCTGGGCGCCGGCGGAAAAATGGCTGCCGATGCAACGTATCTATACTCTTGCCGAGCAGCCCGTCGTCTGACGACCTGGGCGCGCCACGCCGAAATACAATCAACCGAGATTCTCATGAAATTACTACGCTACGGCCCGCCGGGCCAGGAAAAACCAGGACTGTTGGATACCGCGGGCAAGATCCGCGACTTGAGTTCAGTCGTCAGCGATATCGCAGCAGACACGCTGCTGCCCGCGGGACTCGCGAAACTCGCGGCGCTCGACACGTCGAAGCTGCCCGTCGTCGCTGATGGCGTACGGATCGGCGCCTGCGTCGGCAAGATCGGCAAGTTCATCTGCATCGGCCTCAACTATTCCGATCACGCCGCCGAATCGAACCTGCCGGAACCCGCCGAGCCTGTCGTCTTCGGCAAGTGGACCAGTGCCGTCGTCGGTCCGAACGACGCCATCGAAATCCCGCGCAATTCGGTCAAGACCGATTGGGAAGTCGAACTGGGCGTGGTGATCGGTAAGCCAGGTCGCTACATCGAAGAAGCCGACGCGCTCTCGCACGTCGCCGGCTATTGCGTCATCAACGATGTCTCCGAACGCGAGTATCAGCTCGAGCGCGGCGGCACCTGGGACAAGGGCAAGGGCTGCGATACCTTCGGACCCACCGGTCCATGGTTGGTGACCGCCGACGAAGTGCCCGATGCGAACGCGTTGCGCATGTGGCTGGAAGTCGATGGCAAGCGTTACCAGGACGGCAACAGCGGCAACATGATCTTCCGCATTCCCGCCCTGATCAGCTATCTCAGCAACATGATGAGCCTGCAAGCGGGCGACGTCATTTCCACCGGCACGCCCAAGGGCGTCGGCCTCGGACAGAAGCCGCCTGTCTATCTGCGTCCCGGCAACGTGATCAAGCTGGGTATCGAGGGATTGGGCGAGCAGCGCCAGGAAGTCATTTCCTACCGCCCATGATGCGTGTCGATTCGCATATGCACTTCTGGCGATTCCACGGGGACGATTACCCGTGGATGAGCGACGCCATGCAGGTGTTGAAATGCGATCGACTGCCGGGCGAAGCACGGCCGTTGCTGGATCGACAGAACATCGATCAGGGCGTGGCCGTGCAGGCGCGCGTGAGCGAGCAGGAGACGGACTTCCTGCTCGACCTCGCTGCGCGTAATCCGTGGATCGGCGCCGTTATCGGTTGGGTGGACCTGCGCAATGCAAATCTGCAGCAGTCGCTCGACCGCTGGGCGGACAAGGAAAAGCTCGCGGGCTTTCGTCATCCATTGCAAGGCGATCCGGAAGCGGGCGCACTGGTGTCCGACTCGCAGTTCAAGCGCGGAGTTGCGTTGCTGCAGAGTCGCTCCATGATTTATGAATTGCTGATCTCCGCAGACCAGTTGCCGGCAGTGACCGATTTCTGTCGCAGCAGCGACGACGGCTGGCTGGTGCTCGATCATCTCGGCAAGCCGGATATACGTGGTGGCGGATTCAACGCCTGGCGTCGCGATGTCTCGGAAGTCGCGGCCTTCCCGCACGTCGTCTGCAAGCTGTCCGGCCTGGTCACGGAAGCTACCGATGCGAGCGGCAACTTCGACGCCGAAGGCTTGCGCAAATATCTCGACACTGCCCTGACGCTGTTCGGTCCGCAGCGCTTGATGTTCGGCTCGGATTGGCCTGTGTGCCTGCTCGCCGCGCCCTATGCCGAAGTCGCCGACATCGTCGAGCGATGGTCGGCCGGCTTGTCGGCGACGGATCGCGAGTGGATCTGGGGCGGCACCGCCGCTCATGTCTATGGATTGATGGCTTCGTCAATGTCTCGCGGGAGCCAGCATGGTTGAACTCTTCGGTCGCTCGATCTCCCGCCGTGACGTGTCGGCGCACGCGGGCATGTTGTCTCAGTTCGCAGGCGTGCGCCTGATGGAACTATCCGACGGCGTCGAACGCGGCGTGCGCATGCTTGAGTTCCGCACCGGCACCGGCTTGCGCTTCACTGTATTGATCGATCGCGCACTCGACATCGCCGAGTGCGAGCACAAAGGTCGCGCCATCGGCTGGCATTCACCGACAGGCTTTCGTCACCCCGGCCTGCATGAATATGAGGGCGAGGGCGGCCTCGCGTGGCTGCGCTCATTCTCCGGGCTGCTTGTCACCTGCGGTCTCGATCACACGCTGTTCATGGATGACGACGATGCGAGCCAGTACGTTTACGGGCCGCGCACCAGCGTCAAGTCGTCGCTGCATGGACGAGTCGGCACCATCCCCGCACGCTTGACCGGTTACGGCGAGCGTTGGGACGGGGACGAGTGCACGCTGTGGTGCGAAGGCATGGTTCAGCAGTCCACCGTGTTCGGCGAAGACCTGCATCTCATTCGCCGCATCGAAGCCAAGGTGGGCACGGATGAAATCCATCTGCACGATCGCGTCGTGAATCACGGCTTCTATCGCACGCCGCACATGTTCTGTTATCACATCAACGTCGGGCATCCGGTGCTGGCGGAAGGCTCGCGTTATCTCGCTCCGATTCGCGATGTCGTGTGGGCCGCGCATGCCGGTGAGAAGTATCGCAGCCAGAATGTCGGTTATCGAAGCTTGCCTGCTCCGCAGCTGGGATTTCACGAACAGGTCTGGGAGCACGAGATGGGCGCGGATGCGCAAGGCTTCGTGCCGGTCGCGCTGGTGAACGATGCCATCGGTTTCGGCTTCCAGGTGCAGACGCGCAAGGACCAGTTTCCCTGCCAGTATCAATGGCAGAACCTGCAATCGGGACAGTATGCGATGGGCATCGAGCCTTCGACGCATCACGTGCTCGGCAAGCAGTTCGCACGCGAACGCGGTGAGATGATCTGGCTGGAACACGCGGAAGAACGCCGCTACGACACCGTGTTCAAAGTGCTCGATGGTGTCGATGCCATAGCACAGGCGCGGATGCGGATCGATGCCATCGCCGCGCAGCCGCGTGAAGATTATCCGCGGCCTTCCGGAAACTATTTGCCCATTCCCGGACGCAGCGCATGAACATCGCGGGTAAAACTATTCTCTACACCGGCGCTGCTGGCGGGCTCGGATTGGCAACGACACTTGCGTTCCTGGACAAGGGCGCGGTGGTCGTTGCAGTCGACAACAGTGCGGACAAGATCGCCGCGCTGGAAGCAGCAGTTCCTTCGAACGCACGCGCGCGGCTCAAAGTGCTGCGTTCGAATCTAGACGACCTCGCGCAATTTCGAATCGATATCGAGGCCATGGCTGCCGCAGTCGGTGGCTACGACGTCGTCATCAACAACGCCGCCATCTATCCGTCGAAACCCTTCGAAGAATTCACCGTCGAAGAGCACCAGGCCGTGCAGCGCGTGAATGTCGATGCCGGCATCGTTGCCGTGCAAGTGGCGCTGCCCGGCATGCGCTCGAAGAGATGGGGCCGCATCATCAATGTCAGCAGCGTCACACTGTATGGCGGCTGGGCATTGCTGTCGCCTTACGTTGCCTCCAAGGCCGCGCTGGTCGGACTCACCCGGGCCTGGGCCCGCGAATTCGGGCAGTACGGCGTGACGGTGAATGCGATCGCGCCCGGCGCTTTTCCCACCGATGCGGAAAAGATCCATCCCGATCCCGAAGGCTACACACGCCTCGTGCTCGAACGACAGGCTGTCAAACGTCGCGGCACGCCGCTCGATATCGCCAACGCATTGGCATTTCTCGCCTCCGACGAGGCGGGCTTCATTACTGGCCAGACGCTGAACATCGATGGCGGCTGGGTGATGCAATAAGGATTCACTGATGAGTATTCTGAAAGGGTATCGCGTGCTCGACTGTTCGATCGCCATGGCGGGGCCGTTCGCGGCGCAGCGCCTGGGCGACATGGGCGCCGATGTAATCAAGATCGAACCGGTCACCGGCGAATGGCAGCGTGCGCGGGCGGCGGGCGGCGCGACCGGCAATCGCATCAACGTGTCGTTCCTCTCGCTCAATCGCAACAAGCGCTCGCTCGCGGTCGATCTGAAAACGGATGCCGGCAAGCAAGCGTTGCTGACGCTGGTCAAGACGGCGGACGTCTTCATCCAGAACTATCGGCCCGGTGTGGCCAAGCGCCTGGGTGTCGATTACGAAACGCTCAGCAAGATCAACCCGCGCATCGTCTATGTGTCGATCTCAGGTTACGGCGAAACCGGGCCGTATATACAGCGACCGGGACAGGATCTGCTGCTGCAAGGCATGTCGGGCGCAATGATGTCGACCGGTCGCGCTGGTGAGCCACCGACACCGGCTGGACAATATCTCGCCGATGCAGTGACTGCGTACACCGCGTTCGAAGGAGCGCTCGCGGCGCTGCTGCATCGTGAGAGAACTGGCGAAGGCCAGCTCGTGCAGGTGAGCATGCTCGATGCTGTCGTCGCCATCCAGATGCAGGAGCTGTCGGTGTACACGGTCGGCGGCAAGCCGCAGACACGTTCTGCCGAACCGCACGCGCACCCCTATATTCGTGCGCCTTACGGCGTGTTCGCCACTGCGGACGGTTACATGGTGCTCGCGTTCGCCAATCTCAAAAAACTGGGAGAACTCATCGGCGAGCCCAGCTTCGTCGCGATGGTCGATGAAGAGAAAGATGCCTGGACCTTTCGCGATGAAATCTTCGCCCGCACCCGCACGCGACTCGCTGCCCGCAAGTCGGCGGAATGGATCGAGCTGTTTCTCGCCAACGATATCTGGGCCGGGCCGGTGTACGGCTATGAAGAGGTCGTGGCCGATCCGCAGGTCATTCACAACGACACGTTCGTCGAGTACGACCACCCGAGCGAAGGTCGCGTGAAGGTACCCGGTTTTCCCATCAGGTTCAGCAAGACGCCTTCGAGCATCGCTCGCGGCGCGCCGCAGGTCGGTGAACATACTCGCGCCGTTCTCGAAGAAGCAGGCTTCGACGCGGCCACCATCGATGGCTGGATCGGCAGCGGCGCCGTTCGGCAGGACTGATGCACTACACCGGCCTGACCTGGGATCATCCCCGGGGCTATAACGCACTGGCCGCAGCGGCAGCGCGGCTCGATGAAGCGCGCGATGGCTTCACGCTTACTTGGGATAAGCAGCCGCTCGAAGGATTCGAAGCGCATCCCATCGCCGATCTATGTGCGCGCTACGATCTGGTCGTGCTGGATCATCCGCATGTCGGCGAGGCCGTGGCTGCGAATTGTCTGCGTCCGCTGGAGTCTCTCTTCGGGGCAGAGGAAATCGAAGCGCTGGAGCGCGACACCATCGGGCCGTGCCTTAGCAGCTATCGTTATGCAGGGAAACTTTGGGCGCTGCCATTGGATGCGGCCACCCAGGTGATGGCCTATCGCACCGATCTCATCGACGCACCGGTTCCGCAGACCTGGGATGCCGTGGTCGCTTTGTCCGAGCGCGTGCCGGTGACGTTGTCGCTCGCCGGTCCGCATGCCGCATTGAGTTTCCAGTCCATCGCGACAGCTTTCGGCGAGCCGCCGGCGCAATCGGATCCGCGGCGATTCGTTTCGCTCGACACGGGCCTCGCGGTGCTCGACCTGATGTCGAAACTGGCGAGCCGCGGTTCGTTGGGTTGGACGCTGAACCCGATCGGCATCCTCGAACAGATGGCGCGCACGCGCGATGTCGCGCTGTGTCCGTTGATCTATGGCTATGTGAACTATGCGCGTCCCACGCATTCGGATGTCGCGGCGATTTCATTTGCGAATGCACCCGTACAGGCGCTTGGTGGTCGCCCCGGCTCCACACTCGGCGGCACAGGCATCGGCATATCGAAGCGTTGCCGGCCCACGCCCGAACTGCTGAATCATCTGCGCTGGCTGCTCTGCGAAACGGCGCAGAGCAATTTCATTCCCGCTCACGATGGACAGCCGAGCCGTCGCTCGTCATGGCACGACGTGGCGGTGAATGCGCAGTGGCATCACTTTTACGAGCGCACCGCGGAGACTCTCGAGCACGCTTATGTGCGTCCCCGGTTCGACGGCGCCATTGCGTTTCAGATGCGCTGTTCGCAACTGATTCGCGATGGGTTGGCGCAGTCGCGAGCACATCGCGCGATGCTCGACGATATCCAGGCGGCGTACGCCAGCAAGTATCCAGGCAGGAATCCCGCATGACCGACAATGTTCTCTTCACCGTGACCGATCACGTGGCCACCATCACGCTGAATCGGCCTGAAAAGCTGAATGCGGCAACTCCGCAGATGTCCAAAGCCATCGTGGCCGCGACCGAGGAATGCAATCGCAACGACCAGATCCGCTGCGTCATCGTCACTGGCGCGGGGCCCAAGGCATTCTGCGCCGGCTCCGATATCGCTGAACTGGATACGTACGCGACGCCGTGGGATTTCCGCAATCGCGCGGACTATTGCGACGCTATCAATCGCCTGTTGAAGCCAAGCATCGCTGCGGTCAACGGCTACGCTTTGGGAGGCGGGCTCGAGACTGCTCTGTCCTGCGATATCCGCATCGCGTCCCGCAATGCTCGCTTCGCTGCGCCGGAGATCAAGCTTGGATGGATTGGCGGCGGTGGCATGGCGGCGTTTCTTTCGCGCAGCATCGGCATGTCGAACACGGCGCTCATGCTGATGACCGGCGATGCCATCGACGCTGAGCAGGCGCTGGCCTGGGGGCTCGTCAGTGAGTTGACCGAGCCGGAGGATCTGCTGTCGCGTGCATTCGCTATCGCACAGACGATTGCCAGTCGTGCGCCGATCGCTGCGGAGACCGCGAAGTTGAATCTGCGCGCTGCGTGTTCGATGCCGCTGGAGAAAGCGATGGAGTATGAGCGCGATCTGCAGACGATCTGTTTTGCGACGGCCGATGCGAAGGAAGGAAGAGCGGCGTTCAAGGAAAAGCGCGCGCCGGTTTTCACCAGGCGTTAGAGGGAGCCGTGTCTTCTTCTCCTCCCCCGGGTCGCCGGGGGAGGGTAGGGAGGGGGCGTCTTCGCCCTCTTGACTATGGCACTGCCGTCTTCGGACGCCCCCTCCTCGATCCTCACCCGGCGACCGGGGGAGGAAATAAGAGTAAGAACGGAGACCTCGTGACTATATTTCACCGCTGCGCCATCCTCCTCCTCGCCTGGCCAATAACAGCACTCTGCGTCTCCGTCCCCACCAACGAGCGCGACGTCCCCACCGTCACCTTCACCGTTTCCCCGCAAGGCGATGACACCGCAGACGGTTCCTCCTCTCACCCGTTCAAATCCTTCACGCGCGCCCAGCAAGCCGTGCGCTCCGTCAATACGAACGCCAACGTCATCGTCTCGATTGCCGACGGCATGTATCGACTCAGCGCTGCGTTGCATTTCACCGCAGCCGATGGCGGTCAGGACGGCAACAGCGTTACCTGGCAGGCCGCTCCAAAAGCCGCGCCCGTCGTTGCCGGTTCAGTGCCCGTAACCGGCTGGAAATTGTCGGACGCCGCGCGACAAATCTACGTAGCCGATGTCCCGCAAGGCACCGACACGCGGCAGCTATGGGTCGACAATCGACTCGTCCAACCCGCGTCCATCGAGATTCCGCGTGCGGCGATCGAGTTCACCGCCGACGGCCTGACGATCACCGACGCGAAATATGACTATCTCGCCGCCTTGCCGGCGCAGCAGCGCATCGAAGTCCAGGCCACCGGCTACTTCACCAATCGCCTGTCGCCGGTGAAGAGCATCGTCGGTCGCAAACTGCTGATGCAGCAGCCGGCATGGGACAACAACACCTGGGGCTACGACACCATCAACGCACCGGTGGGCGAAGAATCCGCGCATCTCTATTTAAGCAACTCGCTGGCATTCCTGACGCAGCCGAACCAGTTCTACATCGATCCGGACGGCGGCAAGCTCTACTACCGCCCGGCCGCGGGAGTGAAGCCCGAGCAGATGAGCGTCGAGTTGCCGCAGTTGCCGTACCTGTTGTCCATCGGCGGCACGCATGCGCGACCGGTGCAGGACCTCACGTTTCGCGGCATTCGCTTTTCCTACAGCAGTTGGATGGGCCCTTCGTCGCCCGAGGGTTACGCCGATCAGCAGAGCGGCGCGTATCTCACCGGCGTGACTCCGGGCAGATCCAAAGATGCGATACGCAGTTGTGTCTGGGGCTGCCGCGCGTTCGAAACCCGTCGCAACGATTGGCTGCAGATGCCCGCCGCCGTGCAGGTTGCCGCGGCTGAACGCATCGTGTTCGACCGAATGATCTTCGCTCACCTGGGACAAGTGGCGCTTGGCATCGGCAACGATGCGAACGCCAATGCCAGCGGCGTTGGCCTCGGTGCGCGTTCGATCGAAGTGAAACGCAGCGTGTTCAACGACCTGGCCGGCGGCGCCATTCTATCCGGCGGCATCAGTCGCGATGCGCATCACCCGTCGAACCCGGCCATGGCCAATCGCAACGTCATCATCAGCAACAATCGCATCAAGACGGTGAGCCAGGTCTACAAGGACAACAGCGCCATCCTCAGCACCTACGTCGACAGCGCCATCATCGTCCACAACGATATCTCCGATGCGCCCTACGACGGCATCGACATCGGCTGGGGCTGGGGCATCAACGATGTCGGTGGCAATGCGACCTATCGCATCGCCGAGCGTGGTCACTACGACCACGCCGCCAATCTCACCTACGACACGCCGACGCTGCATCGACGCGTGGTGGTGGCGTACAACCGCCTGCACGACATCAAGAAGCTGTTCCATGACGGCGGCGCGATCTACAACCTGTCGGCCAGCCCGGATAGTTTCATTGCGGAGAATTATCTGTACGCGATCCCCGATCGTATCGCGCTCTACCTGGATGAAGGTTCGCGCTACATCACCATCCGCGATAACGTCGTCGATGGCGCCGGCACCTGGCTGAACATCAACACGGTGGCGAGCTTCCAGCCGCTGCGGACTTCCACGGACAACAAGGCCACAGGCAACT
>JBEVKB010000030.1:0-26280 GCA_040509875.1 Steroidobacteraceae bacterium | reverse complement strand
GGCGAGTCGGCGGGACGCACGGAAAGTTCGAGCGACAGGATGCGGCGAATACCGGATTGCTGGAGCGTGGCGAGAAAGCGCGGCGCTTCGCGGCTCGACTTCAATGGATACCACGCGGCGCAGACGCCATTCGGCCAGCGGCCGACGAAAGTCTTGAGCGCGAGTTGCAGCGAATCGAATTCATGTGCCGATTCGTACGGCGGATCGATCAACACCAGTCCACGATTCTCTTTCGGCGGCAGCCACGCCTGTAGTGCCGCGTAACCGTCGTCGCAGACCACGGACACGTTGCGTCGATGACGCGTTTCATTGCGTAATACGCGCGCTTCTTCCGATTGCTGTTCTACCAGCACGACACGATCCGCATCCCTCAGCGCCGCCAATGCGAGCAGCGGCGATCCGGGATAAGACGCTGTCTCAGGTTGTGCCGCGCCGCTGGTCAGTCCGGCGTGATCCAGATAACGGGCGATGTCGCTGTTGGTGGGCACGCGCGTCCGCAATCGATCGATGCCGTGCAACGCTTCGCCACTGCGGCGAGCGTCGGTGGATTGCAGATCGTAACGGCCGCGTCCGGCGTGCGTGTCGAGGAAGAACAGCGGCTTGGGCTTGCGCGTCAGGCGCTCGAGCAGCGCGGTGAGAACCATGTGCTTGTGGACATCGGCGAAATTGCCGGCATGAAATGCGTGACGATAGTTCATGGCTGCGCAGGGGACGATTCACCGTTGAGGTCCTGCGTGACCGCGGTGGTGACTTGAGCGAGAAGGAACGACAGGAGAAGGCGATGCTAACTGATCTGCATGGAATTGAGTTGCGCAGCGTGCTGGCGGCGATTGCCGCGATGTCGCTGGGAGGATGTATGGCCGGTCAATCTACACGGACTCCGGCAGGCCCGCTGTCGGTCGACGAGCGACGCGAGGTGATCGAGAGGCAGGCGCGCGAGCAAGTCCCTGCGCGAACGCCGACAAAGCAAGCTTCAGGCGATTCCGGCGAAGTGCCCGCTGCGATCGAGAACCTGTTCGTGGACGACTTGATGCTGCGGGCACTGGTGCGTCGCGAGGCCATCACGATTCTCGAGGCGAGCCAGCAGGAGTGGCCCGATGGTGCGCTCGGTTGCGCGGCGCCCGGTATGAACTACATGCAGATGCTGACGCCAGGTTATCGCGTGAAACTGCAGGCGAACGGCCAAACATACTCTTATCACTCGGATCTCAAGGGACGCTTTGTGCTCTGCGACGGCGGTGTTCCCGCGCCGCCGGCGAAACGCGCCTCTACCGACAAGCCCTCGCAATGATGTGGGCAAAAAAAAGCCCCCGGATCGTGAGACCCGGGAGCCGATAAGAAGAAACAGCAGCACCTCTAGAACTTGATCTTGCCTCCGCGCGGCGCGACGAGCAGTGCTTCCGCGGCTTTAACTGAACCGCCGCAATTACCTGCTGAGACGCAGCGATCGCCGTCGGTCTGGATCATCACGCCCAGTTCCGGTGTGGTGCCGGGGACGGCGCCGAAGTCATAGACATCGACGACACCGCCTGCGCCTGCCGCCAGGTCGCCGGAAGGCGCGGCGAAGTAGCGTTCGCCGAACGGCACGATCTTGATGCCGGTGATCTCATCGCCGGGTCCGCCGAAGTAGAAGTCGTCGGTGGCGACCGAGACTCCCACCAGCTGACGATTGGCCACCGAAGCCGCCGTCAGCCCGACATCTTCCAGGCACGCATTGAGAACGGTAGTGCCTGCGTTGGTCGCGTGCTCGGCGAAGAAGAACGAGTTGGCGTCGCCTGTTGACAGGTCCACCGTCCAAGTGAGCTGGCGTCCGTCGCTGAGCCCGGTGAAGGACACGTCGCGATTGAGTATCCAGTAATCCTCCACACCGTCGTTGTTGACGTCGAGAACGATGCGGTGGCTCACGCCCACGGGCAATGTCTGGCGCTCCCAGGTGTTGACCGCGAAGGACCACAAGTAGCCGGTGGTGCACACCGTTGTCGGAACCGGAATGGTGGTGACGCCGACGGCGCGGATATCGGGAGTCGGCTCGTTCTCACCCCGCTTGCCGCGCGGCTGGTTCGGACTCACGCCTATCAGCGAGTACGTGTTGAGCTGGGCAGCCCCCACGCCGTTGTTGCGCAGGCGGATTTCACCTGCCGCCTCCCCGGTGCCGGCTTTCCAGCTATCGCCGGAAGTCACTTTCACGTTCGCCGATTTGCGCGGCAGGACATGCCACGGCAACGTGAATTCTTCGCCCTTGCCCCGCAGCGCCACCTTCGTGAACACCAGGTAGCCATCGTATTCGGCAAGCGTCAGCGGCACGGGATTGTTGCCATCGGGGCCGGCGTTCATCAGGTTGTTGCGCAGCTTGCGGCCTTCGATGGTCAGCCACACGTCGATGGTGGTCCAGCCTTTGCCCGACAGCGCGACCACCGGCAATACCGTGATATGCACCGCGCCGTTCTGCTTGTCCTCGGCGTAGCGATACGTGGGCTTGACCTTGAACAACGCCGGCTGTGCCAACCGATTGAAGACGCGCACGCGCCGATGCACCACGACCTGGCTGTCAGCGACATCGACGAAGCCGAAGCTCACGCCGCCGCCGCGCGTGCCCGTCTTCTTCAGGTCGAAGCCGTAAGCGCCGGCTGTGGCTGCTGCGGCCCGATCCACTCTCACTTCGCCGCCACCGATACGGCTGATGGGCGCGAGGTCGTCTGGAATCACTTTGTCCGCACTGCGCGGCGCGTCGATTGCTGTATCGGCAGTGTTGATCAGCAATTGCTTGAGACGCTGGGGTTCGAGTGTTGGATAGATTTCCTTCAGCAATGCCGCCGCGCCTGTGACCATCGGTGCGGCCCCGGAAGTGCCGCCGAATGCGCTGGTCGCCGTGCCCGATCCCGAATCCGCCGATACCGATGCGCCGGGCGCGCCGATCTCAGGCTTGATGCGGAAGTCATCGAACATCGGCCCACGCGAAGAGGTGGAAGTCACCGAGCCGACCAGCGCAAAGGTATTGTTCGGATCGAACTTCACCGTGGCGGCCATACGAATGGCGTTCGCGTCGGTGAGACTGATCATGTAGCCGGGAATAGTGATGGGTACACCGTCGGCGTATGCGCCGGCGAAGGGCGCCGAGCCATCGACGAGACCGATCACACCTGCCAGCGCGCCGCCCGCCTGGATGTTGCGAATCTTGTCGGCGAACGCGCAGGTGCCACGATTCACCAGGCCGATCTTGCCCGTCAGCGATCCCGCCGCGAATGGAGTGCAGCCGAGTGCGTTGGCCGAGCTGAACACCACCGGAGCCTGGATGGTGGTTGTGGGCGCAACCGACCATGGTTGAAGAATCGCGCCGCGATCCGCAGGTGTCGTTGCCGGTGCGACGATGGTCATCAGGTCGACTGCCTCGGAAGGTACCGCAGTCTGTGCGACCGACAAGGCAGTCACGGCAGCGGACGGCGAGCCGATGATGAAAGGCTTGTCCGAGCCATTGCCCGCCGAAGCGACGGTGAGAACGCCGAGTTTAGTAGCGCGATCTACCGCGGCCGACAGATCGTCATCGAAGGGCTGGCCGTAATTGGAGCCCAGCGACATGTTGATGATGTCGACGCGATCCGAAGTGTTGCCGTCGCCGTTCGGATCGACGGCGAAGTCCATTCCCTGTAACAGCGCCACGCCGCTGCACGAGGAAGATGGCACGGAGCAGACTTTGACTGCGTACAGCTTGGCTTTCGGCGCGACACCTTTCTTGCCTGCGATGATGTCCGCGACATGCGTGCCGTGGCCGCCGAACGTACTCGCATCCGGTGCGGCAATCGGATCTTCGTCGGGAGCCAGCGGCGGCGAGTCATCGGCTCCCGTCCACGATTCGCCGACGAAATCGTAGCCGCCGATGACTTTCGCGGTGGGGAACAGTCCACCGTTGACCTTGTTGGCCGGGTCCGCAGCGCTGGTGCCCCATGCGGCCGCATATGCTGCGGCTGTGCCAGCGCCGCCAAGAGCTGCATGCGTGTAGTCGATACCGCTGTCTAGAACGGCAACTCGCACGCCTTTGCCGGTGACACCGAGACCGTGCAATGTTTCACCCCCGATGTAGGGCACAGTTTCAGAAAGCTCGCGCTGATAGATACCGGCGGGTGTGATGTGCAGTACCGCGCCATCCTTCGCGATGGCCGGCAACTCAGTTGCGTTCACTTCGAGGAAGACGGCGTTGGCGACCATCTGCACGGAGCCGATCACTGTCGCACTCGGTGCGAGCGAAGTGGCGCGTGCGATGAACTGGGTCTGTTCGGCGCTCACAGATTCTTTGGTGGTGCCCTTGTCATCGCCGACGGCGGCGGTGCTCAGCGTGACCATGACGGTGCCGCGCGTCGAAAATGCGGGCTTCAGTAGTTTTGCAGTGGTCCTGGCATCGAGGTGTTGCGGTGTGGCGAGCCGGGTCGCCGCGAAGCGGTTGGTGCTCGTATTGACTGCGGCTTTGCCGAAACGCTGGGCGGCGGAAGCATCCGCTGCGGCAATCGTCAGCAGGGCACTCGTCAGGAGCGACAGCGCACGCGCCGTCGTTCGTTCAACGTATTTCATGATGCGATCCCCATGTTTCCCTTTGAGAAGAGCGCAGCCCAGACGGAAAGAGTTGCAGCACTGCATACGCATCCGCAGCGGCGACCGCGAAGCGATCGCCCTGGAACCTGCGCCACCGATTGAGAGAGCGACACCGAACGACGCGGGCGAGGCGTTCGCGACCTTCCCTTTAGCCGCGAGTTCTCGCCATTTGCGCAATCTCTGCTACGACGCTACGCCTCGCGTTATGGGAATTCAATTGAGTAAATTCGCGCTGGTAGGGCACCCAGCGGATCGGCAACGCCTGCGGGTTGATGTATACATCGACCCGATGGGGTTTAAGATTCGAGAGGTGAGGGGGAAGGGCCGCCGGCGCTTCAGGCCAGTTCGGTCAGCCAGTCGCGAGGACGCAGGAAATCCGTGTAAAGCAGCGCTTCCGGGGATTTCGCTTCCGGGTGCCAGTCATATTCCCAGCGCACCAAGGGCGGCAGGGACATGAGTATGGATTCAGTACGCCCGCCGGATTGCAGGCCGAACGAGGTGCCGCGGTCGTATACCAGGTTGAATTCCACATAGCGGCCGCGGCGATAGAGTTGGAACTGACGCTCGCGCTCGCCGTACGCAATGTCCTTCCGGCGCGCAACGATGGGCAGGTAGGCGTCGAGGAAACCGTTCCCCACGCTGCGTTGATAAGCGAAGCAGCGCTCGAAGCCGCCTTCGTTCAAATCATCGAAGAACAATCCGCCGACGCCGCGGGTCTCGTTGCGGTGTTTGAGGAAGAAGTATCGGTCGCACCATTCCTTGTGTTTCGCATAGACATCCTCGCCGAAGGGCTGGCAGGCATCGCGCGCGACCTTGTGCCAATGAAGAACGTCTTCGGCGAATGGGTAGTACGGAGTCAGGTCGAAGCCGCCGCCGAACCACCAGGCAGAGTTGCCTCCTGGTGTCTGTGCCGAGAAGAACCGTACGTTGGCATGCGTGGTGGGCACGTAAGGGTTGTGCGGATGGATGACTAACGAAACCCCGGTAGCGATCCACGCCGCGCCTGCTAGTTCGGGTCGTTGTGCCGTCGCCGCGGGTGGCAACGTTGCTCCCATCACATGCGAGAAGTTGACGCCTGCCTGTTCGAACACGGCGCCATCGCGAAGCACGCGGCTTTCACCTCCGCCACCTTCGGGTCGATCCCACGCGTCGCGCCGAAACGTGGCGGCGCCATCGATCGATTCGATGGCGGTGCAGATGCGGTTCTGCAGGTCCCGCAGGTAGGAGAGAACGGCGGGCGTGTCGGGGGGCGTTGCGCTCATGGGAAAAGATTGTAGCGACGGGCGTTGAAGGCGTCTTTAAGTGGGGGCGCTTGGAAGCTACGAAGGTTTCTTTGCTTCGCTTTTCCGGGAATTGCTTCGCGTGGCCGGTTTCGCCGGGAAGACCCTCACCGGCGCGACACCTCTCCCGAAACCGGGAGAGGTAAGAGAGGTCAGGCGGTTTTCTTTGCCTTTGTCTTGGCTTTCGCCGTCTTCTTCTTCGGCGCAGTCTTGCTCGCCGCTTTCTTCGTGCTCTTCGCGGCCAGCTTCAACGGCTTTTCCACCGGTTCGGGCACGGCAGCGGTTTTCTTTGCCGCATTCTTCTGTCCGAAGCGCCCGCCCTTCGGCCGAACCGGCGCGGCAGCGATGAGTTCTTTGCATTCTTCCAACGTCAGCGAGCGCGGCTCGCGGCCTTTGGGAATCTTGGCGTTCTTGACGCGGTCGGTGATGTACGGACCGTAGCGGCCGTTCAGTACCTGGATGCCGGCGTCGGCGAAGTCGATGATGATGCGATTGGCGTCGAGTTCGTCCTTCTCCTTGATCAACTCGAGCGCGCGGGGCAGTTCTACGGTGTACGGATCGTCGTCCTTGATCGATACATATTTCTTCGCGCCATATTGCACGTACGGACCGAAGCGTCCGATGGCGACCTTGATCGGTTCGCCGCTCTCTGTGTTGCCGAGCGTGCGCGGCAGCTTGAACAGTTCGATGGCTTCCTCGAAGGTCAGCGAGTCCATGCGCTGATGCGGGCGGAGGCTCGCGAACTTGGGCTTCTCTTCGTCGTTCTTGGTGCCGATCTGCACGAACGGACCGTACTTGCCATAGCGAACCGACAACGGCTTGCCGGACGCCGGATCGATACCCAGGCCACGCGCTTCCGAGACGTCATCTCGCGTGGTGGTCTCGTCGATGAAATCGACCTGCTTCTTGAAATCCCTCCAGAAGCGATCGAGCACCGGCACCCACGCTTCCTTGCCATCGGCGATCTCGTCGAGATCGTTCTCCATCTTGGCGGTGAAGTTGTAGTCGACGTAATGCTCGAAATTGCGCGTCAGGAAGCGGTTGACGATTTTTCCCAGGTCGCTCGGGATGAAGCGCCGGTTGACCAGCTCCGCGTATTTCTTCCCGATCAGCGTCTGGATGATGCTGGCGTACGTGGACGGCCGGCCGATGCCGAATTCTTCCAGCGCCTTGACCAGGCTCGCTTCGGAGAAGCGCGGCGGCGGCTCGGTGAAATGCTGTTCGGGACGGATGTCGATGAGCTTCAACGCATCGCCCACTTCCATGGGCGGCAGGATGCGATCGTTATCGTCGTCGCTGGCGTCGTCGAGGCCTTCCTTGTAGACGGCGATGTAACCGGGCTTCACCAGTGTCGAGCCGTTGGCGCGCAACACGGCTACTGCGCCTTCACGCTTCGCGCTATCGCCCGGCACGATGTCGATCGCAACCGTATCGTAAACAGCCGGCTCCATCTGACTTGCGACCGCGCGCTTCCAGATCAGGCTGTAGAGCTTGAGCTGGTCGGCGTCGATCTTGCCTTCGAGACGCTCGGGCGTGATGGCTGCGGAAGTCGGTCGAATCGCTTCATGCGCTTCCTGCGCATTCTTGGATTTGGTTTTGTAGACACGCGGTGTTTCCGGTACCGAGTCCGCGCCGTAGGTGCTCGCGATGACTTGCCGGATTTCCACCACGGCTTCGTTGGCCATGTTGACCGAGTCGGTGCGCATATACGTGATCAGGCCGACGGCGCCTTCGCCGAAGTCGACACCTTCATACAGACCCTGCGCGGTGCGCATCGTGCGCTGTGCGCCGAAGCCGAGTTTGCGCGATGCTTCCTGCTGCAGCGTCGAGGTCGTGAACGGTGGCGAAGGATTGCGGCGGCGCTGTTTCTTATCGATGGCAACGACTTTGAGCGCACCGTGCGCCGCGCTGTCGATCGAAGTGCGTACTTCCTCTGCCGCCGCTGCCGTCGTCACGGTGAACTGTTCGACTTTGCCGCCGCGATACTCGATGAGTCGCGCGGGGAATCGTGCGGGCGTTTTCTCCGCGTCGATGTCTACAGTCCAATACTCGCGCGCGATGAACTTCGAGATTTCATCTTCGCGCTCGCAGATCAGTCGCAGCGCCGGACTCTGCACGCGTCCCGCGGAAGCGCCGGGCAAACCCGCTTTCTTCCATAGCAACGGCGACAGGTTGAAGCCCACCAGGTAGTCGAGCGCCCGGCGCGCCTGCTGCGCATTGACCAGGTCCTGCGAAATCTTGCGGGGCTGCTGAATGGCTTCGAGAATCGCATTCTTGGTGATCTCGTAGAACACCACGCGATGCACGTCTTTGTTCTCGAGCGCCTTGAGTTCGCCGAGCAGTTCGGCGAGATGCCAGGAGATGGCTTCGCCCTCGCGGTCCGGGTCGGTCGCGAGGTAGAGAACGTCGGCCTTCTTCATCGCGCGGGCGATGGCCTGCACGTGCTTTTCGTTCTTCTCCAGGATGCGGTAGCTCATCGCGAAGCCGCGCTTAGGATCGACGGCGCCTTCCTTCGGGATCAGGTCGCGGACATGCCCATACGATGCCAGCACCTCGTAATTCTTACCGAGGTACTTCTTGAGGCTTTTCACCTTGCCAGGTGATTCGACGATGACGAGATTCTTCTGGTCCATAAAAAAAGAAACCGCGGCAGTCCGCGGTACATCATCTCTCGTTGGGTTTTATCCGCGTATTCAGTCCCAAGTTCAGTCCTCTCGACCATGGCCTGAGCACGTCAGGTACATGGTGCCATCCGTTCAGTGAACCACATCCAGGCGGTTGTCGAACACCAGATCTTCCATGCGCAGGTACGCACTTTCCTGTCCGGGCTGGCTGAAGAGCACCATCAGCACCACCCACTTCACCTGTTCGATGTCGATCTGCGTGGCATCCAGCGCCAGCAACCGGTCGATCACCAGCTCGCGCTGCGCACCGCTCAGGATGCCGATGTTCTCGAGATACAGGATGTAGCCGCGACACTCGGTATCGAGACGTGCCTGCTCCCTGGGATCGAACACGCGAATCGCGCGCGATGTCGGCGCGACGCCTGCGCGTTGCGGATCGGCAGACAACTGCTCGAGCCACTCCAGGGCGCGATCTACCTCTCGATCCGAAAAACCGGCCCGTTCGAGTTCGTCCTTGAGCGAGTCGCGATCCGGTTCCGGGGCTGATTCGATGTCGGCGTCGAAATAATTCTCGAAAAGATAGATGAGGATATCGAGAACGCTTTCCTTCATTTCATGCCTTCGGGACGTGCCCGGACGTAGAGCCCGCCAGGGTAGGATGCGATGCGATTCTCCAGTTCCAGAATCAGCAGCATCGATGCCACCTCGTCGGCTCGAAGCCCGGTACGCTCGACCAGAAGGTCCACGCCGGCCGGCTCGAAGCCGAGCGCATCTAACAGGATTTCGTACTCTTTGTCCAATGGCGAGCTGGAATTCCCTTGCGGCTCAAGCGCTTTGGTCATGGGTACGGATCGCAGCAACACTTCCGCGAGGGGCCGCAGTTCGGCGAATATGTCAGCGGCGGATTCCACCAGCGTCGCGCCCTGGCGTATCAGCCGATGGCAGCCCCGCGCCATGGGATTGTGGATCGATCCCGGAATCGCGAACACTTCGCGACCGGCGTCCGCGGCCAGTCTTGCGGTGATCAACGAGCCGCTCTGCACCGCCGCTTCGACCACTAACGTTCCCAGCGACAACCCGGCAATGACGCGGTTGCGTCGGGGGAAGTGCGATTTGAACGGCCCGGCTCCAAGCGGAAACTCGCTGATCAGCGCGCCGCGGTCGGCGATCGATTCGGCCAATGCGATATTCGTCTTGGGATAGATGATATCGAGACCGGTGCCACACACCGCAATAGTCCTTCCCGCAGTTGCCAGCGCGCCTTCGTGGCTGGCTGCATCGATGCCGATCGCCAGTCCGCTGGTGATCGTCAGTCCGCATTCGCCCAGGTGAGTGGCGAAGCTCCGCGCGTTCTCCCGTCCTGCGGGCGTCGGATTGCGCGACCCGACGATCGCGAGCTGCGGCAGGGTGAGTAATTGGGGATCGCCGCGGGCATACAGAGCGATCGGCGCATCTCGCAGCTGCGCGAGCAATGGCGGATAAAGTGGTGACTGCCAAGTGACGAGATGATGGCGATCGCGTTCGAGCCATCGCAGATCCGCCACCGGTTGCACTGCGCGATGTAGCAGGTAATCGATGAGTGCCGGGTCTGCAGAGGCATCACGCAGAGCCGCGGGCGATGCGGTCACCAGCGCATGCGCAGATCCGAAGTGTGTGAATAGCGGCGAGAATGTTCCGGCATGAAGGCCGGGTGCGCGCACGAGCACCAGCCAGGCGGTGAGCTCGTCCATGAGCGGTCACTCGGGCGACTGAAGAGGTCAGCGATGATAGGTCGTGCCGGTGTCGCGAAGGCGCCGGTTAGCGCCGCGATTGCGAAGAAATGGACGAAGCAGCGGGGCTGGTCAACCGACCAGCCGGCCGATCAAGGATTCTGCGCGAGGTCGCCCGTGCGGATTTCGTGGGTGGCTTCCATGATGAGTGCGAAGCTCATGTCTTCGAAGGTCTTGTAGACCATTGCAATGCCGGCGCGCTCGGCAGGCAGCTCCACTTTCTTGGCGAACAATGCCGAACCCGCATTCGCGCTGAGACCGCCTCTCGAATAACGGTCGCGCACAGTGCCGCCACGCTGGTTGATGGCCAGCACATGGCCTGCTTCGAGCCCGGCCCTGCTGCCGCGATTCAGGGCGACGATCTGGTATTGGCCCATCACGGTCATGTCGCGTACGGCCATGACTTTTGCGTCGATATCGGGAGGCGGCGCATGCGGGACGAAGTCGACACCCGGCTCCACGGATTCTGGGAACAGCTTGTCGCCCTGCAAAGCCTCGCGGCTGCTGTCGGCGAGGATGAGCTTGGCGGGATTGCCCACATTTGCGATCGGACCTGAGCCCACATAAGTGCCCGAGTAACCCAGGACATCGTTGGTGTCCGGGTCGCGCAGCTTGCCGTCCACGTGAATGATGCTGTAGCGCGACTCGGCCGCGGCGTCGGGGATGCCGCTTGCATAGACTTCATAGCCGGCGGCGGCGATCAGGTGATCGTCGCGCATCGCGACCACATAGGGCGCGTTGTTGACCTGGTCTTTGTCCAACAGGGTCGGGCGGCCAGTGAAGCCGGCGATGACATCGTAAGGAATGGCGGTGATCGCGCGGCTCAGCGGCTCGCGACGCACTTGCGGAGACAGGCGTTTGCCGCCCATGCCGCCTTCGGCGCGCTGGGCAATCGTCAGCCGCGGCTGACCGTCTACATAGACCAGTCGCAGCACATCGCCGGGATAAATGAGGTGGGGATTGGCCACCTGCGGGTTCACGTACCAGATTTCGGGCCAGTACCACGGATCGCGCAGGTACACCTTGGAGATGTCCCACAGGGTGTCGCCTCGCTTGACGACATACTGTTCGGGCGCGTCCGGAGTGAGAGTCACGCCGGTGGTGGTGCCCATGATCCGCCCGGTTTCCTGGGCAGACAAGGTGGAAGGAAGCGATCCGAGAGCGAGCGTCAGGCTGGCCGCGAGGCCAAGCACGATCGCTGGACGATATGGGGAAGTCGCAGTTTTCATGCGCCGATCACGCTCCATTCAGGACCATCGAGAACCCGTGCCTGGCCCGCGCGCCGCGCCCATCTATACTGCGAAAACCGCAGGCATGTCGCAGTCGGACGAGCCCGGGCGGGGTGCCGCTGCGCATCCGTGGATGCACGCGAACCGCCATGGGACTTCAGATTAAGTTCAACGCTGGCCTTACTTTAGCAGCATCTTTGCAGCGGTTGCACGAATTGGGTTCAAGCTCGGGACGTGGTTCTCATTCCCGCTGCAGCATAAGTGCGGATACGTTGACCAGTTCGCGTTAGATTCGCACAGGCAGGTGTTGCAGGCGGCCCGCTGGTACCTGATCATTCCCTGCGCGCCGGACGAGCAGCCGGATCGCCCCTGGATTTTTTCGAATCTGTCCTTACTCTTGCAGCCATGGCCCGACTTCCCATTCTCGAATTCCCCGATCCTCGCCTGCGCACGCGCGCGGCCCGCGTGACCGTGGTCGACGACGAGCTGCGTCGGTTGATCGACGACATGTTCGAAACCATGTACGCCGCGCCTGGCATCGGACTTGCGGCCACCCAGGTGAATGTCCACAAACGCGTCATCGTGATCGACATCAGCCAGGACCACGACGCGCCGTTGGCGCTGATCAATCCTGAAATCATTTCCCGCGATGGGGTCGAGGAAAGCGAGGAAGGTTGCCTGTCCGTCCCCGGCATCTACGACAACGTGACGCGCGCTCAGAAGATTCGCGTGCGCACGCTCGATCGCAAAGGCAAGCAGATCGAACTCGATGCGGATGGACTGCTGGCCGTCTGTATCCAGCACGAGATGGATCATCTCGAAGGCAAACTGTTCGTCGACTACCTGTCCGAGCTCAAGCGTACGCGCATCCGCAAGAAACTCGAAAAGGAACGCGTTGCCCGTGTGAAGGACGCGCCGGTGGCGAACAACGTCGTGCGGTCCCGGCCGAAGGCGCCAGCCGGCTGAATCCTCTCCTCCCCCGCTCGCCGGGGGAGGACTGAGGAGGGGGCGCTTCCGAAATACCGCGACGTTCGGGAACAGCCGGACGTCCCCTCCTTAATCCTCCCCCGGCGGCCGGGGGAGGAGATCAAGAAAGTCTTCCCGGTCCCGCTGCGGGCCCTCGCGAGTCGAACGCCTTGAAACCATTGTCCGTCGTTTTCGCCGGCACTCCCGACTTCTCGGTACCGGCACTCGAGGCGTTGCTCGCGTCCGCTCACAGCGTCGCCGCCGTCTACACGCAGCCCGACCGCCCGGCAGGGCGAGGTCGTCAGCTCGCATCCGGCCCGGTGAAGCAATGCGCGCTCGCGCACGGCGTTACGGTGGAGCAGCCGTTGTCGTTGCGCGATCCGGCCGCGATTGCGCAGCTGGCAAGTTACCGTCCCGATGTGATGGTGGTGGTGGCGTACGGCCTGATCCTGCCTGCCGCCGTGCTGGCGATTCCCACTTACGGTTGCGTGAACATTCATGCATCGTTGCTGCCGCGCTGGCGCGGAGCCGCGCCGATTCATCGAGCCGTGCTCGCGGGCGACCCAATGACCGGCGTGTGCATCATGCAGATGGATGCAGGTCTCGATACCGGGCCCGTGTTGATCGAGCGCCGTACGGCTATCGATGCTCGCGATACGACGGCAGCGGTGCACGATCGTCTTGCGGCGATGGGTGCCGAAGCATTGCTCGAAGCATTGCAGGGGCTTGCGACGGGGCAACTCACTGCACGCACACAACCTTCAGAAGGGGTGACGTATGCAGCCAAGATCCGCAAAGAAGAAGCGCAGATCGACTGGCGGCAGTCCGCCGCGCACATCGATCGCCAGGTCCGCGCCTTTAATCCCTGGCCCGTGGCGCAGACCTCGCTGCAAGGTACGCAATTACGGATCTGGTCGGCCGAGCCCGTTGACCAGGCAACAGATGCTGTTCCTGGCACAGTCGTCGCTTGCGACGCAGGTGGCATTCGTGTCGCCACCGGCGCCGGTGTGATCAACCTGACGCAGTTACAATTGGCGGGCCGGCGGGTGACGACTGCGGCCGAACTGCTGAATGCGCATCCTCTCGACGGCGTCGTGCTTGGAGCGGCGTAGTGAACCCCCGCGAACGCAAGTCTCGGCAGCCGGCTCAAAAGGCGTTGGGTAATTCGTCGGCCGCTGTTCGCGCGCGCGCCGCGCGGATCGTTTCGGGCGTCGCCGTCGAAGGGCAATCGCTGGATGCTCTGCTGACCGCGGAAAGTTTCGCGTCAGCGCAAGAGCGAGGCCTGCTGCGATCCCTGTGCTACGACAGCATCCGCTGGTACATACGCCTCGATGCCTTGGTGGCGCGATTGTTGTCCCGTCCCGGACAGGAACTGGCGCCCGATCTGCATTCTCTCGCGATCGTCGGCCTGTGCCAGCTTCTCTACAGCGACATTCCACCGCACGCCGCGGTAGCCGAGACCGTCAACGCGACGCGTGAAATTGGCGAGCCGCGTGCATCCGGTTTCCTGAACGCGATCCTGCGTCGGTTTCAACGCGAGCAGGCACAACTGTGCAAGTCAGTCGATGCCGACATCGCCTTGCGTTCCGCGCATCCGACTTGGCTGGTCGAGGCATTGACGCACGACTGGCCCGATACGGTGGCAACGATCCTCGACGCCAACAACCAGCGTCCGCCGTTTTGGTTGCGGGTAAACCGATTGCGCTGCTCAGGCGAAGAATATCGAGAGCGGCTGGCAGCGCAGGGCATAGAGGTGCTCGCCTCCGGCCCGGTGCCGGAGATGCTGCTGCTCGCGCAAGCCGTCGACGTGCACCAGTTACCGGGTTTCAGTGAAGGATGGGTGTCGGTGCAGGATGCGGCCGCGCAGTTAGCCGCGCATTTGATGGCTCCGCGCGGCGGCGAGCGGATCCTCGATGCGTGCTGCGCTCCCGGCGGCAAGACCTGCCACCTGCTCGAACTGCAACCTGAACTCGACGAACTGGTTGCTGTCGATGTGTCTGCGGCACGGCTGCAACGGGTCGAAGAAAATCTGCAGCGATTGGGGTTGCGGGCAACTCTCGAGGCAGGGGATGCGTCCGATCCGGCGTCATGGTGGGACGGCAGGCCGTTCGACAGGATCCTGCTGGACGTGCCGTGTTCGGCGACTGGCGTCATTCGCCGACATCCCGACATCAAGCTGCTGCGCCGGCGGCAAGATATCGTGACATTGGCGCAGCGGCAGGGCACGCTTCTGGACAGCATGTGGCCGTTGCTGAAATCGGGAGGACGGCTCGTGTACGCAAGCTGCTCGGCGCTGCGCGCTGAAAATGAAGCGGTAGTTGCTGGCTTTCTCTGGCGCGAGTCGGGGGCGAGTGACGTCACCGCGGAACTCATCGGCCAGATCGGCCCGAGTGGTTTGCCCGTGTCATCGTCGGGCAGGAAGGCAGCGGCGGGTTATCCGATTGCCGCAGGCACTGCGGCAATGGATGGCTTTTATTACGCGTGCGTGGAGAAGGCCTGAGCCTCGCGGATGCTACCGGTTGTTGCCGGCGATCGCCGACAGGTGGGGGACTCGCACGATGTTCACTGAAAGAATCTAAAGGCTGACGCGCTGTTGTCTCCGACGATCCGATATACGATGCATGCAGGGCTGCGTACCTTGATCGCCTGTCGCGCGATGGTGGTGGCGATGCTGCTGACATTTTCATGTGCTGCCTGGCCCCAGTCCGGGTCGTCGCAGGAAAAGATCGAAGTGCGTTCGGCATTCGTCGAGCCTGCCGACAGCGTCTACCAGCTCAACGCGACCATCGATCTGGAGTTGCCTGAGGGCGCGCGACGCGCCATTCGCGATGGCGTGACCCTGACGCTGGATGTCGAGATCGTCGTGCATCGCAAGCGGCGTTACTGGCTGGACGAAACCGTCGCCACGCTCGAACAGCACTACGAACTCGTCTATCACGCGCTCAGCGAGCGCTACCTGGTGCGCAACCTGAACAGCGACGAGCAGGCATCCTTCGCCACGCTGGATGCGGCGATCGATTCGCTGCGCGTCCTTACTAACCTGCCCATTCTAGATAGGGCACTGGTGCTTCCCAGCGCGCGTCACGAAGTCAGTGTCCGCGCAACGGTGGATGCGCGCACCATGCCAGATGCCCTGCGATTCGTACTCTTCTGGACCGATGACTGGCGTCAGCGCAGCGAGTGGTACACATGGTCTCCCCAGCTCTGAAACGGGCCATCGTTTCGGTCCTGGTGCTCATAGGCTCGGGGCTGTGGGTCGCGGCGCTGTTGATGATGGCGCAGACGGTGCAGCAGTCGGCGAACTTCAGCAACCTGCATCCTTTCATCGTCGGCGTCAACGCCGCGGGCCTGGTGGTGCTGCTGATCCTGATCGGCGGACGGCTCATGCAACTGCTGCGGGACTGGCGTCGTCGCGTCGTCGGATCGCGGCTGGAAGCGCGCATGGTGGTGATGTCAGCCACGCTCGCGATGCTGCCGCTGCTGCTGGTCTTCTACTTCTCGATCGTGTTTCTCAATCGCGGCATCGATAGCTGGTTCCACGTCGAGATTCGCGCCGGGCTGGAAGACGCACTCACGCTGTCGCGCGCGGCGCTCGATATCCGCATGCGCCAGAATCTCGATCGCACGCGCGTGATCGCCGGACAGCTGGCGCTGCGCGGCGCCGAGCCGTTCCAGGCGTTGGACCAGTTACGCGCGGAAAACGATGCGGTCGAACTCACGCTGCTGGGGTCCAGCAGCCGCATCATCGCCACGAGTTCGGATCGCCTGGGCGAAATCATTCCGGGACGCGCCAGTGACGAAGTCATGATGCAGGTCCGCCAGGGGCGCGATTATGTGACGCTCGATCCGCTGGCTGGCGGTGGTTATCTGGTGCGCACGGCGGTGCAGGTTCCGCGCGTCGTGCCCGGCGAAGAGCAGCGCATCGTGCTCGCGGTTTATCCGGTAGAGCGCCGCCTCGGTGAACTAGCGGATACGGTCGAATCTTCCTATCAGCGTTACAACGAGAAGGCGCGCTTGCGCGAGCCGCTGAAGGACAGCTTCACGCTCACTCTCACCCTCGTGCTGCTGCTCTCTCTGTTCGCCGCGCTGTATGGCGCGTTCTGGTCCGCGCGCCGATTGGTGCAGCCGATCCAGGATCTGGTCGCTGGCACGCGAGCGGTAGCCAAGGGCGACTTCGACATGCGGCTGCCGCTTACCTCGCACGATGAAATGGGCGTGCTGGTGCATTCGTTCAACGACATGACCAAGCGCCTCGCGCGCGCACGCGAAGACACTCTGCGCAGCCAGCAGGCAGTCGAAGCCGAGCGCGCGAATCTCGCTGTCATCCTTGCGCGCCTGTCCACCGGCGTGATCTCGCTCGAATTGGATCGCCGGATTCGCACCGTCAATCATGCTGCGGGTGCGATTCTCGGCGCCGATATCGAGGCCTGCATCGGCAAGCCGCTGGCGCAGGTGAGCAGCGGCAACCTGTTGTTCGAACAATTCGAGACTGCCTGCAGCGGGCACCTCGATGCCGGCGAAACCGAATGGCGCGAACAACTGGTATTGCAGGGAGAATCCACGCGCCGAGTGCTGATGTGTGCCTGTACTACATTGAGTGGCGAAGATCACACCCCGCGCGGTTTCGTCGTGGTGTTCGATGACATCACGGCGTTGTTGCAAGCGCAGCGTGACGCTGCCTGGGGCGAGGTCGCGCGACGCCTGGCGCACGAAATCAAGAATCCGCTGACGCCCATCCAGCTTTCCGCCGAGCGGTTGCGCCGCAAGCTGATGGGATCGATGAATGCCGCCGATGCGCAAATGCTGGACCGAGCCACCCATACCATCGTCCAGCAGGTGGAGGCCATGAAGGAAATGGTCAACGCGTTCAGCGAGTACGCGCGCGCCCCGCACATGGAAGTGGCTAGATTCGATCTAAATCAGCTGGTCAGCGAAGTCGCCGAACTGTACTCGGCCCAGGACCCGCAGCGCCGCCCGCAACTCACGCTCGATCGCTCGCTGGGAGAGATCGAAGCGGATCGCGGCCGCCTGCGCCAGATCCTGCACAATCTGCTTGCTAATTCCATTGAAGCACTGGAAGGTATTGCTTCACCCGCGGTGCGGGTCGAGACGCGGCGCCTGGAAAAAACCGGTGGGGCAGTTGCGGAAATCGTCGTCGAGGACAACGGCCCGGGATTTCGCGCCGATGTCATCCGTACGGTGTTCGACCCGTATGTCACCACCAAGACCAAGGGCACGGGACTGGGGCTTGCGATCGTGAAAAAGATCGTCGAAGAGCACGGCGGCAAAATAGAGGCGGATAACAGTCGGACAGGCGGTGCGCGCATCCGTATCGAGCTGCCGCTGGCGGCGAGTACGCGATCCGGCGGACCGCGTGAACGTCGTACGTCATCCAGAGAGGCGTTGGTTCGGATACCCTGACTCACCGCCCAGTCCGTCGCGGTGCGCCGCGGATAGAGCGGGACTAGGATGTGAACAGACGAACATGGGACACCGACAGAGTGTCCCCCGGAGAGAAAGTGCATGAGTGCAGCTCGCATTCTGGTTGTTGACGACGAACTCGAAATCCGCGGACTCCTGAAGGAGATTCTCGCGGACGAAGGCTATGACGTGGCTGTAGCCGGCGATGCGGTCGAAGCGCGGGCGAGCCGGACACAGCACGATCCCGACCTGGTCCTGCTGGACATCTGGATGCCGGATACCGATGGCATCACCTTGCTGCGTGAATGGTCGCAGGGCAGTGGCATCTCGTGTCCGGTGGTCATGATGTCGGGCCACGGCACTGTGGAGACGGCTGTGGAAGCTACGCGCCTCGGCGCTTTCGATTTCGTCGAGAAGCCGCTGTCGCTGGCGAAACTGCTGCGGACCGTGGAGCGCGCGCTCGACTCAGGTCGCAACAAGCGCCAGGCCGGCCGAGCCATGACGCCGTCATTGATTGCGCCGGTCGGCAAGAGCCGCCTGATGCATGCCCTGCGCGAACACGTGCAGCAGGTGGCGCCCCACGAAACCTCGATTCTCATCGTCGGCGAAACCGGTTCGGGCCGCGAAGGGTTCGCTCGCTACATTCATTCGATCAGCCCACGCGCCAGCGGACCCTTCGTGCAGCTGGTCGGCGCCGGCATGGGTGATGACAGTGCGGCGCCCGCGATGCTCGGCACTGAGGACGCCAACGGTTCTCACGCGGGTTTGTTCGAGCAGGCGAGCGGCGGTGTGTTGTTCGTCAACGGTGTCGAAGACCTGCCGCCGAAGGCGCAGGGGCTGCTGGTTGCCGCTCTCGAAACGCAGACGATTACTCGCGTGGGTGGAGCAACGCCGATACGCCTGAATGCGCGCATCATTGGATCGGGCACGCCGCGCCTGCTCGCCAGCGATGACGGTGCAGGGGTGCAGACGGAGCTGCTGTCGCGACTCAATGTCATTACTTTGAATGTACCGCCGCTGCGTGAATACGCTCAGGACGTGCCTGACCTGCTGCGCTATTACGTTGACCGGCTGGTCGATGAAGAGCGCCTGCCGCTGCGTCGCTTCGGCGTGGCCGCGCAGAACCGGTTGCGCAACTACCCGTGGCCGGGAAACATCCGCGAGCTGAAGAACCTGGTGCAGCGTCTGCTCATCCTCGGCGGCGAGGAGGAAATCCGTCTCGATGAAATCGAACGCGAGCTCGCCTCGCAGGCGCCTAGCACCGAGCCGCTGGTCAAGCAGGATCTGCTGGCGTTACCGCTGCGCGAAGCACGCGAACACTTCGAGCGTGCGTACCTGCAGCAGCAATTGATTCTCTGCAACGGCAAGGTGGGGCAGCTTGCCAAGCGAGTGGGGATGGAGAGAACGCATCTATATAGAAAGTTGCGCTCGCTGGGCGTGGATTTCAGGCAGTTGGCGGAGGATTGACGCACCTCTGGTTCTCTCGCGCTCCTCCGCCGGTCGCCGGGGGGGAGGGAAAAATCATTCCCCGACGCGAATCACCAGCGCATCGATCTGCGCCTGCCTCAACTTCCCACGCGTCTCTTCCAGCTTCTGCAGGTTCGCGATCGGACCCACGCGCACGCGGTGCCAGGTGTCCTTGTCGATGGTGACCTTCTGAATCTTCGATTCGACGCCCTGCATGGCAATCAGCGCGCGCACGCGATCTGCATCGGCGTGATTGCGAAACGAACCTGCCTGCAGAATATAGGCACCGGGTTTTTCCACCGTCGTCGCGCCTGACGTCGGCGCCGCCTTGCCGTCCTGTTCCGGCACCACGACTTCGAACTTAGGCAGCATTTCGTAGAAATCGAACTGCGTTTCGGCTTCCGGTGATGCTGCCGCCGGTTTGCCTGACTGCGGACGCTCGTCGCGTGCGATCGGCTCGGACTGCTGTGCGACGACGGCAGTGGCGCGACGATCGTAAAGATAGACGGCCATCGCCACAGCCAGGCCCAGTGCCAAGCCAAGCACGAAGCCGGCGAAGCCGGACCAACTGCTGCTGCCGCTGCTGGAGCGGCGTTTGGAATTCTTGTAGTCGCGGGACATGGTGACGCGCGCTGTCAGCCGTCGACGGGTGGAGTTCGCGGTTCCATTTTCTCGGGCGCGGAGACGCCGAGCAGCTTCAGGCCGTTCTCGATCACCTGGCGAGTGACCGCGATGAGATTCAGCCGCGCATTGCGCAGGCCGACGTCGTCGACGATAAAGGTGTGCGCGTTGTAGTAAGTATGAAACTCCGCGGCGACTTCACGCAGGTAATGCGCGATCTGGTGCGGCTCGAGCGCCAACGCCGCCGACTGCAACATTTCCGGGTAGTAGACGAGCCGGCGTATCAACGCTTTCTCGTGCGGCTCGATCAGTCGCGACAGGTTGCTGTCGCCGACGTCGCGCTCATGCGTGAAGCCTTTCTCCAGCAGCTGGCGGAAGACGGCGCAAACGCGGGCATGCGCATACTGGATGTAATAAACCGGATTCTCTTCGCTCTGCGCCAGCGCCAGGTCGATATCGAACACGAATTCGGTGTCTGCCTTGCGTGAAGCGAGGAAGAAGCGCACGGCATCGCGGCCGACCCACTCGATCAGGTCGCGCACCGTCACGTAAGAGCCGGCGCGTTTCGAGATCTTGACCTCTTGCCCGCCGCGCATGACGCGAACCATCTTGTGCAGGATGTAATCGGGATAGCCTTGCGGAATGCCCGCATCCAGCGCCTGCAAACCGGCGCGCACACGCGCAATTGTGCCGTGATGGTCGGTGCCCTGGACGTTGATTGCCTTCTCGAAGCCGCGCTGCCATTTGGTCAGGTGATAGGCGACGTCGGGCACGAAGTAGGTGTACGTGCCATCGGTCTTGCGCATGACGCGATCCTTATCGTCGCCATAGTCCGTGGTCTTCAGCCACAGCGCACCGTCCTTCTCGTAGGTCTTGCCGCTGGCGATGAGCCGGTCCACCGTCTCGGCGACCTTGCCGTCGGTATAGAGACTGGATTCGAGATAGTAGACGTCGAAGTGCACGCCGAACTTCTGCAGGTCCAGGTCCTGTTCGCGGCGCAGGTAGGCCACGGCGAATTTGCGGATGGACTCCAGGTCGTCGACCTTGCCGCTGGCGCGAACCGGATCGCCGTCGAGCGCATGCACAGTTTCCCGCGCCAGGAATTCCTGCGCGATTTCCTGGATGTACTCGCCGTTATAGGCGGACTCGGGCCAGCCCGGGTCCCCAGGCCCGATGCCATTCGCGCGGGCCTGCACGGACAGCGCGAGATTCTGGATCTGCACGCCGGCATCGTTGTAGTAGAACTCGCGGCTGACTTCGTAACCCTGCGTCAACAGCAACGCCGAGAGCGTGTCGCCCAACGCTGCCTGGCGGCCGTGACCGACATGCAGCGGTCCGGTGGGATTGGCCGAGACGAATTCGATCACTGTGCGCTTGCCGAGGCCCGTCGTGCCGTAACCGTAAGCCGCGCCGAGATCGACGATGCGCGACAGCTCCTGCTGATACGCCGTCGGTGACAGGTGGAAATTGATGAAGCCGGGGCCGGCGATCTCGACCTTGCTGACCAGGTCGCTGGCCGGCAGCGCCTCCAGCAATGCCTGCGCAAGCTGACGCGGATTGCGACGTGCGGGCCGCGCGAGTTGCAACGCTATGTTGGTGGCGAAATCGCCATGAGCCGCATCGCGCGTGCGGTCCACCTCGATCGGCGGCAACACGACGTCGGCGGGGAGAATCTCCGGGGGCAGGGTGGCGATGGCAGCCTGCAGAAGCAGTTCGATCTGGTGTTTCAAGGCGCGCGAAAATAATAGTAAGTGCTTACTTAGTATTGTAGCAGTTGCACTCGTTGCCAGAGGGCGCGCTCACGCCAGATCCGCCGGATCCACGTCGATCGACCAGCGCACGCGCCGCGCCTCGGGAAGCGCTTCGACCACCGGAATCCAAATGCTCAACAGGCGTTGCAGCGGTCCGTGGGTCGCCGCGTGCAGTAGCAGTTGCGCCCGGTAGCGCCCGGCGCGCCTCTCCATCGGCGCCGGTGCAGGCCCGAAGAAACGGATGCCGCGCAATGCAGCTGCCGGCGCGGCCGCCCATGCCGATTCCAGAAACGCGGAGGCGGCGTTGGATTCGGTGGCCTCGGCACGCAACAGCGCAATGCGCGTGAAGGGTGGCCAGGCACTGGCTTCGCGCTCCTCCAATGCACCGCGCGCGAACGCCTCGTAGCCGCCGTCGAGCAGCAGCCGCAGCAGTTTGTGTTCAGGATATTCGGTCTGGATCATGACCTCACCGGGCTGCGCCGCGCGCCCAGCGCGGCCCGCAACCTGGATGATGGTCTGCGCCAGTCGCTCGCTGGCGCGGAAGTCCGTGCTGAAGAGCCCCTGGTCCGCGTTCAGCACCACCACCAGCGTGACGTTCGGAAAATGATGACCCTTGGTCAGCATCTGCGTGCCCACCAGGATGCGGATCTCGTTGTCCTGAACGCGTTCGAGCGTCGCTTCCAACTCGCCTTTGCGCCGCATGCTGTCGCGATCGATGCGCGCCAGCGGAAAAGCGGGAAAGATCCGCGCCACCGTTTCCTCGATGCGCTCGGTGCCCTGGCCCACTGGCTTCACTTCGGCTTTGCACGTGGGGCATTGCCTCGGCGTCGGCTCCTGCGCGCCACAATGATGGCAGAGCAGGTCCGGTGAGCCGCGATGCACGGTGAGATGCGCATCGCAACGCCTGCAGTGCGCAGCCCAGCCGCACGCCGGACAGAAGAGCACGGGCGCATAGCCGCGTCGATTGAGAAAAAGCAGCACCTGGTTGCCGGCATCGAGATGCCTCTGCATAGCCATCAGCGCGGGCGTAGCGATTCCCTGCGCTTCTCCGTGCTTGCGCAGATCGATCAGTGTCAGCCGCGGCGGTACCGCATCCGCCGCCCGCTGCGGCAGCGACAGCAGCGTGTCCGGTTGTCGCTGCGTACGGCCCAGGCTTTCGAGCGATGGAGTCGCCGATCCCAATACGATCGGTACCGCTAAACGTTGCGCACGCACGATCGCGAGATCGCGCGCCGAATAGCGGAAGCCTTCCTGTTGCTTGAACGACGGATCGTGCTCCTCGTCGACGATGATGATGCCGACATTCCAGAGCGGCGCGAAGATGGCGGAGCGCGTGCCGATGACTATCTGCGCGGCTCCTGAGCGCGCATCTCGCCACGCACTCAATCGTTCAGTGTCGTTCAGGCCAGAGTGGAGGATGGCCAGCGGCGCATCGAAGCGTTCGCGGAAGCGCAGGATGAGTTGCGGCGTCAGCGCAATTTCCGGCACCAGGATCAGCGCCTGCTTGCCGCGCGCGAGCACCTCTGCAATCGCATTGAGATAGACCTCGGTCTTGCCGCTGCCCGTGACGCCGTATAAGAGCCAAGTAGTGAACCCGTCGAGCGATGCGACGATCTTCGCGACGGCGGATGACTGTGCCTCATTCAGAGATAGCGGTTCGCGAGCGCCGGCATGCGCGGCCACTGTGGCTGTGCTGACGACTTCGACCTGCTCTGCGTAGCCGCGGCGGGCCAAGTCGCGCAGCGTCGCAAGCGACACATCCGCCGCGGCTTCCAATTCCGCGGTGGTCGCCGATTCCGTGCTTTGCAGGAAGCCAATCGCCGCGCGCAACTTCGGCGCTCTTTTCGGCAACGCCTCAGCGGCCGACTCGCGTCCCTGCACCGTCAGTCGCCACACCTTTCGGTGCGCGAGCAAGGGAACGGACTGACGCAACGCCACCGGCAACGCTGCCGCCAGCACCTCGCCGATGGGATGGCGATAGTAGTCCGCGGCCCAGGTCAGCAGGCCAAGCAGGCCCGCATCGAACACCGGCTCAGGGTCGATCACGCTCAACAGGCTGCGCAGCTTCTCGTCGGGGACATCGCTGCTCTCGCGGCACTCGATCACGATGCCGACCACCCGACGTCGTCCGAAGGGCACGAGCACCCGCTGGCCAGGCGCAATATCGCCGCCAGCCATCTCGGCCGGCAGCCGGTAATCGAAAGTTCGCCGCAACGGCGTATCGATAGCCACCAGGACGATCATCGCCGCCGCCCATCGCGTTGCTGAATATCGTGTTGGCTACCTATTCCGATGCGGATTGTTTTGCACAAAACCTGTGGATAAGTCTGTGGATAGATTGGGACCAAGCGTCTCAAGTGCGCGATTCTCGGGGGGTTCGGGGCGTCGAACAGAATTTGATCGCCCTACCTTTCACGATAAAAAACATAGGTTTAGCGTTCGAGGGTATTTTTGCTGCAGGGTCTTGACTTCGTTTCGTCATCTTGAAGCGCCCCTGTTAGTAACCTTTGCCGTATCACCCTGTCGCAAATACCTGATTCTCCGGCATTCTGTCGCATCGTCCCAAGTCTGCGGACATCGCGTCGCCGCTATTGCTTTGCGCAGTTAAATGAATCCACTCGCGGGAATCTGGTGAATGGTGGGCGGGTCACGCCTCCTCCCCGCGAACCGTCACCGTTGACTGCCACTCGCCTCGTCTGCCATTGAGCGAATCGGAAGGCCACTCGCAGGTAGCGATGGATTCGGCATCGTTGCTGCCGATGACGGTGACGCAGAGTGCCATATCCGGCCGTGGCCGGAAGACCCGCACCATCCAGGGTTCATGCGTGGGGGCAGTCCCTCGCCAGGCATCGGCATCCGCCGGGTTCCCGGAGACGAACACACACTGGCGCGACGCCTCCAGCAGTTGCAGGCCGAGCGCCTTGGCCATCGACTCTTTCAGTGTCCACAAAGCGTAGAACACCGCGGGCTGTTGCGCAGGCTGCAAGCCTTCCAGCATGGCGATCTCGGCCGGATCGAAGGCGAAACGCGCGATACCGAGCAGGTTGCGCGGCCGATGAAATTCGAGATCCACTCCCACTCGGTAACCCGGAGCGCCTCGCGCCACAGCCGCCCAGCCGCCGCTGTGACTGAGGCTCGAGGGAGCAGATGAATCACCGGATGAATTACCCAGGGCCGCATGGCGCAAGGCGCGGCTCACGGCGAACTCACGGCGTCGGTGCTCGCCTTTCAATCCATCGTAGCGATCGCGCTCGGCAGTGCTCAGCTTGCCGGCGTCGAACCATTGCTCCGCCGCTGGCGAGCCGAGCCATAGATCGATCATGGTTTCCTGCGCATCCTGGGTTGGTCCTGGAGTTCGATCGCTGCCGGGAACGAAGCCTGCGCCCGCGGGGTTGCCGCCACTGCGCCGGGCAGGAGATTATCCCGCGATGATCGCCGAGCCGCCTATCGAGTCGGGCAACACTGCCGCACAGCTGCCTGCCTCACGGGGCCAGGATGCCCGCTACTGGCGCTTCGTCGTCACGGCGCTGAGCTTCTTTCTATTCAGCATCGGCGCACTGCTGGTCGGCTTCGTCCTCATGCCGCTCGTGCGTATTCTGCCTGCTTCGCGTGAGCGCCGCCGAGCGCGCGCGCGGGGCATGATGCGCGCGAGCTTGCGCCTGTTCGTCGCGCAGATGGCCGGACTTGGTGGGATGACCTATGAATTTCGCGGCGCCGAGCGGCTGGGCCGACCCGGCCAGCTCATCATCGCGAATCATCCTTCCCTGATCGATGTGGTGTTTCTGCTGGCATTCGTCCGCGGCACCGGCTGCGTCGTCAAACATGGGCTGTGGCGCAATCCGTTGACGCGCGGCGCCGTAACGCTGGCTGAATTCATCACCAACGATCCCACCTCGACCATGATCGAAGCGGCTGCGACGGCGTTGCGCGAGGGCCAGGCAGTGATCATGTTTCCCGAGGGAACCCGCACCGTTCCTGGCCAGTCGTTCGTTTTTCACCGCGGCGCCGCCAATGTCGCCGTGCGCGCGGCGGCGAGCGTCTGTCCCGTCTACATCCGCGTTTGGCCGACGACATTGACCAAAGCCGAGCCCTGGTACCGCATCCCGCTGCGCCGGCCGCATTTTTCGCTGGTGGTGGGCGAAGACATCGATCTGTCGCCGTACCGCGCCATGGCATCGCTGCCGGTCTCCTCGCGCGCGCTCAATGAACATCTGCAGGTTCATTTCCAGGCGGTGCTGGCGCGTCCCCACGACCATCCAGGCGCTCGTCCAAATGACCGACCCGCGAACCCATCGGATGAAATGAACGCCCGGGCGAATTAAACTCCCCCGCGCCGCCCGGCAGTTGCGGCATGGATCGAGCACGCGTAGACGTGTTGCATGTGACAATGCTCGCGGCATTGAGTCGATGAGCCGCCTACCTGCGGCTGGAGTAAGGCAGTAAATGCATTCGCACGATGACATCTTCAACCGCATTCGCACGACGCTGGTGGACCTGTTCCAACTGCGCCCCGACGATGTCACGATCGAGGCGCGCCTGTTCGAGGACCTGGAGATCGACAGCATCGA
>JBEVKB010000029.1:0-39573 GCA_040509875.1 Steroidobacteraceae bacterium | reverse complement strand
GAAAGTTATTTCTCGCGGCGATCTGCCGCGAGAAATAACTGACGAGCAGCGGAATATCCTCGGGCCGCTCACGTAACGCCGGCACGCGGATCGGCACGACGTTGAGGCGGTAGAACAGGTCTTCGCCAAAGCTGCCGTTGGCGACGGCGCTCTTCAGGTCCTTGTGCGTTCCCGATAGCACCCGCACGCTCACGGTGATGGGCTTCTCCGCACCGATGCAAAGGTCGGGCCGTTGTGAAGCAGGATCGCTCGCGAGCAGCGCGAGGAGTGTGCTTTATAGTGGACAGGTGTCGACGCTGTCCTCGCAGTTCAACGCCTGCGTCGCCTCAGCGCCCATACGATCACGACCACCGGCACTGTCAGCGCCGCCCACGAGATCGAATTAAGATAACCATCGCCCAGCAGCGCGCTCACTAACCCTACGATGCTAGCGACCGCAATCAGCAGCGGTGCGCCGAAGACACTTCGCTTCGCGCGCTTCGTCATTGCACTCCGCCTGTCTGCAACTCCAGCAGGCGCGCTTCGATGGGGCTGCGGCGACGTCCCAGCCATAGATAGACGCCGCTGCCGAGCACTACGATGGTGACGATATCGAGCAACGCCCACAGGATCTTCAGCGGTAGCGCACCGTAGTCACCGAAATGCAGCGGTTGTGAAAGCAGCAATACCTGCACATACCAAGGCAATGCGCGCGTATCGGTCAACTCGCCGGTCTCCGCATCGATGAGCGCCGGTCGCAAGAGTTTCTTGGTCAATGGCGTATCGCCCTGCAGGAATACAGCGTAGTGATGCTTGCTGCTGAACGATCCGCCGGGAAACGCGACGAATTGCGGACGCATGCCGGGCGCTGCGGCCATCGCTCTGTCGACGGCCAGATGGATCGAACCGAGATGCGTCGGCGGTGATTGTCCTGCATAGGGCGCTGTCATTTCCGCGAGCTGCCCGACCTGCCAGAGCTGCAGGATGGGCAGGCTGAACGTGTTGATCACGCCGGTCAGGCCGACGACGCTGGCCCAGGCGAGCGTGACGATGCCGAGCAGGTTGTGCGAATCGAGCCATTTGATGCGCTGGCTGCGCGTGGTGCGCACCGTGCCGAAATCCAGCTTCTTCATGAAGGGACCGTAGACCACCACGCCCGAGACGATAGCGATGAAGAACAGCAGGCCCATCAGTCCGAGGAACAACGTGCCGGGCAGGCCGAGAAACATGTCGACGTGCAGCTGTAGCAGGAAATGCATGACGCCGCCGTCATCGGGTGTCGGAATGAGTTGCGCGGTGCGCCGGTCGAGCGACATGAAGTGCATCTGTTCCGGTGGCGCGTCCGCGGCGGGTCCGGTCGTGACGTTTACCACCGGGCGATCTTCGTCGAAGCTCATGAACAAACCGACTTCGCCGGGACGCGAGGCCAGCGCCGCCGTCATCACGTCATCGAGGCTCCGCAGTGGCGTGCCCGCGGGCATCGGTGGAAGTGCCGACCTAGCCTCCGTCGCGGCATCGATCTCTTCATGAAAGATCAGCGGCAATCCCGTCAGGCACAGCATCAACAGGAATACCGTGCAGACCAGGCTGGTCCATTTGTGAATGCCGTACCAGAGGCGGATGGAAGCGCGCGTCATGCGTTCATTCCTGTGAAGATCGAAAATCAACCGACGCCGATATTGCGAACGTGCGCGGTCGACGCAAGGAGGCTGCGATCTTCATCAGGGGATGGAGTCACGGCCAGGATCCGACACGCTCGGTCGCCGCATGAGCGGACGAAGAGAGGCTGGCGTGGCTGAGGAAACTGGCTGGCCGGATGCGACGCCGATCGGATATCGCGTCGCTGAACGAAACTATCGAGAAGGATTTTCGGCGGGAAGCAGGCGGCCCGTCAACTTTTACCCGCCTGTATCAATAGCGCACTACCTCTCCGCGCAGCGCCGGCGTCGTCTTCGGTAACACGCGCGCATGCGTCGCCTGCTCGAAGTCATATCCATAAGCGAGCAACTGCGCCTCCGTGTATGGCAATCCCAGCAGCGACAGGCTTACCGGCAATCCGCTGTTGGTCATGCCCGATGGCACAACCAGTTCGGGAAATCCTGTGGCCGGCGCCATGTTGAATGCCGACTCCGCGGCGCCCGGACCGCGACGCAAGTCTTCGATGAGATGTGCCGGCTTCGGCGATGTCGGAAACGCGATGGCATCGAGTCCGTTCGCGGCGAACACGGCCCTGAGCGTCGCGATAGTCATGGCGCGTCCCTCATTCTTCGCGGCGACGTAGTAAGGATCGGAGAGTGATGGCGCGTTGAGCGATGCCTTCATGCTCTTGAGCTTGGGCGCGTTGGCATAGCCGCTGCCCATCTCCTCGGCGCGCGCGACGATTTCGGCAAGCGATCGCGGTTGTCCCGGTCGCAACTTGCTCAAGTAGGCGGCGAGTTGCGGTCCGAACTCCGGAGGGCCGACCGCACGCCAGACACCGGCTTTACCGATCAACAGTTGCTCGGGAATGATCAACGGATCGACGATCACGGCACCGCGGGATTTCAGCGTAGCAATGGCTGCTTCGGTGATGCGGTCAGTCTCAGCATCCTGGCCGAAGAATGTTCTAGGTATGCCGATGCGCACGCCACGCAGCGATCCGGTCTGCAGGTGTTGCGTGTAGTCGGTTTCGAAATGACCGGCCGATGCAAACGTCGCATCGTCGGTGGGATCGACGCCCGTCATGAAGCCGAGAGAGACGGCGACATCGTAGACACTGCGCGCGATCGGTCCTGCTGAATCGTGAGTCAGTGCGAGCGGTACGATGCCGCTGCGGCTGAGCAGGCCGGTCGTCGGACGCAAGCCGACGACGCCGTTCAACGAACTCGGAAACCGTACCGACCAGAGCGTATCGGTGCCAAGACCGAACTGACCGAACACTGCAGCAAGTCCTGCGGCAGTGCCGCTGCTCGAACCACCGGCACTGCGTGTCGGATCGTGTGGATTGCGTGTCTGTCCACCCAGCGAGCTGTAACCGTCCGGCGAACCGCCGCCGCTCGCGAATTCGCTCAGATTGACCTTCGCCAGGACGAGCGCGCCCGCAGCGCGCAATTTTTTTACGACGAAGGCATCGGCATAAGGAATGGAATCCTTCAGGACAGTGCTGCCCGCGGAGGTCGGCAGGTCATAGGTATCGAAATTGTCCTTGAGCAGAATGGGAATGCCATGCAGCGGACCGCGTGGCCCTTTCGCTTTGCGCTCTGCGTCGAGCGCTCGTGCTTCTTCGAGCGCATGAGGATTCAACGTGATGACGGTGTTGAGTGTCGGTCCTTGCTTGTCGTACGCCGCGATGCGCGCAAGGTAGAGCCGCGTCAGTTGCTCCGACGTGAGCGCCTTTGCCGCAAATGCGGCGTTGATGTCGGCTATGGTTGCGGTGGACAGATCGAAGGACGCTGCCAAGGCTGCACCGGATGCCATGGACAGAGCCGCGCCGACGATCAGCACACGTAGACAGGAAGGAGCGGTCATGATTTATCGCCGTAGTCATCGAGGGATGTCGACGACAGACGCGTGCCGCGACGCTGCCCCTACTGCGAATGCGCACGGGAAAGGCAGTGTCATCCGCCCTGGCTTGGAGTAGATTGAATTGGGAGGGCAAGGATATGGCCGAAACGAGAACGAAGCCGACCAGGGCTAGCGTCAAGGACTTCATCGGTGAGGTGGAGAGTGAAGCGCGTCGCAAGGATGCAGAGGCGCTGCACAAATTGTTCTCGAAGGTGACAGGTTGGAAAGCGCAGATGTGGGGGCCGAACATCGTCGGCTTCGGCAGCTACCACTACACCTACGAAACCGGGCATACCGGTGAGATGTGCGTCGTGGGCTTCTCGCCGCGCAAGACCCACATGGTCGTCTACATCAGCGGCGACTTCCCCGAATACGAGGCGCTCAAAGATAGACTGGGCAAAGTGAAGAGCGGCACGGCATGTCTCTACATCAACAAGCTCGCCGAAATCGATCTCGACGTGCTCGAGGAGATGATCAAAGGCGGCGTCGCGGCAATGAAGAGAGCATGGCCGGTGACTGCCGTTTGAATCCCGAGGTAATCGGAGGCGCGGGTCGTTACCTGAAAGAGAGCGACTCCGCGCGACGGCCTTCGCGCCTGACCAACAACCCCAGATGCAGAGCCGCGAACAGCAAATGCAAGGCCGTGACCGCGATACCTAGGGTCTCGGCCTGGACCCGCATGAACAGGCCGAACCAGAGGATGTTGCCTCCTCCCATGACCAGGTGGGCGAACAGGCCGATCCAGTTCCCCGGAGTCATCCTGCGCTGCTGCGAGAAATACCAGAGCAGCGCCGCGACGAGTATTGCCAGCGCGTGAGTCTCCACCGCTCCGGCCACGGTTGGGTTGCCCTGGAACGTGTCGCGGAACGGGCCGCTGCCAGAGGTATAGGACATCAGGGCCGTCAACACGCCGAGAATGCCTGCCAGGCTGAGGAAGGCGGCATCGAGCCGTAGGATGAGTTTTCGCAATGAGTTCACTCGACAGGTGGCGTGCGATCGTGGAGTGTGGCGCAAGCGTCGGCTTCCATGCGTCGACTCGTGCAGGCCTCTCATAATACAACGCATTGCAGCAGATGGATGAGGCCGGAGCCTTGCCAACCCCATGGGTTACTTGTGCTCATTGCGCAATCCTGCGTGGAGACTAGGCTGGCCCCGCACATGAAAGTTGCTTCACCGTAGCGCTGCCTGAAGCATTGCGGTCCGCAGCAGTACAGTCGGCGTAGATTCGAGTGACGGAGGGTTTACCGAGCCGACGGCGTCGATGAAGTCCGTGGCTGATAACTTGTAGATTGCGCCGGAATTTACGTTGCCACGAGGCCCAGGACGTAGTTCGTTGCAATGACAGAACACATCAACTCGCGCGCGTTGGCAGCTGCCATAGAGATTGCCGCGCGGCGCCCCCGGCAAGCAACAAGAGTACGCATCGACTGACTGAACGCAAAGTTCAAGCCGGCTTTGCGCTGGCGCTCGCGTTCCTCGCGCTGATCGGCGCCGTCTCGTATTGCAGTGTCGTCAGCCTGACCAAGAATGCAGCGTGGGTGACTCATACCCACGAGGTCAGCAACGGTCTCGACCTGCTGCTCCTCGCAGCCACCGAAGCGGAGACTTCGCAGCGCGGCTATCCGATCGGCGGCGATACCGCTTACCTCCAATCGTATGAGCGATCGCGGGAGGCAGCGGCAACTGCACTGCGCACGATATCAACAATGCCATCTCGCCCATTTCGCTCTACACCGAATCGCTGTTGGAGTCCGAGCCGAATCTAAGTCAACGCGGACGAGGCTTCCTGGAAGTCATTCGTCACGCCATCGAAGATGTTGTAGAGACGGTTGGCCGCATGCGCGAGTTTTATCGCGAGCGCGAATCGGAGACGCAACTGTTGCCGGTGCAGTTGAATACCCCGGGCTTGCAGGTCGTGGAACTCACACGTGCGCGCTGGGCCGACATGCCGCAACTGCGCGGCGTATTGATCGAGCTGAAGACTCAATTTAGCGCCGACCTGCCGCTGGTCATGGGAGTGGAAAGCGAACTGCGCCATGCTGACCGGTTGGGGTCAACGCATGGTCAGCGACGGCGATACGCCCGATTACGTCGACAAGGTGATCGGCAAACCGCCCAAGCCTCGTGAACTACGTGCGGCGATAGCGGAGTTGGCGGCGGGGAAGGTTGTTTCCTAGTTCCGCTTCCTCCCCCGGCAACCGGGGGAGGAAGTAAGGATTCAAGGAATGAAGTTCAGCTCCTCCGGCAACGGCCCCGCGATCGGCGTCTCGAACAGCGGCCCGGCGCCGTCGGGATCGATCACGGTGGCGCCGTCGCTGGCGAAGAAGATCGCAATCTGCGCCTGGGCCGCAAGTGCCATCGGGGCAGTGACGGCGGAGCCGATGTTCGTGAGGAACGTATGCGGATTCTTCGGCACCGCCGGGTTGGCGGCGAAGGCCAGGTCGTTGCGATAGTAAGTCGTGTAGTCCGTGAGCTCACCGGCGCGGATCAAACTGCTGTTGGTTGGATTGGCCACCGTGGCGTCGCCCTTCGCGAACTGCACGATGATCGGCTTAGGTACCAGGCCGCGCAGCGGCTCTTTGCGGATATGCGGCGCATAGGCGAGCGGGTTGCCGGATTGCGCCACCCATTCGGAGCGATCGATGAAATCCTGGATCTTGATCGCGCCCGGCACGGTATTCGTCAGCACCGGCTGGTCCCGCAGCGGCAGGTTCTCCGTGAATCCGAACAAAGGCGGTGCCAGCGGCGGTGTGTTCAGAAGCGGCGGCACGCGAGTGGCGAGAGTGAGTCCCAGGCTGCCACGGAAACCACCGAGCCGGGCGACGTCGACCAGCGGGCCGCCACCGACATTGGTCACTCCTGCACGAATGCCCGGTTCGACAGCCAGCAACATCGGGCCGTAGATGCTGCCGAACGATTGGCCGAAATAGTAGATGCGTTCGCGATCCAGGTCGTAAGCGCCATCGCCGTCGACATCGATGCCGCCGCTTTCGATGAGCTGCACCAGTTGCATCAGGTCGATCACGGTCTGCCGCAAGCCATCGCGGGTATTGACTATGTTGCCCGCGGGCAGTGCCTCGACGCCTTCCGTGCTGTCGATCGCGCCATCGCCATTCTGGTCGCTACCTCGGCCGCCGGCAGGTATCACGACGCTGTTGCCGCTCGTCGTGTTTATAGTCATCGTGCCCAGCGCGCCGCCGCCATGGCCCACGACATTGATGGCGAGCGTCGCGATGCCACGTGCTGCCAGCGATGCAGCCAAGGTCAACGGCGAGCCCTGCTTGCTGTCGGTGAAGCCGTGCCCGTAGATTGCCGTGGGCCAGCCGCTCGCGGGCTTGGACCCGGCAGGCAGGTACAAGTCGAAATAGACATCGCTCTTCTTGCGCACGCGCGGCGCGTCGTTACGAGTGAATGCGGGAGGAATGACCAGCTGATCGTTGCGATAGTCGGGCGATGAGTACCGCCCGAACGCAATCTTGCCCACGACACTCGGCGCATTCGGCAGAACCCGCAACGCCGCCAGCGGCACCGCGCTGTCCGTGTAAGTGGGTGCTGTACCCACTTGCCTGTGCAACTCGATGCCGGTGAGCGAATCCAGCGTGTAGACGCTGCGGCTGCCATCGCTGCCCAACTCGAAGTTCGCCACGCTGGGCGGGGCCTTATCGATCTGCCTGCGTATCTTTTCGAGGTCGGCGGTCGCGCTCTGCGTCGTGAATACGCTGGCAGCCACTATCCCGCGCAACGGCTGCTTGGTGCGCGAGAGCGCATCCAACAAGGCGAAACGATAGATGCTGAGAGAGACGTCGCCCGAGCGACGCTTGCTGGCAATGAAATCCGAGAAGCCGTCACCCTGCACGCGCTTGCCGTGGGTATCGCGCACGCCATCCGTAACGATCAATGCATAAGTGGTGTGCTGATCGAGCAACTCGTCCGACTCGGCAAACAGGGTGAACGTCGCCGGGTCCCATACGACCTGGTTGATGCCGACGATCGACTGCCGGCCGCGATGACCGAAGTGTTCGTCGAGATTCACCAGGAAGACGTTCGACGCGTCCACACTGGCGGGGTCGATGGGCCCGCTGAAGGGAATACGCAGCCGCGGCTGCAGGTTGAAGCCATCCAGCGTGTTGATCGCGGCGACGTCGGCACAATCGCTGGGCTGCGTCGCGCAATCCGGTTTCGGCAGATTCACGCGCAGGTAAGTCTGGTTACGCGGCTCGAATGCCGTGAACCGGTTGCTGGGAAAGGGACTCGTCTGTTCTTTCGACAGGTCGAACAGTGCCTGCACGGCGCTGCCGGAAGCTATTGCCGGGCCTGTAACGCAGGCTGCAAGGATGCAGAAAACTCGGCCCAGATGGGTAATGGTCACGCGGTGTCCCTCTAACGTGTTGCCAGGTCAACGGATCGTCGAGGAATCACCATAAACATAGGCGCTGCGGCTGTCCAGAGCGCGAATAACCGAATATCGGGCTTCGTAACGGATCTTAACGGGCCAATATTACGATTCGTTGTCGTTGCAAATTTTAACGTCAGCCGCCGCCCACGGTTTCGAGGAACAGATTCTTCTGCTCACGCGGAGGCGACCGCCAATACTGCGGAGGAGCTTCGACGCGTGCACCCAGTTGCGCGGCGGCATGCCAGGGCCAGCGTGGGTCATAGAGCATGCCGCGGGCGAGAGCGACGAGGTCGGCCTTGCCGCCGGCGATGATTTCTTCCGCCTGCTGCGCATCGGTGATCAAGCCGACGGCCATGGTGTTGACGCCGGTCGCTTGCTTTATGTCCTGGGCAAAGGGCACCTGGTAGCCGGGGCCGAGCGTGATCTTCTGGAAGGGCGAGATGCCGCCGGATGACGCCGTGATCCAATCCACGCCGCGTACCTTGAGTTTCGCCACATAGGCAATGGTCTGTTCGACGTCCCAGCCGTTCTCCATCCAGTCGGTTGCCGACACTCGCACGCCCACGGGTTTTTCCGGCGGCACCGCGGCGCGCACGGCATCGAACACTTCGAGCGGAAAACGCATCCGGTTCTCCAGCGAACCGCCGTACTCGTCGCTGCGCCGGTTGGCGAGGGGCGAGAGAAACTGGTGCAACAGGTAGCCGTGCGCCGCATGGATCTCGATGCCGTCGATGCCCAACCGCATCGCGCGCTGTGCCGATGCGACGAACGCGTCGCGCACGCGCTTCAAGCCATCGATATCGAGAGAGTGCGGTGTCGTGTCGCCTTCAGCGTGTGGCATTGGCGATGGTGCATGCGGCACCCAGCCGCCTTTCGCGACTGGGATCTTCTTGCCGCCGCGCCAGGGCACTTCGCTCGATGCCTTGCGACCTGCGTGCGCGAGCTGCATCGTGACCGTTATGTTCGAATGACGACGTATTGCCGCGAGTACTGGCGCAAGTGCCGCTTCGGTCGCGTCATCCCACAAGCCCAGGTCCGCCGGCGTGATGCGTCCTTCGGGCTCGACCGCCGTGGCCTCGATGCACAGCAATCCGGCGCCCGACAGCGCGAGATGGCCAAGATGGATCATGTGCCACACCACTGCCTGGCCGTTATCGGCCGAGTACTGGCACATCGGCGAGACGGTGATGCGATTGGCCAGTGTTGTCCCCCGCAGCGTGAATGGAGAGAACAACTGACTCATTGATTTTGACCTGCAAGACCTGGGGATAACTGCCTAAGCTCATCATAGTCACAAGCCGGGGCCAGCGGGATCATGCAATCCCTGTCGCGGATCTGCGGCTATCCACTACGGCTCGACATAGCAGACAATGCCGGCCGCGATGCTTAGGATCCCAAGGTCATCTAAATGCTCTCCATGCGCGTAAAACTTACTCTCCTGGCCCTGCTCGGGACTGCGTCGGCGCATGTCGCCGCCGCTGCTGCCGAACCTCAGAAGCCAGTCGTTCCCGACAGGCCGCGGGCTGCCGTGATGACAGGCGAGCAGGTGGTGCAGATACTGGACGAAACCGTCGACTGGTACCGCACGCTCGGCACGCAGCAACAGACAGCCACCCAGCCCAGCGACCTGCTGATCGTCTATGCCAATCGGCAGACTGCGGACAAGGTGATGGCGCTGGCATTCGAGATCGCGCGCGCGAATGCGGAGCTGCTCAGCAGTGAAGCCAGTGCCGCGCGGACTGCGGAAGAAGGAGCGCCTTCCTTGCAGGCACTGGTGGAGCTCAAGAAGAAGCTGGACGACCAGCGCGTGTCGCTGCAGGGTGACCTCGAATCCGTACGGCAACAGATTGCCGCGGCCACCGGCACGAACAAGGCCGAGCTGCAAACCAAGCTCGCGGTCCTGCAGTCGGAGTACGACCTCGTCAAGGCACGCATCAACCTGCGCGATACCATGGCGCAGTTCACCAGCGAGAACGATGCGAAAGGGTTCGATGCCAATGCGCTGAAGACTCATATCGATGCCATCGCTGCATCGATTCCGTCGGCGAGTGCGGTCACTGCGCCGGCCGGCACCGTGGCTGCCACGGCCGACGCGGGGCCAGTGCGGGAATTGCTTCCCGCTGTCAGCAATCCATCCAGTCAATTGGCGATCTGGAGTTCGGCGGCCACGGTGCTGAGGCTGTCGGCCAAGATCCGCACCATCGACGCCATCGACCAGCGGACCGAGTCGCTGCAGCAGGTGTTCACCGAGATCCGCACGGCGCCGCTCGATCAGCTCAAGATGCTCGCGGCTCGCGGCGACGCCCTCGCTGCCCAATCGGATACAGCGAACAGCGAAACGTTGAAAGGTATGCGCGACCAGTTCGACACGCTGGCGTGGCTGTTCAAGCAGACCTCGTCGATTCTCACGCCGCTGAGCAAGGAAGGCGTGCTGCTCAAGCAGTATCGCCACAACCTGGCCAACTGGCGTGACGCGACCAGGAAGCAGTACCACGATGCGCTGAAAGCCCTGGGAATGCGTATCGCCATCGTCGCGGGCCTGCTGGCGATAGTGTTTGGCGCCGCTGAACTATGGCGTCGCGCAGTGTATCGCTACGTTGCCGAGGCGCGTCGTCAGTACCGGCTGCTGCTGGTACGCAAGATCATTTTCTGGTGCCTGGTCGTTGCCATCGTCGGCGCTACGTTTGCCACCGAACTGGGTTCGCTCGTGACGTTTGCCGGCCTCATCACTGCGGGTCTCGCGGTCGCCATGCAGAGCGTGCTGGTATCGGTAGTCGGCTATTTCTTCCTCATCGGCAAGTACGGCATCCGCGTCGGCGACCGCGTGCAGATCGGCAACGTCACCGGCGAAGTCATCGAGCTGGGACTGGTGAGGCTGCACCTGATGGAATTGAGCGGGCAGGGACCGCTTGGCCCCACGGGCAGAGTGGTGGCGTTCGCGAACTCCATCATCTTCCAGGCCTCGGGTGGGTTGTTCAAGCAGATCCCCGGCGTCAATCTCGCCTGGCACGACATTACGTTGAAACTGCCCGCCGGCGTCAACTACGCGAAGGTCAAGGATCAGCTGGCGGAAGCCGTGGTCGACGTCATCGAAGATTACCGTGAAGACATCGTGCGGCAGACGCGGGAGATCCAGAAGACCGCGCTATCGAGCAGCAGCGGAGATGCCCGACCGCAGGTGCAGCTACGCTTCTCCGCCGACGGCGTCGAGGCATCGGTTCGCTATCCAGTACAGCTGCAGCATGCGGCGGAGATCGACGAGCGGGTGTCGCAGGCGCTGTTGAATGTAGTGTCGTCGCTGGAGACGCAGACGCCGCGGTTGGGTTGAGGGCCAGCTCAACCGTATATCAACCCGCCCGGGGCACCCTGATTCCCTTCGCTACCGCCGGTCGCGCGAGGAAGTCCTCCAATCCGCGCTTCACATGCGGAAAATCCGCAAACCCCACCAGCTCGGCGGCGCCATAGAAGCCGATGAGATTGCGCACCAGCGGAAAGATCGAGATGTCGGCGATGCTGTAGTCGTCGCCCATGATCCAGGCGCGATCCGCGAGCCGGTCGTTCACGACGGCGAGCAGGCGCCTGGATTCGGCGACGTAGCGATCGCGCGGCCGCTTGTCTTCGTAGTCCTTGCCGGCGAACTTGTGGAAGAAACCCAGCTGGCCAAACATCGGGCCGATGCCCGAGACCTGGAATATCACCCACTGAAGGGTCTCGTAGCGCGCGGCCGAGGTTCGCGGCAGCAGCATGCCGGTCTTCTCAGCGAGATAGATGAGGATGGCGCCTGACTCGAACAGCGGCAGCGGCTTACCGTCAGGACCGTTGGGATCGATGATGGCCGGAATTTTCTGGTTGGGATTCAGCGAAGTGAATGCCGGCGACAGCTGCTCGTTCGCTTCGAAGCGCACCAGGTGCGGCTCGTAGGGCAGGCCGGTCTCTTCCAGCATGATCGCCGCTTTGACGCCGTTGGGCGTGGGAACGGAGTAGAGCTGTATACGGTCAGGAAACTGCGGCGGCCATTTTTTCGTGATCGGGAAAGTCGACAGGTCGTTCATGGTGCGTCCGGCAGGGAGGTGCGTTGCTGCGAACCGGCAGTATAGACGAGCGCGCCGACATTGTTGACCAGTCGGTCAGCGCCAGCACACCACTCTCATCGCGACTCTCACGGCAACCGCGATCGATTGCGCATGGCTCGAACTGTATCCAGCGCAACGAGAATAAAAACGCAGCGCTCGCGTTACTCCGCTGCGGCCACTAGCACCGTTGCTCTGTCAACGATGGCACTAAGGGACGTAGCGGCCCTTATTTATAGGGCGTAGGTTTGCCGCGCCGGATCGGGCAGTACGCATTCGTTCCGACACCTAAGCCGTTGGCACGCCTGCATCGAAGCGGGCGTCCGCCGTAGAAGTATCTTCCGAACTTGCCGACTTGCCTACACAGGTCGACTCTTCGGCACGAAAGGAATCCAGGAGCCACGACATGACCTCTGCAGGTACGCGCCTCGCATCTCTCGCCCTAGTGTATTTACTGGTGTCATGTCTGATGTTGCTGGCTGCGTGCGATAAACAACCTGCCAGCGGCAGCGTTCTCGACGAAGCGCGTCGCGCAGGGCGAACTGCGGCTTCATTCGTCCCTGCGGATGAAGACTACTTTCACGACATGGATCGCGATCGCAACGGACCGCTCGCGCTCACGCCCGCGGAAATCAGCGGCCGCAACACCTGGTTGGTATGGACCGGCGGCAACGATCGATTCTGGGATGCCATCGGCACCGCGAGCGGCGGTGCATTGGATTTTCTCAAGACGCTGTCTTCGTGTCCCGCAACGCCGGGCGTCGAATGCAACGTCAAAGTCAGTCGTCCCGACCGCTGGAAGTATCTCGGGCTCGTCAACGAGCCCTGTTTCGAAGCGCCCACCGAACCGAACGAATGGGGCCTGTGGCTGGACAAGCGCAAGCCGGGCTGCACCGCCGATCCTTTCGAGAATGCGCAGAAGTATCCGGGCGTCGAACTGTGTGCCCGCGGTGAGAAATGTAACGGCGGCAGCGGCCTGCCCAAAGGTTCTTTCTACGGTTATGCGAGCGGCGTCGTCGGCCTGCGCCTGTTCCCGAATCCGGATTTCGACGCCGCCGCGCAGAAGAAATGGAACGCGGAAAAATACTATAACGATCCGAAATACTATTTCTCCAAGGACCTGGTAAAGCCCTATCGCGTCGGCATGTCCTGCGCCTTCTGCCACGTCGGCCCCAATCCGATCAATCCGCCCGAGGATCCGGAGAACCCGCAGTGGGCCAACCTGAGTTCGAACGTGGGCGCGCAGTACTTCTGGGTGGATCGTATCTTTGCATGGGAGGGCGATGCGAGCAGCTATGCCTACCAGATGTTCCACACATCGCGACCCGGCGCGCTCGATACGTCATTGGTCTCCACCGACAACGTAAACAACCCACGGACCATGAACGCGCTGTATGGCCTGGGTTCGCGCCTGGAAATCGCCAGGCGCTGGGGCAAGGAGCACATCACCAAGGGCGGCCTCAACAACAAGCAGTTCAACGATTTCGTCAGTAGCGGTCCACTGACCGCCTTCTATCAGAAGCCGGATACTTCCTGGTCGCCGCGCGTGCTCAAGGATGGAGCGGATTCCGTCGGCGCTCTCGGCGCCCTCAACCGCGTCTATCTGAATATCGGCTTGTTCAGCGAAGAGTGGCTGTTGCATTTCAATCCGCTCATCGGCGGCAAGCCGACGACGCCCATCGAGATCGCGGTGGCGAGAAAGAACTCCAGCTACTGGGAAGCCACCGAACAGCAGACGGTCAACATGGCGTTGTTCTTCCTGAAGAGCACGGAGGCGCACCGGTTGCAGGATGCGCCGGGGGGCAGCGCCTATCTGCTGAACGATGCGGACAAGCTCAGGCGCGGCAAGATAGCTTTCGCGGAGCGCTGTGCGCGTTGTCATTCCAGCAAGATTCCAGAGCCCATACCGGCGCTCGATGCGGCCGGCGGCTGCTCGGGCAAGGGCTATCTCCAGTGCTGGAATACTTACTGGGAGCGTACCAAGACGGAAGAGTATCGGGCCAAGATGCGCGAGCTGGTGTTGCGCGATGATTTTCTCGACGGCAACTTCCTGTCCACCGAACTGCGGGTTCCGGTCACGCTGCTGCAGACCAATGCCTGCAGTCCGCTCGCGACCAACGCCATTCAGAACAACATCTGGGACAACTTCTCCTCGGGCACTTACAAGGAACTGGATAAAGTCGGTGACATCGCCGTCCACGATCCTCTCACCGGCGAACCGCGGACGTACGCAATGCCGGGCGGTGGTCGCGGCTACACGAGACCCGCTTCGCTGATCAGCTTGTGGTCGACTGCGCCCTTCCTGCTTAACAACTCGGTGGGTGCGCTCAATCCCGGTAACTACACCGTCGACGCGAACGGTTACTCGCGCAATCCCGATGTGTCGGTGGCGGCGCGGATGAGGTCGTTCGACGATGCGATTCACCAGTTGCTGTGGCCGGAAACGCGCGATGGCGATGCGCGCATCACGCAGGGTTTCGCGCTCGGCGCCGCCAACAAGAAACTCCCGGGCCTGATCGATCGCACCACGCAGCAGAGTTATCTGCGTGTGCCGACGGGCTACCTGCCCGACAAGCTCGGTGCGCTTCAGGGTGTCGGTGCGCGTTATGCGCCGTGGCTGTTCGGCGAAGACGGCATCGAGATCGGTCCGATTCCAGCCGGTACACCCGTCAACCTGATTGCCAATCTCGACCTGCTGGGCGACGACCCCGACCACAAGATCGAGCACCTGAAGAAAGTCGTGCACCTGCTCAAGGATGTAAAGCACACGCTCAAGAAACTCCCGGAAAATGCCACCGACGAGCAGGCTCGTGAAGTGTTCCTGCCGCTGGTGCCCAAGCTGCTCGAATTCAACAAGTGCCCGGATTTCGTGGTCAATCGCGGCCACTACTTCGGCACCGGCTACGACAAGGAGCCGGCACTGAGCGACGACGACAAGGAAGCGTTGATCGGATTCCTCAAGACGCTCTGACGGCATTGCAGGAAGCGAACATGAACAACGCGAACGGTGCGGCTCTCGAATACGAGTACATCGTCGTCGGCTCCGGCGCGGGTGGCGGAACGGTGGCGGCGCGGCTCGCGGAAGCCGGCCATCGCGTTGCTGTGCTCGAAGCCGGTGGCGATCCGCGAACCCTGCAGGGAGGCAACAAGCACGATCCCGGCAATCGCCTGCCGGACGATTACGACGTGCCAGCGTTCCATGCGCTGTCCACCGAAAATCACGCGTTGCGCTGGGATTTTTTCGTGCGTCACTACGGCGATTCGCAGCGCCAGCAACTCAATCCCAACTACTGCAAGGAAGGCGACGGCATTCTCTATCCCCGCGCCGGCACGCTCGGCGGCTGCACCGCGCACAACGCGATGATCACGGTCTATCCGCACAACCAGGATTGGGATGGCATCCGCGAACTCACCGGCGATGCTTCGTGGGGCGCCGAGAACATGCGCGGATATTTCGAGCGCCTGGAGGATTGCCGGCATCGTCCCATCTATCGCTGGTTGAGCAAGCTCGGCATCTCACCGACGCGCCATGGCTGGAGCGGCTGGCTGCGCACCGAGAAAGCCATTCCCGAGGCTGCGTTCGGCGATCACAAGCTCATCAAGGTCATTCTCGAATCCATCGGCGAAATCTTCGAAGATGGCAAGCAGCAGCTGACGCGATTGCGCTGGCTGCTGCAGGGAGGCGCCGATCCCAACGACTGGCGACTGGTGAAGGCCAACGCGGTAGGCATCCGTTACACGCCGCTGGCCACCAGCGGTCATGCCAGGACGGGCACACGCGAACGATTGCTCGATGTCGCGCGCCGCTTTCCCGACAAGCTGACGATTCACCTGAACTGCCTGGTCACGCGAGTGCTGTTCGATCAGCAGATGCGCGCGATCGGCGTGGAATTCCTCAAAGGCGAGAAGCTGTATCGCGCGGCGACTCAGAATCCCGGCGTCGCCGCGAGCCCGGGAGTGATCGACAGGATGCTGGCGTCGCGCGAAGTCATTCTTTCAGGTGGCGCATTCAATTCTCCGCAGCTGCTGATGCTTTCCGGAATCGGAGAGAAGGCCCACCTGCAACAGTTCGGCATCGAGCCACTCGTCGATCTGCCCGGCGTCGGCGCGAACCTGCAGGATCGCTACGAAGTCGGCGTCGTGCACCGGATGAACTTCAAGCATTGGAAGGTGCTGAAGGGCGCGACGTTCTCCAAAGGCGATCCGCAGTACCGCGAATGGGAGCAGGGCAAGAAGGGCGTATACGCGACCAACGGCGCAGTGCTCGCAGTGATCAAGCGATCGACGTCGCAACGTACCTTGCCCGACCTGTGCTGCTTCGCCTTGCTCGGTGAGTTTCGCGGTTATTTTCCCGGCTACTCGGAGTTGTTCTCGCAGAAGCTCAATTACCTGACTTGGGCGATTCTCAAGGCGCACACCAACAACCGCGCCGGCGTCGTCCGCCTGCGATCGGCCGATCCGCGCGATACGCCGCATATAGATTTTCGCTACTTCGACGCGGCCAGCGATCCCAAGGGCGAGGATCTGGAGTCGGTGGTGGAGGGCATCAAGTTCGTGCGCTGTCTCACCGCCGATCTGAAGAAAGGCAAGTTGTGGAAGGAAGGCTTGGTGGCGGCCGAAGAACAGCCGGGGGAACACGTTCGCACAGATGACGAGTTGCGCGAGTACGTCCGCAACAGCGCCTGGGGACATCACGCATCCTGCACTTGTGCCATCGGGCCGCGCGAACGCAACGGCGTGCTCGATACGAATTTCCGGGTGCATGGCACGAAGGGCCTGCGCGTGGTCGATGCGTCGGTGTTTCCGCGCATTCCCGGATTTTTCATTGCTACGGCGATTTACATGATCGGCGAGAAAGCGGCCGACGTCATCCTGGGCGACGCAAGGAACAACACATGAATATTCGAGCTTTGGCGGGTGGCATGACCCTCGGCGGCCTTCTGTTCCTGGCGGGTGAGGCAGGCGCGGCCGACCACAACGATCCCAACGCGGTCAATTCGATCTTCGCCGACATTCCGGTGGACTCCGCCGACCTGTACGACCTGTTCGGTTTTCCGGTCGACAACAAGACGGGCGCTGCGGAACGTGTCGTGCTTGCGCTCACGTTCGCCGCCATGCCCTCGACCGGCGTGTTCGATCCCGACGTGCTCTATCGCGTGATGATGTATCCGTCGCCGCGCGTGGCTCATCCCACCGCCGAGCAACAGAGTCTCGAAACCATGATTGCCTACGCGGCGGCATTCAAGGAGAGATATGTCCACATGAAACCCGCCGAAGTGCGGGTACGCGCGGACGGCAAGGGCCATGCTCGTGTCGACTTCATCGGTTTTCCATCGGGCAATTTCTCCCGCAACATCACGCTCAATCGCACCGAGACCATCGCCGCTGCCGGCGGACAGTCGCTCAAGGTGTTTCTCGGCGGCCGCGACGATGCGTTCTTCAACGACCTTCCCGGTTTCTTCCGCTCGATCAACTACGCGCCGCAGTTCTATCGCGTGCCCCACGCCATGACCGGGCGGCGCGAGTTGCCTATTCCGAAGACCCTGCTGGAACTCGAAGGCAACCAGTGGTTCAACTTCGATGCGGCGCGTCCCGACCATGGCACGAGCATGAAAGAAGCGCTGCCCAAGGGGCCGATGGCCTGGAAGGGCAAGCAGTATCACAAGGATGCGAACGGCAACTATCGCTTCGTCTACAGCGGCAAGGATGCGCAGGCCGGCCGTAACATCAACGCCATCGTGCTCGAACTGCCGCTCGGTTTCGTCACGACGTCGGCCAAGCAGAATCGCATCGTCAATGCGTGGGGCGAAAGCTGGGTGCTCAAGGCATCGAGCAAGGTGGAAACGATTCCGGACGATTCGAGCAGCTGGTACCAGCGTGCATGGGCCTGGGTGACCGGTGCCTTCCGTGAGACGAATGCATTCGACGACGAACTGGCGAACTACAAGCGAGTCGATACGGACGGCGTGCCGTTCGCCGATGCCGGACTCAACGAGCGCGCCGACAATCGACAGCTCGGCGCCGACAACGAATCGCTCGCGCGCAATTTCGCGATCCGGTTGGGACACCTGGGTTGGGGCTTCGGCCCGTCGATCAGCGCGCTGGGTCTCGGCACCTGCTTCGATCACGACAACTCGCCAGTGTCGGTGTATCGAACCTACAAGCTCGCCGTCGAGGCATTCCCGCGCGTCAAGAAGTGCCTGTTCCAGGAAGTGAACATGCCGGACGACAGCTGGAACAAGCGCAAGCTCAATATTCCGTTGAAGCGTTCGTTCGAAATCTTCATTCCGAATGTGTGCGCCGTGGACATGGACACGAACGGCACGTGGCCTTACGGCCGCCGCCTCGAAGACCAGGTCGCCAATCGCTTCCTGTCTATCTTTCTCGACATGAAGCAGGGATGCGGCGGTGGACGCTGCAATGTGGAAACATTCAGTTCGCAGGCGCTGTGGGATGGCGCGCCGGTGGAACCTAAGACTTCGCCGAATCCCCTACACAACGACGTGCCGTTTCTGGAGCAGTTTCCGTACCTGGCGGATCCTCATTGAGTCGGTATGATCCTCCGCAAACTGGTCTCGTCGTTCGCGCTCATCGCGGGAGTCCTTCTCTGCGCGGCTTGCTCTCCGCAGCGGCCGAGTGACTACGACAGCGAGCTGCGGCAACTCGATGCTGCGCTCAACGGTGTCGAGCCGGGCGCCGAGCGGAATGTCGCTACTGCCGGGCGATATCTTTATCTACTCTACAGTCGAGCGACGCTGACAGGAGACCCTGCCGGCTTTGCCCGCGCCCTCACGGTCGTTGAATCCATGCCGGAATCGCTGCCTCGCATGGAGCTGCTGCGGGCGAAGCTCGATTACCAGTTGCACCGACTGCCGGAATTCCGCCGGAGACTGGCTGAGCTCATGCAGAATCCCGACGATGAAATCATCGCGCTGAATGCGGATCTTGCTACACAGGAGGGCCGCTACGACGTCGCACAGCAATCGTACGAAACGGCGATTCATAGCGAGGCATCGTGGGATCGGCTTGCGCGCCTCGCTTACCTGCACGGTGTTCGGGGCAGGATCGACATCGCGCAACAGCTGTACGCCAAGGCCGCCGCTCAATTGGACGCGCGCCAGATGCGCCATTACGCATGGCTGGAAGTTCAGCAAGGTGCGCTCGAATTCCGTCGTGGACAGTTCGACGCCGCTCGCCAGCATTACAAGCTGGCCGATCGCGCCTACTCGGGTTACTGGCTCGTGGCCGACTATTCTGCTGAATTGGCTGCTGCCGAACGCAGGTTCGATCGCGCCATCGAGTTATATCGACGGGCGTTGGTGCAGGCGCCGCGACCGGAGTTGCAACAGGCGTTGGGCGATGTCTATGCACTCGCCGGAGACGCGACACAAGCGAGCCTGTGGCACGAACGTGCACTGGCCGGATACCTGGAATCGGTACAACGTGGCGAAGTGCACTACCTGCATCACCTTGCCGGGTTCTATGCCGACGTGCGTCACGATGGAGAAGAAGCCCTGCGTTGGGCCAGGCAGGACTTCGAATTGCGCGGCGGCCCTAACGCGCGCGATGCATTGGCCTGGGCATTGTTTCGCGACTCGCAGATCGAAGCGTCGCTGGAGCAGATCGATGCCGCGCTCGCGGCAGGCGTCAGCGATCCGCATATGTTCTTTCACGCGGCCATGATTCATCTGGCGGCCGGGCGCGCGGAGGAGGGTCGCGCCTTGCTGCGTAAGGCGGCTGCTGCGAATCCGCGTTACGACAGCTTTCATGTTCATCGCTGAGCGGCGCCGGCGGTTTTTGTTAGGTACGCTGGTGGCGATTGCGTGTCTTCAGAGCGCCGTCGCGCATCCGGTGGCGCAAGGTTCGCTCAGCGTCACGGTGTTTCCAGATCGCGTGCGCGTTCAAGCCTTGCTGTCGACTGAGGAAGTGCTCGTCGCGGCGAGCGGCAAGCAGGTGTTGCCGTCGTTCGAGGCGGCAGTTCGAGATCATGGCGGCTATCTGCTCGATCACCTGCAACTGGTTGTGGATGGTCGCCGGCTGCAAGGCCGAATCACGGAGTTGACGCCGCGCAAGCAGCCGAGCTACGAACTGGAATACGCAGTGCCGCTTGCCGCTGCGCGAGAACTGACGCTGAGCCAGGACTCTTTGCGTGAATTGTCCTTTGCTCCGGGCATTCCATGGGAAGCGAGTTATATCGTTCGAGTCGCTTATGCAGACCGGCCCGCGCTCCAAGGATTGCTGCTGACGCATGCGGAGCCGCTGCTTCTACGCTGTGAGCGACAAGTTTGTACCAGCGGCACGGCTGGTGCTGCGACATCGAGCGTACTACCCTTCGTGCGCCACGGCTTGCGCCACATTCTCACCGGGTACGATCATTTGCTGTTCGTCATCGCCCTGGCGTTGGCGGTCGTGTCGTTTCGCGAGCTGGTCAAGGTGATTGCTGCTTTCAGCCTCGCGCACACGATCACGCTGACGCTGGCGGTCCTCGGCATGATCAGAGTGTCGTCAGGCATTGTCGAGCCGATGATCGCGGCGAGTATCGTCCTGGTCGCGATGCTCAACGTCGTCTGGCCGCGGGATCACCAGGTGACGAGTCGCATGGCGATGCTGGTGGCGTTTACGTTCGGCCTCTTTCATGGACTGGGCTTTGCGGGTGGTCTGCTGGAGGCGATGCAGGGAATGAAATCGACGACTGTCGCGGTGGCGATTGCGGCATTCAGCGTGGGCGTGGAGCTGGGGCACCAGGCTGTCGTGCTTCCTGTCTTCGCTGCGTTGTACGCCGTGCGTCGCTTTTCCACGCACGCATACGATCGTGTGCGCATCGCACGTCGCTATGGGTCGGCGGCGATCTCGATTGCCGGTGTGGCTTATCTGGCCGCTGCGCTGGCTTGAGTGCCGGCCATCGGCCTCGGCGAAAATGCAGGTTTCTTGGATGGAGTTAAGAGACTCTTATTTCCAGTTACGTCAGTCACGAGGATCGGATTGCTTGGGGAGATTGATCTCTCCCGTCTTCTCCGCCTCATCCGCCACCGCCGCAATCTTCGTCGTCATCCTGCGCATGAACGCTTCGATACTGCTATCGCGCAGAGCATCGCCACTGGCATTGACCCCAAGCTGCCACAGGATGTGGTCCCCAAGCGCGCGATAGCTTTCGAACTGGGACTCACTGAACCACTGATCGCTGGTCGGCTCATGCGGAAACATCTTGTTGCCGCGTGAATAGCTGTACACGTCATACGGAATCTGCCGCGCACCTGCGATGCTTGGTTTGACGTAGATGAGCAAGCCATCGGGCACCGGCGTGCCGTCGGTGTTCCGATCGATCTCGCTGTAACGGATTCTCGCGGTGGCGTAGTAGCCGCCCGCTGGCGGGTCTTTCACATCGTCGCGGGGATTGGGCAGGATGCCGATCCGGTCCGTGAATTCGATGGGGACGCCCAGGTCGATGCGGATCTTGCGGATGGCGTTGCCCAGATCCTCGAAGCCGAACTTGTCGTCCTGGCCGGCGTCGCTGACCAGCACATAACGGCAGCGGCGCAGCACCACTTCATATAGCCCCAAGTTGTCGAAGTGCCCGCCGTCGGACAGGTTGATGTACTTGCCTCCCGAACTGGTCAGGCCCAGCATTTCCGCGATGAGCGGCCACCACGCCTGCTTGGGCCCGGTATTGCGATAAGTCGTCCTGCCGTTGCGGTTGGTATTTCCCAGCCAGGCGCCGAGCCGCAGGTTGAACATCGCCATGAGAAAGCCCAGCGCGGGAGAGGAGTTGTAGCCCATGTTGGGATTGGCCGCGGCGCCTGAGATCGTGACTGCCGTGCCCACCGAAATGCCATCGCGCGCGCCGTACTCGTCGCTCTTGCGATAACCCTCCTGGAAGTTGCCGCAGTAGTAGGGCGTCATCGAGAACGACTCGGCCTTGCGTTCCTGCCATGCGAGCTTGTCGTTGCCGCGTACCAGGTTCAGCGTCGCATTGATGATGGGCAGCAGTTTTGTTTCCTGCTCGTTTTTTTCGGCGCCCAGCTTCCAGAGTTTTTCGTTGTCGTCGACGGAAAAGCCGGTGAAGGGATCGGGTTCGCGCTTCATGTTCGACGCGCCCAGATACGCTCGCACCAGCCGGTTGCGATACAGGCCGTGCAGCGAGAACCGGTTCACGTTGACGATGCGACTGGTTGCAGCCGTGAAGAACAGCACCAGCACCACCAGGCCGAGGAATTGTCCGGCGAGATTGACGGACAGCGGCGGGGGAATGCAGTGCGGATCCTGCGCAAGGTCGAACAGGCCGGGCGTGCCTGTGAATTTCTCGGCCAGCCAGATCATGAGCCAGGTGACGAGCACGATGACGCTGACGATGAACAGCGGTGCGGCTGCCATCAGCGCCCATTTCTGCAGGCCGGAAGGCCCGGTGGTGGCGCCGTTGGACGATGTTTTTTCACTGGAGGCGATCAGCGCGCCGATCAGCCCCGATAAGCCGCCAACGCTGCCGACGCTTGCCGTCACCAGCGTCTTATAAGTGTCGAACTGTTCGAGCAGGTGGGCGCCGAGGAAAGAAACGCTGGTGCCCCCGATCCAGAAGGCGACGAACAACAGCACCCATCCCGACAAGCGCGCCCACCACTCTCGATCGGCGTCGGCGGCAGCCGCGCTTTCATCCGTCCCGCGCGGTCTTTCGGCGATGCCTGCAATGGCAACGAACAGCGATCGCGCCAATAGATAGATGGACAACAGTATGGGCGTGGCGAGAATCACGAACAGCGCGGGCCGTTCGCTCAGATCCTTCAGCCACCAGGACACCGCGCCGGTGAGCAGCAAGGAAGCAATCACTCCCGACAGGAACAGCCCAAGGATCTCCCATCCGAGAGATCGTAACGTGCGCGGCGAGGGTGCATCGACACCCAGGAGCACCAGTATCTCGACGATGGCCCAGCCGACGACGGGTACACCGATACACCACAGCGCCGCGAAGCCGGCGAACAACTGCTTGTCGGCGTTCGTGGCGACTACGTCCGCGGCCAGCCACGGCAGGTCGAGTTCAAGCGCCGCCCACGACAGGCAGGCCGCGGCCAACCAGATCGGCATTACGCAAGACAGGATATATCGGCGTTGCCGCGTTCCCGAAGGCGGCCGGAAACGCCGCAGCCAGTAGACGTTGCCGCTCGCCAGCAGCTCGAGCAACACGGCTCCTATCGCGAGTTTGAAGCCGAAGGAGGTGCCTATTCCCGAGCTCTTGACCAGCAACAGGAACAACAGCGGCAATGAGGTCACTATCGCGATCAGAGGAACGATGACCAGCCAGTTGAGTATGAGATTGCGCAGGACGATGGCCGCAGCTGTCCAGCTGTCTCCCGAGAACAGGCCGAGGCGCGGCGTGAGATAGTTGCTGTACTCACGCAGGTTGCGCACAGCGCCAGGTTCGGGCGCCGTGGGATCGGGGCCGGGAGTGCTGAAACTGCCGTTGCCGTCCGCTGCCTTGGTCGTATCGGATTGTTCGTTGGCCTGCGGCTGGCCCAACGCGGTGAGCACGTTGGCGCGGCCTTCTCGATTCATCCACAGGCGCAGCCAGCTCGCAATGTAGCCACCGCCGGAAACGCTCGACAGGTAGTCGAATTTGCCGAGCAGCCCCATGCGTGCGAGCGATTGCAAAACGCCGAGGTTGAAGGTCGCACTGCGAATGCCGCCGCCGGAGAAGCACAACGCCGAGAGCGATTGTGTTTCCGCATCGCCGGTCGCAACCGCGCCCGAGGATTTGTGAATCGCGCTGTACAGCGCTTTCAGGTTGGTCGAGCGGTCGTCGCTCGTGTCGCTTGCGGTGGATGCCGTGAACTTAGGCCACTGCGGCCGCAGCTTTTCGATTTCCTCCGCGATGACCTGGTTGACGGTGAACGGCAGGTCGGTGGCGTCGCGTTCTTGTTTGGCGGTCATGGCCGATCCCTAGCGGACGAAACACGGATAACGAAGGTAACTGTCAGCGCCGACGCGAATGCATCCATCCCGAGGCCAGCGAGCGACGATAGGGCGTCGCCCTTGGACTAGTCAACAGTGGAGCCATCGGCCATTGGTGCATGTTCGAGGCGGCGTTCCCGGTGATCTGTGTCGAGCGGGAGGTTTATCCTGCCGCGGCGGCGAAATATTTTCTTTCCGCATATGCCGCAGCCCGATGAACGCGGGCAACGTCCATCGCAAACGCTTACGTCGACTCAGTTGCGCTGGCCGGCGACGATGGCGGTGATTGCAGCGATGGCTGTCTCGATATCGCTGCGGCTCACGTCGATATGCGTCACCGCGCGAATTCCCCCTCGTACCTGTCCCATGCGCACGCCCCGAGTCGCCAGCTGCGCCAGGAAACTTTCGTTCGTCAGCCCGGTGACGTTCACGTCGAAGAACACGATGTTGGTCTGCGGTTGCGGTGTTCGTAATGCGATGCCTGGTATCGTCGCCAGCGCATCTGCCAGGAACCGCGCGTTCGCATGATCCTCGGCGAGTCGCTCGACATGATGATCCAGCGCATGCAGGCATCCGGCCGCGGCAATGCCGGCCTGGCGCATGGCGCCGCCGAACACATGTTTATAGCGACGAGCCGCAGCGATGAAGGAGTTGCTGCCAGCGAGCACTGCGCCGATGGGTGCGCCGAGCCCCTTCGTGAAATCGAGCCATACACTGTCGACGTGTCGTGCGAAATCCGCAGCCGCCACGCCACTGCCCACACAGGCATTGAGCAGGCGAGCGCCATCCATGTGTACGGCGAGTCCTTCTGCTTTGGCTGCCGCCGACATGGCGGCCAGTTCAGCGAGCGGCCAGATGGAGCCGCCGCCGAAGTTGTGTGTCTGCTCCACACATACGAGTCGCGCCGATGGTCCGTACGGGACGGGCAAGGTTCGCAGTCGTGCCAGCGCTTCGAGCATCTGCGCGGCATTGAAAATTCCGTGCGTCGTCACGATGGGTTCGACCAGCACGCCGGACACGAGCGCCGCGCCGCCGGATTCGGCGCGAATGATGTGGGACATGCTTTCCGCGATGATCGCGTCTGCCGGCTGCGTGTGCACTTTCACCGCAACCAGGTTGCACATGGTGCCGCTCGGAAACCACAGGGCCGCTTCCTTGCCCAGCAGTGCGGCTACGCGGTCCTGCAATCGGTTGACGGTAGGATCTTCGCCGCGCTGTTCGTCGCCAACTTCAGCACGCGACATGGCCTCGCGCATTGCCTGGGTTGGGCGGCTTTCGGTGTCGCTGGAAAGGGGGATGAGTCGCGCAGGAGTGGGCGATGGCATGAAAGAAGTCCGGTGAGTGGCTGCCAGTAGTTTGGCATGCCGCACGCTGGGGGCGCGATCACCGGACTGGGGAAGCTTCGCGTGGGCGGCTTCGCCGCCGCTCCACGCGAAGCAGAGCGCCTAAGGCTCGCCTTTCAACGGACCGAACTCCGGCGGCGGCATGCGATGCCGCGTTGCCGACTCGTAAGCCGATGCAATCTTCAGCAGCAGCGGCTCGTCGAACGGCCGGCCGACGAAGTCCACGCCCACCGGCAGCACCGCTTTGACCGGACCGACCAGGCGGATGCGACGATCGTATTCCGATCGTGGCTCGCCACGTCCTTCGCCACCGCCAGTGAACTGGGCAGCCGGAATTTCAGGCGCCTTTGGATCGCGCACCCAATCCCAGACTTCGGTAGTGAAGCCAGCGGGTACGGTGATCACCGGGAAGCCCTGCGCACCGAGGAACGTCCATACACCGGCACGAGCATTCGGCGGCGGGCCGCTTGCCGAACCGAGCTTGGTCGGCGGTAGGTTGGCGGTCGGATACACCAGCGCATCGAGGTTCTGTTCGGCCATGCACTGCATGATCATCTGCTGCATCGAGAACCGGCGCAGCAAGCGGCTCGACATGTCGTACTGCATATCCTTCTGCGAATTCTCGCGAGTGCGCTTGGGGGTGCGGAAGTTCGGTTCATCGTAGAACGTCGACTTCGCGATCAGGTCGGCGTTGCTCTTGATGTTGGCATCGCCGCGTTCGCGCAGGTACAGGTCCAGCATGTACTTCGCTTGGCCCTCGGCTTCGTTCTGGTTGAAGTCACGCAGCGTGAGCTGCTGTGGCACCAGCGACGGATCGAACTTCACGTCCAGCAGCTTCGCCACGTGATCGATGGTGGGCTTGCCATCCTTGTCCACCGGGAACACGTCGGGATAACGCTTGGTGAACAGCTTGTTGTCGTCCTGTGGTGCGTACTTGCGCAGGCACACTGAAAGCAGGTCGCCATCGGGACCTGGATCGACCACTGTCGCACCGAGCTTGGCGAGATCGCCGGCAGCCGCACTTACCAGGTCGATGGTCTGTTCGTCTTCCTTGTTGAACAGCTTCTTGCTCATGTACTCGCGCACGACGCCGATGCGCACGCCTTGCAGGCTCTTCTCATGAGCGAAACTGGCGTACGGTTGTTTCGGCATGCGGCCGATGTTGAACGCAGTCAGTTCGTCTTTCGGATCGTAGCCGGCGATGGTATCGAGAATGCGTGCCGCATCTTCCACGGTGCGGCAGATCGGGCCGACGCGCGTGTTGATGCCGATCTGGATCATGCCCTTGCGCGATACCAGCTCTTCGGTGCCGGCGATGCCGACAGAGCTTGCCGCGCTGGCTGGACCGCGAATGGACGAACCCGATTCTTCGGCGATCGAGCAGGTGACGAAATTCGCGCCGACGGCGGAGCCCGAACCCGAACTCGAACCGCGCGGAATTCGCTCGGTGTCGTACGGATTGCAGAAGGTGCCGCCGAACGAACTGCGCGGTGTCGCGGATGCGTATTCACCGAGGTTCGACTTGGCGAGAATGATTGCGCCCGCCGCGCGCAGGCGTTCTACAAACGTCGAATCTTCCGGCGGGCGGTCGTTGGCGTAAGGCACATCGGCTCCAGCCGTCGTGCGCATGTCGAACGTATCGTACTGATCCTTGATCGCCATCACGACGCCGTGCAGGGGACCGACCAGCTTGCCGGTCTTCGCGAACTCGGCATCGAGCTTCGCAGCGGTTTCGAGTGCGTCGGGCATCTTGGGATCATTGTCCGCCGCATCCGTCATGCTGCGAGCCTTGCGATCGTCGAAGCCCATGCTCTTGCGGGTGGCCGGACGCAGGTTCAGCGTCGACAGCGCATTGATCTGGCCTGCGTGAGGAATGGTCTGCACGGGGCCGAGAATGCCCTGCGGCTGCTTCACGCAAGTGCCGTTGTAGGCCTTGATGCGCGCGAGGTAGAGCTTGACCAGTTCCGTCGACGTGAGCTTGCCCGTGATGATGGCGCTCTGGATGTCGGCGATGGTCGCTTCCTGCAGATGAAATTTAGGCGCGGCGCTGGCCTCGTTGACGACGCCGAACAATCCTGCTGCTGCGGTGAGCAGCGTCGCCGCCATTGCCGACAGCAACGGGCGCGACGAACGGGGCTGGGTGGCCCCTGGTTTTCTTGACATGGTGCTTGGACTCACTTGCGGGTGCGACACTGACATCGAGACGCTCACGCTGAACGCCCGAATATTCCGGCAGGTAGTAAGACGCGGGCGGAGCCATGCACCCTACGAAGCGCGGGTGAGAGTAATATCGTGGCCGGTTCACTCTCCCGGAGCGTCGCATGTCCTTCAAAGGCAAAACATTGTTCATCAGCGGCGCCTCTCGCGGCATCGGCCTCGCGATCGCCATTCGCGCTGCCCGCGACGGTGCCAATGTGGCTATCGCCGCGAAGAGCGATAAGCCCAATCCGAAATTGCCCGGCACTATTCACACTGCTGCGGCCGAGATCGAGGCGGCAGGCGGCAAAGCGCTGCCGATGCAGGTCGATATTCGCGATGAGGAAGCTGTCGCCGCCGCGGCGAAGAAATGCGCCGAGCATTTCGGCGGCATCGATATCCTGGTCAACAATGCCAGCGCGATCTCACTGACGCCGACGGCGGCGACGCCGATGAAGCGCTTCGACCTGATGTTCGGCGTCAACGTGCGTGGCACCTACGTCTGTTCGCAGGCCTGCCTGCCGTACCTGCAGCAGTCGGCGCAGGCCGGCCGCAATCCGCATATCCTGAACCTGTCGCCGCCGCTGAGCATGAAGGAGAAATGGTTCGCGCCGCATGTCGCGTACACCATGGCTAAGTACGGCATGAGCATGTGCGTGCTGGGAATGGCCGGTGAATTCCGTTCGGCGGGCATTGGCGTGAATGCGCTGTGGCCCCGAACCATCATTGCGACCGCTGCGCTCAATGTGATTCCCGGCGTCGATCCGCTGCTCGGCCGCAAGCCTGACATCATGGCCGACGCGGCATTCGTCATCCTCAATCGCGATGCGCGTGAATGCACGGGCAATTTCTTCATCGACGACGAAGTGCTCACCGCGGCCGGCGTCACCGACCTGGACCAGTACGCGATGACGCCGGGCAACCGGAATTTCCTGCCGGACTTTTTCGTCGACTGAAGACCGGTCGACGAGATTGGCCGGAACAACTGCAACAATGCCATGGCAGACTGATTCGCGTCGGCTGCCCGCCGTTGCCTTAGAGTGCGTTCGATGCGGTCTCAACTAGCCAAGGGAATCTGCCGCGTCCTGGCGGCGTTGCCATTATCGGCACTACTGACGGTGGGTCACGTGAACGCAGAATCGACATCGGCCTGGGCCACGTTGAGCGGCGAGCAGCCGCTGGTCATCGCACATCGCGGCGCATCGGGTCATCGGCCGGAACACACGCTCGCGTCGTACGAACTGGCCATCGAGTTCGGGGCCGACTTCATCGAGCCGGACCTGGTGGCGACCAAGGATGGCCACTTGGTGGCGCGGCACGAGCCGCTCATCGATGCGACCACCGACGTGGCCTCGCATCCCGAGTTTGCGTCACGCAAGACGACTCGCCTGCTGGATGACAAGCAAGTCACGGGTTTTTACGTCAGCGATTTCACATTGCAGGAAATCAAGACGCTGCGCGCCGTGCAACCGAACCCGGCGCGTGCCAAAACTTACGACGGTCAGTTCGAGATCCCGACATTCGAGGAAATCCTCGTCCTGCTGGAGCGGACCAACGCCAGGCGCTCGAAACCCGTCGGCGTTTATCCGGAGACCAAGCATCCGGCCTTTCATCTTGCGCTCGGCCTGCCGCTCGAAGACCGATTGCTGGACGCGCTACGTAAACATCACCTGGAAGGCGCGACGGCGCCGGTGTTCATCCAGTCCTTCGAAAGCGCCAACCTGCAGTACCTGCGCGGCAAGACTTCGACGCGACAGGTGCAGTTGATGGACGACGGCGCGTTGGTGTTCGACGCGAGCGGCAAGGTCGTCGTGGGCGTGAAGATTCCGGATTATGGCGACAAGCGCGGTGGCACTTCACCCAAGACGCTTGCGGATATCGCGCGCTATGCGAATGCGATCGGGCCTTGGAAGCGGCTGATCCTGCTCGATAAGGGCGCGGAGTCGCTCGTGCCTACAACGGTGATCAAGCAGGCACATGAGGCTGGGTTGCTCGTGCACACCTATACGTTTCGCAACGAGCCGGCGATGCTGGCGCCGCAGTATCGCGGCGATCCGCTGCTGGAGTATCAGCAGATTTTCGGGATGGGGATCGATGGGGTGTTTTCGGATTTTCCGGATACGGCGCTGAAGGCACGCGCGCTGCCTCTTCCGTAGTCTTACATCTCCCGGCGACCGGCAGATGTCGCGCGAAGGAACACAACCGCAGGCAATCTGATAACGTTGGCCATCCCTTCGCAGCCTTCGGATCGTTCCATGCCCGGCAAGCTACTCTGCACGCTCGCTCTTCTCGCTGTTGTGTCACCGGCATTTGCACAGGCGCCGCCCACAGGACGCAAAGTCGGCACGGCGACACTCGAGAACGTGCCCGAGATTCCAGCGCGTGTGGCGGAGGCAGTGCAGAAGTATCAGAACTATCGCGCCGCCGTGTTTCAAGACTGGCTCGCGGACGGCTCGATACTGATCGCCACGCGCTTCGGCGCGAGCCAACAGATCCATCATGTCGCGACGCCGGCTGGGGATCGCACGCAACTGACTTTCTTCAACGAACCGGTCGCCGGGGCGCTGGCCATTCCCGGCACGCAGCGTTTCGTGCTGACGCGAGATACCGGCGGCGATGAATGGTTCCAGCTCTACACGATGGGGCTCAAGGGCTCGCCTGTGCGCATCACCGAGCCGGGAACGCGCAACCAGTTTCCGGTCTTCAGCAAGGACGGCAAGCTGCTCGCCTGGTCGCGTGCGCTGAAGGGTTCGGGCGACTACGCAATCTTCACTGTCGATCCCACCGATGGCGCGAGCCCGCGCCTGGCGTATCAGGCCACCGGCGCGGTCGCAACGGCGGACATCTCGTCCGACAGGTCGAAGGTGCTGTTCCTGCGCACCATCTCCAACCGCGAGTCCAAGCTGATGCTGCTGGATCTCGCTTCCGGGCAGGTGACTGAAATTGCGCCCAAGGCCGGCAAGGTGCTGTACGTGGATCCGCTGTTCGGTCGCAACGGCAGCGTGCTCGTGCTTTCGGATAAGGACAGCGACGTGCGCCGGCTGCTGGAGATCGACATCGCGACCGGCAAGAGCACCGTGCTCACCAAGGACCTGAAGTGGGATGTCGAGTCGTTCAAGGTCGCCGACGATGGCAGCGCCCTCGCGTATTCGGTGAATGAAGACGGCTTCTCGCGCGTGGTGATCCAGGACCTGCTCACGCGCCGCGCTTTGCCGCAGCCGGAATTGCCGCGTGGCGTGCTCAGCAAGATGCAGTTCTCCCCGGACAACGGCAAGCTCGCGTTCAGCCTGTCGACGGCGACGTCATCGGGCGACGTATGGAGCTGGGACATCGCGGGCGGCAAGCTCACGCGCTGGACCGTTTCCGAACTGGGCGAACTCGATCCGGCGAAGCTGGTGGAGCCCGAGCTCGTGCGCTTCAAATCGTTCGATGGACTGGTGACGCCTGCGTTCGTCTACAGGCCCAAGGATGTGCCTGCCGACGCGCGTACGCCGGTAATCATCGACATTCACGGCGGCCCCGAACAGCAGACCAAGCCCGCATGGAATCCCGGCGCGCAGTATTTCGCCGACGTGCTCGGTGCGACAGTCATTCTTCCGAACGTGCGCGGCAGCGACGGTTACGGCAGGCGTTATCTGAACCTGGACAACGCCGAGAAGCGCGAAGACAGTGTGAAGGATATCGGTGCGCTGCTCGACTGGATCGGCACGCAGCCGGGGCTGGATAGCCAGCGCGTCGCGGTCTATGGGCAATCCTACGGTGGCTACATGTCGCTCGCCGTGATGACTCACTACTCCGACCGGCTGGTCGGCGGCGTCGAACGCTATGGCATCAGCAACTTCGTTTCCTTCCTCAACAACACCGAAGCCTATCGTCGCGACAACCGCCGTGCCGAGTACGGTGACGAACGCGATCCGAAAATGCTCGCCGCGTTCAAGCGCATTTCACCGCTGGGGAATGTCGCGAAGATCACTAAACCGATGCTGGTCATGCAGGGCGCCAACGATCCGCGCGTGCCCAAGTCAGAGTCCGACCAAGTGGTCGCGAGCATCCGTGGCAACGGGGTGGAGACCTGGTACGTGGTGTTCGCCGACGAAGGTCACGGCTTCCAGAAGAAGCCCAACAACGACCTGCGTCGCGAAGTCGAAACGGTATTCCTGGGCAAACTGTTCGGGGTGACGCCGGCGGCAAAGTGAGCCGCCTCGTCATCACGCATTCACTGCCTGTGCCTGCTCGTTGATTTCGTTGCGCAGGCACATGACGAGCGAGGCGACGTTGCCGATCAGGAACCAGGCGCCTGCCGCGACGACGCCGATGTTGCCCTCATCCAGAAAATCGATGCCGGTACGTCCAAGGAAGAACGCCGCCCACATGATGTAGTAGCGGACGGTGAACTGGCTTTCGGTGAGACTGTTGGCGATCACCCGTTGCAGCAGCACCAGGATGACGACGACGGCCGCGAACACGCCATATGCCGATTGTTCGGCCGCGCCTACGATGAGTACGCCGATGAACATCGCCGAGCAGATGAGCAGCAGGGTGGTGAGGCGCGTGCGCATCCGGCTGTCGATCCGATCGGTCCACACTTCGAGCAGCTGGATCTCTCCCATCACATGCGCTCCAGTCAGCGCGGCGAGCGTCAGCACCAGCGACACTGGCAACTGCGTGAACAGAATGCACAACCAGGCGAACAGCGGAATATTCAGGTAGCCGGTTCTGGCCAGCGTGCGGGCAACCATCGGCCAGGCGGCGTCACGTCGCACCACCCAGCACCACAGCACACAGGCAATCGAGCACGAGCACAGTAGCCACGACAGGGCGGAATCGCGATTCACAATGCCGGCCAGCAGCGCAGCTGCCGCGGACAGCGGAAACCAACCGACGCCGACTTGCCAGGGTATGGCTCCGTGCTCTTGCCACCACTTCACCGCGTCTTCGTTCAGCGCGCTGGCTGCTTCATTTTCGTAAGACAGCGTGGGCAACAACTCGCGTACGTCACGGTCCAGTCCGAACAGGATGCTGCGAACACGCCAGGCACGCGGATCAGGTGGAGAAGTGAGAGCGCGATAGGCAGCGGAGAGCCGATGCTGGCCGGCGCTCAATTGCCCCAGGTACTCCAGGTGCCGGGCGTACCGGGCGGCCTCGAGGATGCTTTCCGGCACATCCAGTCGCGTGCTCTGTTCGATCCAATCGAAGCGGTCCGCCGCTTTGGAAATCAGCAGATGTGAGCGCGGCGCATAAGCCAGCAGCAGCGAAGCCAGTGACGTTTCGAACTGCAATCGCAGCGGCAGATTTTCCAGCGCGGCGTGATGGGCAACCGTCTCGAAGACAGCGAGCAACGCGTCGTCCGGCGTTGCCGGATTCGTGAGCGCTTCACGGAAGCGCCGGTACGCGTCCATGAATCCCTGCTCGCGCGAGTCGGCTTGAGTCGAGCCGGTATCTTCAATAGTCCGCGGCGGGGTGTCGGGTTGCGTGCTGGCGACGTGCTCGTGCGCTGCCGGCGTGTCTTCATCCTGTCGGATGAATTGCGCCACGTGCACGGCGGCTTCATAGGCTTCGCGCAGCCGCTTGAAACCTTCCGCGTCGTCTTCGGGATTGGTCAGCTTGAGCTGCCTGGAATAGGCGCGACGGATCGCTGCGCGATCGTCGGTGGGCTCGATGCCGAGCGTGCTCCACACCGAATCCTGTCTCATAGGAAGCGCTCGCCTTCGATCTGATCGAGCCGTTCATGCAGGGCGGTGCGTGCGTGCTCGATCGAGCGGGGATTCTGCTGTTCCACGATGCCTTCGAATTCCACCAGTATCCGGCCGATGAGTTCGCGCTTGTCGCCGAGGAATTGTTCGTAACACCTGGCCGCACGCGCGAGCGCTGCACGATTCTCGGTCGTATCGCGTGGGTGTACTTTCAGGCTCGCGAGTTCGGCGCGACGACGCTCCAGTGTCGCTTCATCCACCGGCGCGTCGGCACCGACGATGACGAGTTGTCTTGATTCGCCGGTCTCGGGAACTTCGACATCGACTTCCAGCAGGCCGTTGATGTCGTAAGTGAAGCGGCATTCCACCTGCACGCGCTGGCCCGACCGCGCCGGCACTGGAATTTCCAGTTGGCCCAGGTGGATGTTGTCTTTGACCAGCCGCGATTCACCCTGGTAGATGTTGAGACGCACCATGCTCTGGCGTTCCTGTAGCGTTACGAAAGACTTGCTGCGACTGGCGGGGATCACGGTGTTGCGTTCGATGATGGGGGAATAAAGACCGTCGCGCATGCTGCCGTCGGACTTCATCTCCGCGGTGTCCACGCCCAGCGTGTAAGGACAGACATCGGTGACGACCACCTCGCTCAGCGATGCGTCGCGCATTTTCAGCCCGGCCTGCACGGCGGCGCCGAGTGCGATTACTTCGTCGGGATTCAGGTGCACAGCTGGAAAACGGCCGAACATGCGCGTGACCGCTTGCCGCACGATCGGCATGCGCGTCGCGCCTCCAGCCAGTACGATCTCATCGATGCTGTCGTTGCGAACGCCGATGTCGCGCAGCGCCTGCAGGACCGGATCGCGCAATCGCGTGAGCAATTTCTCGGTGAGCTTCTCGAACTGTTCCTGGTCGACCTGGAATTCGTACGCCTGGTCCTTCCACACGATGCTCATCGTTGCGCTCGGCTCGGTCGTGAGCTTGCGCCGGGCGCGCTCGCATTGATCGCGGACCAACTGGTAGAGCGTCGGCACTTCGTCCTTGCGCGAGACCTTCCATTCCTTCGACCAGCGCGCGAACACCGCATCGATGAGGACTTCGTTGAAATCTTCGCCGCCGAGATGGTTGTCGCCCGTGCTCGATCGCACTTCGATGACGCCGTCGAATATTTCGAGGATGGACACGTCGAACGTGCCCCCACCCAGATCGAACACGAGAAAGCGGGATTCGCTGTCGAGCCGATGCATGCCGTAGGCGATGGCTGCCGCGGTGGGTTCGTTGAGCAGGCGTTCGACGCGCAGCCCGGCGAGTTCGCCAGCCCTGCGTGTGGCTTTGCGTTGCTTGTCGTTGAAGTAAGCCGGCACGGCGATCACCGCTTCTGTCACCGTCTCGCCGAGAAACGCTTCCGCATCTGCCTTCAAACTGCGTAGTACCAGCGCGGACAGATCGTGCGGCAAATAGTTGTGGCCGCCGAGGCTGACGGCGCGGTCCGTTCCCATGTAACGCTTGAAGGCGACCGCCGTCGCCTGCGGATGAGTGATGAGTCGTTCGCGGGCCGGCAAGCCGACCAGCACGGAGCCATCTTTTTCGACGCTGACAGCGGAGGGTGTCAGTGAATGCCCGAGGCTGTTGGGAATCAGCACGGGCTGGCCGTCGCGCCAGACAGCTACCGCACTGTTCGATGTGCCCAGGTCGATGCCGATGATCATGGCATCGGGTACGACGAGCGGTGCGCCAACGCAGGAGACTCAAACCCCTCCCTGGAAATGCTGTCTTGGTCGCCGGTCACGTGATCATCCATTGAACGTAACATCGCGCCGCCACGGCGCGATCGTTGACGCGAAATGAGACCATCACCCGCAGGCCGGATCGTTGATGCAGTCGCCACTATCGCAACACCGCGGCGAGGATGACACGGGGGAAATCGGATGAGGAAATTCCCCAGGACGGACTACTTCCGCGTCAGCTCCACGCCTTCCACCGTCATCCTCCACACGCCTGCCTCTTCATGAGGTGCGACAGACACAGCGAAGATCGTCGAGACCGGCCCCAGGCCCACGACGAAGTTGTCGCCCTCGAATCTTTTCAACGGCGCCTTCATCGATTTGCTCTTGCCATTCTCCTTGCGCGCATACCTGACCTCACCGTCCTGCGTGATAAGGATGGCCATCGCGGGAGCCCGCCATTCGCCGACATAAGCCGACTTCTCGGGCGGCACGGGCTCGCCACAAGCACAGAGCAGCAGCGCCAGCAGCGGAACGAGATATTTCATGAGCGGCGCTGCATTGGGGGGATCACTGGAGTTCGATGACGAAACCGCCGCGAGGCTGCATGTCGACAGCGAGCATGCCTGCCGGCGAGGGAGCCACTGTGTCCTGGCGGAAGGAGAGATTGCCACCTCCGCCATCGGTGATCAGCGTGCCGGTGCGCGTTGCGCCGAGTTCCTTCAATGACAGGTTGAGCTTTCTCGCGACGGGCTCGCCGTTGATGCCGGCAATGTACCAGCGGCGGCCGGCCTTGCGTGCGATCACCACGAACTTACCCGGCTCGCCGTCGATGAATTTGACGTCGTCCCAGATGCTGGGTACGCGCTTCATGAAGTCGCGCACGTACGGTGGCGCCTTGGCCATGCCTTCCGGAATCTCCGCGTAGTGCTGGATGCCCGAGGTGAACAACACCGACAACGCCAGCTCGAACGCGCTGCTGGTGCGGCGTTCGATGCGTGGAATGCGATCGAGCACCACGGGAGTGAAATCCATCGGATCGAACACGTTGCGCGTGAACGGCAACATGGCCGCGTGTGTCGGCACGTCTTCCGCGTTCTTCTGTTCGAAGGTGCCGAATTCCAGGCCTCTCACTGCCTCCATCGTCATCAGGTGCGGATAGGTTCGCTGCCAGCCGCGCGGCAGAGTGGCGCCATGGAAATTCATCAGGAAGCCGTACGGCGCCGAGTCTTCGAGGATGTCGTGATAGTAGGCGATGACGGATTGACCGTCGCCGCCTAAGAAATCGACCTTGAGGCCCGCGATGCCCATCGCCTTGAGCCGGTCGAATTCGCGGATGCGGCTTGCATGCGTGAGCATCGCATTACGCGGCGTTTGTGGCGCGGTGTTCCAGTCGCCGGCCGAGTTGTACCAGAGCAGCAAGGCTACGTTTCGCGTACGCGCATAATCGGCAAGTTCCTTGATCTTGTCGTAGCCGATCTGCTTGTCCCACAGTGCGTCGATGAGCGTGTAGCGCCAGCCCATGTCCGCTGCGTAATCGATGAAACGTTTCTGCACATCGTAGACAGTCTGGTCGTCGCCAAGCAGCGGCCAGCTCCACGATGCTTTGCCCGGGCCGCTGGGCGGCACCACGGCATTCGCGGCAGGTTTGTCCGCGAGATCCGTGCCGAGCGTCGATTCGACGATGGTCTTGAGCGTGCCGACCACGATGAAGCGCCACGGAGTGACCCACGGCAGGGTGGACTGCGGATTCACCGGGCCGTTCCCGATGCTTTCCAATGCATCGGGAAAGCCGACGCGATACTCCGAGCTGCGCCAGGTCGACAGCAATCGCGTGCCGGCGTAGTTGCGGCCGAGCGCCGTTTCGCTGATCAACATCCAAGTGGCATCGGTGCGGAACAACGCGGGATAGACCCAGCCGGCGCCGGTTCCGGGCGGCGTGCCGACTTCGATGTCCTTGTCGTAGATTTCCTCGTACGAGGGATTGGCGCTGGCCCAGCCGGACTTGGCTACTGCAATCGGCTGCAACCATGCACGCGTCTGCGGCAGGAAATTAAATGACGTGGCTTCCGACAACAGTCGGCGCAGCGTCGCGCTGGTTTCGGGGAAGGAGTACCTGAAAGCTACACCGTCGTCGGACACCTGGAAGACAATGTCGAGTTTCTGTCCGGTGGCGGTCTGCAGGCCTAAGGTGCGGCGATTCGCCACGTAGTGATTGAAGCGGCGCTTCGACGTGAGCAAGGTATAGTCGTCCGCGACGCGTCTGGACGCGGAAGTGCTCGCCAGTTTCAACCCGGTGCTGAAGTCTGCATCGTCGCGTTGCAAGCCGAGCTTCGAGTCCCGCAGTACCTGCTTGCCATCCAGCTGTACGCTGTAATACGGTGAGCCTGCGGAATCCACGCTGACATTGACGCGCAGGCGTCCGTTGGGACTCGCGATCTGCATGTCATTCGTCTGCGCAGCGTTCGCTGTTGCGGTCAGGCAGAACGCCGCCGCAATGATGATTCGGCGCATGGATCTCATGGCGCTCATCTCATGGTGCCCAGGCCATTCCGTCCGGGCCTTTCCCGGCCGCGATCTTCCGCGTCACGCTCAGCGTCTTCAGGTCGATCACCGCAACGTGACCTTCGCCGGCGACGGCAACGAAGGCCGAGAGACCGTCCGGCCCGATCAGGATTCCTTCCGGCATGCTGCCCAAGGGCAATCGCTTGCGCTGCTTGCGCGTACCGGCATCGATGATGACCAGTTCGCCGCTGGTGAGATCCGTAATCAGTACGAGTTTGCCGTCGCGCGTGAACTTGAGGCGATTCGAACGCTTGGTCTGCGCATCGAACGTGTGAGTCACTTTCTTGCTGGCCACATCGATGATGGACACGCCGCCGTCTTGCGAGTGAGCCGACCACAGTTCGCGACCGTCCGGCGATTCGTCCAAGCCCTCCGGTCCCTTGCCTACGCCGACCAGGGTCTGAGTCCACGTCCCGGCGGCATCGCGTTCGATGATGCTGATGTTGTTGGAGCCGATGTTACTCGTGAATAGCTTTTTGCCGTCGCGTGCTGTCAGCACCATGTGCGTGGACTCCTGCCCGGTCTCGAACTTCCAATCGACTTGTCCGGCAACGGGATCGTAGCGTCCGACTTTGCGGCTCGCTTCGGAGGTGAAGTAGAGCTGTCCCTTCGAGAAAGCCAGGCCGTGCGGTCGGCCGAGATCACCGAGGTCGACGCGCTTGGCTTCCTTGTTGGCGGCAATATCTATCACCGACAACGTATGTCCCGGCGCGCTGCGATCTCCGTAGTTGCTCACGAACGCCAAGCGGCCGTCGCCGGACACTTCGACCTCATGCGGCCCATTGCCCGTCGGAATCGTGGCGCCGGTCTTTCCCGATGCCGGGTCGACGATCGAGAGGGTCGCGTCTTCTTTATTGAGGATGAGCAGCGTTGCGGCCTGGGCCGAGGCAGCACCGAGGGACGCTGCGAAAAAGGCGGCTAAGCCAAAGTGAAGGTGCTTCATATGTATCTTCTTTTTCGTGGATGGCGTGAATTCTTACCCTATCCTCAAGGGTGGCGAGTCGCAAGTAGCGCTCTCCAAGCGCTGCAGACGACAAGGGCCAAGCGGCACAGCCGTCCACGCGAAGCATGACTTGCTACAAACGTGTTGCGCTTCCCACGCATAAAAAAATTATTCCACGCGTGCGACCAAATTTCCGGATCGTGCATCTGCACTGACAACGTGGCAGCGGACAGGGAAGCGCCACATACCAATACACAACGCCAACGCGACTGCCCGAGCATTCGCGACGGCTACTCATGGCCGTCGCCCGGCCATCACGAGCAACTCGAATCACTATGCAAACGTTCTTACCTACTGCCACGCGCATGGGCCTCATCGCGATGACGTTGGCCGCCTTCCTGTTGAGTGGCTGCGATAGCGGGGGAGGATCGGATAACAAAGACGGCTTGGCGCAGATCCGCCTGCTGAACGTGAGCCCGGGTTACGACTCGCTCGATCTTTATGTCAACGACGGCGCCGATGGCAGCGATAGCGTCAAGTTCACCGCGGTTGGCTATGGGACGGCCAGCAACTATGCGCAATTCAAGTCCGGTACCTACTCCGTCAAGTTCAAGCGCAACGGCGTCACCGGCACGCTGAGGACATTGAGCGGCGATACGCTCGGGAAAGACTCGCATGCGATGTACGTTGCTTACGGTTCGAACGCACGCTTCGGCGTGGTGAAGCTCGGCGAAGACGAAGGTGACGCCGACTCGCAGAAGACCAAGGTGCGTGCGCTGAACACCGCCGAGGCCGGCGGCGTGGATGTCTATCTCACCGATGAAGCGGTGGCATTGACCGATGCCACTGCACAGTTTTCCGCGCTCGCGTCCGGAGCGCTTTCTGCGCTGGCTTCGGTAGACAGCGGTACCTATCGATTACGTGTCACCGGTGCAGGCGACAAGACCGATCTGCGCCTGGATGTGTCGAATATCGCCCTGGACAGCAGGAAAGTGATGACGGTGCTCCTCACGGCAACGCAGGGTGGCGTGCTGGTCAACGGCATGCTTCTGCCGCAGCAGGGAGATCCCGGTAAAAAGCCCAATACCAAGGCACGAGTGCGTGGCGCGGTCGGCATCTCCAGCGGTGGTAGTGTGAGCGCCAGCATCGGCGGCGTCAGCGTACTCGCCAGCGGCGCGATAGGC
>JBEVKB010000028.1:0-19329 GCA_040509875.1 Steroidobacteraceae bacterium | reverse complement strand
ACGGGCAAGCGCGTGCGGCCCGGTTCCACACTGGGTGCGATGTGGGCGGGATGCATCCTGACCGTACTGTTTCACTTGCTGCCCGATTCGCCCGGCGACATTCTGGAGCGCGTGTTTCCTTTCGTTGCATCGCTTGGCATCGCATTGACCGGCGGCGAACGTCGTCGCAATCCGGATCGAGCCGATCGCGCGCAGGACACAGTTCATGATCGCGTGCCTATCTGAGCGAAGATGAAGAAAAAAGCGAAGGCGAAGCAGCGGTCTGCGCCGCTCACTGACGCGCAACGAATCCTAGGCGCGGTGAAGAAAATTCCACGCGGCCGAGTCAGTACGTACGGAAACATCGCCGAAGTTGCGGGCTTGCCGCGTCGCGCACGCTTGGTTGGTACGGTGCTCAGGCAAACGCCGGCATCGACGCGCCTGCCTTGGTTTCGCGTGATCAATTCCTCGGGGCGCATCTCGTTTCCCGTCGATAGCGATGCGTACGAGAGCCAACGTGCGAAGCTGGAAGCGGAAGGCATCGAGTTGATCCGCGGTCGCGTCGACCTGAAGCGTCATGCGTGGCCCCGGCGCGATACGGAGCTGGATGAGCTGCTGTGGAAGATGGATGACTGAGTGAGAATTCTTTCTTAACCCCGATTCCGACTCCCTCCCGTTAATGGAGTATCGAGCGCATCGAGCGCTCCTCTCCGGGAGTCGTTATGTCCAGTCTGACCGCGCGTAGTTCGATTCTGTTGGTGACCGCCATCCTTTCCGCCTGTGCGGGCCACAAGGATATCGAGCAGGCCACCGCTCCTGCCCAAGAGGCGGACCTATCGCAGATCGTGGTCACCGGGGCACGCAATGAGCAGGCCTCGGTCCGCGATCGTGTGGACATCCAGCGGCGCATGGTGCGAAACGAATCCAGCAAGTCCTCGCCACTGATGGCGCCGGGCTACGCAATGCCGGCTGAGCCGCCGCCGATGTTTCATCAACAGGACGTCGATACCGAACGCTACGCGCACGAAAAAGACAACCCGGTGCACCTGGTGCGGGAACAGCCGGTGTCCACCTTCTCCATCGATGTCGATACCGGCGCCTATGCGAATGTGCGCCGCTTCCTCAACGCCGGGCAATTGCCGCCGCAGGATGCAGTGCGCGTCGAAGAGATGATCAACTATTTCGACTATGGCTACGACGTACCTGCGGATCGCAAGACGCCGTTCAAGGTATCGACCGAACTCGCCGCCGCGCCGTGGAACCAGCAGGCGTTGCTGCTCAAGATAGGCATCAAGGGCTTCGAAGTGGCCGCCGCGGAAAGGCCGGCCGCTAACCTGGTGTTCCTGATCGATGTCTCCGGCTCGATGCAGTCGCTCGACAAGCTGCCGCTGCTCAAGAATGCCTTCCGGCTGCTGACCGATCAATTGACCGAGCGTGACCGAGTGTCGATGGTTGTCTATGCCGGCAGTTCGGGAGTGGTGCTCGAACCCACATCCGGCAAGGACAAATACAAGATCCTGGCGGCGCTCGATCGGCTCGAAGCGGGCGGCTCGACCAACGGCGCGGCGGGCATCGAGCAGGCGTATGCGCTGGCGCGCTCGCAGAACATTCCGAACGGCATCAATCGCGTGGTGCTCGCCACCGACGGCGATTTCAACGTGGGCGTGGTGAACTTCGAAGCGCTCGTGGATCGCGCGGAACGCGAGCGCACTTCGGGCGTTGCGCTGACGACGCTCGGCTTCGGCACCGGCAACTACAACGACCAGTTGCTCGAACGACTTGCCGACGCGGGCAATGGCAACTATGCCTATGTCGACAATCTTTCCGAGGCCCGCAAGGTGCTGGTGTCGGAACTGTCGTCAACGCTGTTCACCATCGCCAAGGACGTGAAAATCCAGGTCGAATTCAATCCCGCCGAAGTCCAGGAGTACCGCCTGATCGGCTACGAGAACCGCATGCTGGCGCGCGAGGACTTCAGCAACGACAAGGTGGACGCAGGCGAGATCGGCGCCGGCCACCGGGTAACGGCGCTGTACGAGATCATTCCGGCCGGCGGCAAAGGTCATGTCGAACCGCTGCGTTACGGCGATCAATCAAAGCCCCAGGGAAAGACAGGCGAACTCGCTCATGTCCGCCTGCGCTACAAGCAGCCGTCATCGGATTCGAGCCAGCTGCTCGAATATCCGATCGAAGTGAAATCTGCAGTGGCGCTGGCCAAGACATCCGACGACTTCCGTTTCGCCGCGAGCGTGGCGGCCTTCGGCCAGCTGTTGAAGGGCGGTAAGTACATCGGTGGGTTTGGTTACGACGACATCGTGTCGCTGGCGCGAGGCGGCCTGAGCGCCGACAACGACGGGTACCGCCGGGAGTTCGTCTCGCTGGTGAAGCTCGCAGGCACGCTGCAGCCTAAGGATGAGAAGCTGAGCGACGCAGCTCGGTGAGGCTTGCGCCTCTCCCCGACGAAACATCGCTTGTCGGGGAGAGGCGCTGTCAGCTCTGCTACGCTTGGGATCATGGAGCCTGAGTTGGATGATGGAACGCTGATGCTGCGCTATCGCGATGGCGATGTGCGGGCGTTCGAGACGCTGTACCAGCGGCACAAGGCGCCGTTGTATCGCTATTTGCAGCGGTTGTGCCGCAGTCCCGATACGGCGAACGACCTGTTCCAGGAGGTGTGGGGCAAGGTGATCGCCAGTCGCGAGCGCTACGAGGTGCGGGCGCAGTTCAACACTTTCCTGTTTCGCATCGCGCATAACTGTGCGGTCGATCATTTCCGTCGCGCCGCGAGCGTGCAGGCAAAGGTCACCGCGGATATAGATTCGATGGCGGACGAATTGCCCGGCTCCGTGGCGGAGCGCCCGGAGTCGCAGGCGGCGCAAGCGCAGTTGCAGGCCGATTTCGCGCACGCCTTGAATGCGTTGCCGCCGGAACAGCGAGAGGCGTTCGTGCTTTACGAAGAGTCGGGCCTGAGTCTTGCGGAGATCGGCAAGGCGAGCGGCGTCAGTATGGAAACCGCCAAGAGCCGCCTGCGCTATGCCGTCGCGAAACTGCGCGTCGCCTTGGGCAGGCATGATCCCGAACGCATCGAGCGCGCCACTGTGCATCCCTCGCACGTGACGGTCGCCGCAACTCTCCAGCCGGGTGTCGAACTGTGAATACGTCCGGTAAGGAACCCAGCGAGTTGGACACGGTGGATGAGACCGCGTTGAACGACTATCTGCGTCGCGATTCCGCGTTGTCACAGCGTTATCGCGAACTCGGCGTCGACGCGGTACCAACTTCACTCGATCACGCTGTGATGGCGCAGGCGAAGGCCGCAGTAGCGCAGAAGAAACCTTCACGATGGCGCGGCGTGACGCGTTGGAGCGCGCCGTTGGCGTTGGCTGCTTCGGTAGTCGTCGTGGTGTCGATCGTCAGGGAGCCGGCGATGAGGAAGGTGCAGACCGTTCCGGTTGCAGCGCCGGCGCCGATGGCGAACGAGAGTGCGCCGCTTCGCTACGAGATGCCTGAAGAAGAGGCTCCCGTGAGGGCCATACCGCAAAGTACTGCTGCCGCGGTAACGCAGGAGCAGGAGGCGCGAAAGCGCATGCAGGTCTCACCAGAGGCCAAGCAAGCCCGGCCCGCTGAATCGATGCGCGCGAAGAAATTCGAACTCGATCGCAACGTACGTGACGAGGCCGTCAGCAATGCTCAACAGTTGGCGGCGCAGAGTGTCGCGACGCCGCCTCCGCCGCCTGTTGAGTTCGCCCCTCCGCCGAACACAAATATCGCGCACCCGATCGCGATGAGCAGGGATGACGTTGCCGCCGCAGCCCAGCGGCGAGCACTGCCGCCCCCGAGCGATTCGGACCTGAGTGAGGTCATAGTTACAGGCCAAGTGAGGCGGCCGGCTCCCAGTAGCGGTGCCGGTCCGCGTGGAACCGTGCCTGCACTGCCCAAGCCCGACGGTGCAGTCGACGAGGCATTCAGCGAGGACGAACCCGAGGCATGGCTGCGGCATATTCGGGAGTTGCGCAACGAAGGATCGTCCCGCCGTGCCGATGACGAATGGCTGCGCTTCCGACGGAAATATCCCGACTTCGCTGTCGAGGACGCGGATATCGCGCGGCCCCCCCGCTGAAAGAAGCTGCGAATCGCGGCAGAATCGGCCACGCTTGCCGTGTCCTTCAGCCATCGAGGTTCGCAGATGATTTATTCGCTCGGCGCACGCCACCTGGAAACTGTAGGGGAAGAATATTTCGCGGCGCCCAGCGCCGACCTGATCGGCAGCGTGCGACTGGGTCGCTGGGCCAGCGTCTGGTTCAACGCCGTGTTACGCGCGGACAATGATTTGATCGAACTCGGCGAAGGCACGAACGTCCAGGATGGCTCGGTGCTGCACACGGATGATGGTGTGCCGTTGATCGTCGGCGCGAACTGCACGGTGGGGCACAAGGCGTTCCTGCACGCCTGTACGGTTGGAGAGCACTCGCTCATCGCCAACGGCGCCATGGTGCTCGATGGGGCGAAGATAGGCAGCTTTACTATCGTCGCCGCCGGTGCGTTCGTCCCGCCGCGCAAAGTCATTCCCGACGGCGTCGTGGCGATGGGCTCACCCGCGAAAGTGATTCGCGAGGTGACGCAGAAGGATCGGGAATTGCTGATCAATTCGGCGCTGCATTACCAGGAGAATGCGCGGCGGTATCGGCGCGAACTAACGCCTGCCTGAATTCCAGCTCTTCATCTCTACCTCTCCCCTTGTGGGACCCCTTGTGGGAGAGGTAGAGAGTTCGGACGGCGCTACGCCGTCTTCTGCTGCGGCTCCACGCCCACCGGATAAAACTGCAGCGACACCGAATTCAGGCAATGCCGCTGCCGGGTCGGCGCCGGTCCGTCGTCGAACACATGCCCCAGGTGCCCGTCGCAGCGCCGGCAGCGGATTTCCGTCCGGATCATCCCGTGACTGGTATCGCGGATCTCGCGGATGTGGTCCGGGTCGATGGCCTGGTAGAAACTCGGCCAACCGGTCCCCGACTCGAACTTCGCATCCGCTTTGTACAGCGGCAGTCCGCACAGGCGACACGCATAAATCCCCGACTGCTTGTTGTTCAGCAGCGTGCCGCAGAAAGGCGCTTCCGTTCCCTGGTGCAACAGCACGCGACGCTCTTCGGGCGTCAGCGATGCCGCATATTCATCGCGCTTGCTGGCGGTGAGCGGACGCAGGTCGTAGCCGCTGGCCGAAGTCGTGGGTGCTGCGGATGAAGTCTTGGTATTCAAGGGAGTCTCCTGCCGTGACGGCGTTCTCGCGAGTAGAGCAGGATGGTTGCCCGGCCCCGGAAATCAATGCCTGCTACCCGCATCAGGCAGGCGGCAGCTTGCGGATCTCTGCGCCGCAGCGACTATGGCGATAGCCATAAGCGCCGTAGATCGAGAAGCCGAGGATGGTCCAGACCAGCAATCGCCACCAGGTATCGGCGGGCAGGAAATACGTCATGCCGCCGCAGATCAAGGCGCCCATCACACACGTAAACGGTGCCCAGGGAACGCGAAAGGGGCGAACCGCATCCGGCTTGGTATAGCGCAGGATGAGCACGCCGATGCACACCACGGTGAAGGCCAGCAGGATGCCGATCGATATCAGCTCGCCGAGAACGTTCAGCGGTAACAGGCCGGCGATGATGGCGGCGATGATGACTGTCCAACCGGTCGCGACATGCGGTGTCTTGTGCACCGGGTGCACTTTGCTGACGACCGGCGGCAACAGGCCGTCCTGCGCCATGGACAGCAGGATGCGCGGCTGGCCGAGCAGCGACATGAGGATCACCGAAGTCATGCCGGCGATGGCGCCGATCTTCACCAGGTCGCCCAGCCACTGCAATTGCGGATGCGCATCCAGCGCGACCGCCACCGGCGCGGCGGCATTGAGCTGCGGATAAGGCACCATGCCGGTCATCACCGCGCCCATGCCCATGTAGAGAACCGCCGAGATCACCAGCGCGCCGATGATTCCCAATGGCACATCGCGCTGCGGATTACGCGCTTCGCGCGCCGTGGTCGATGCCGCATCGAAACCGATATACGAAAAGAAAATGATGCCGGCGCCCTGCAATACGCCGCTCCAGCCGAACTCGCCGAACTTGCCGGTGTTGGGCGGCAGGTAGGGATGCCAGTTCTTGGTATCGATGAACGCGATGCCGGCGCCGATGAACACCAGGATCACCGCCACCTTGATGATCACCATGATGTTGTTGGCGGTCGACGATTCGCGCACGCCGACGTAACAGATCCAGCCGAGCCCCAGGATGACCAGCACCGCGGGCAGGTTGACGATGGCGCCTGTGAAGCCGAGCCCGCCATCCGCGCCTTTGCCGAACGGCGCATTCACCAGCGCTGCCGGCAGGTGAATGCCCCATTCGGTGAGAATGTTGACCACGTATTCGGACCAGCCGACGGCCACCGCCGACGCCGAGATCATGTATTCGAGCGAGAGGTTCCAGCCGATGATCCAGGCGATGGACTCGCCGAGCGTGGCATATGCGTAGGTGTAGGCGCTGCCCGAGACTGGGATCATGGCCGCGAACTCGGCATAGCAGATGGCGGCGAGCGCGGAACCGACAGCGGCGATCAGCAAGGCCAGTGTGAGCGCGGGGCCGGCGTGATTGGCTGCGACCGTGCCGGTGAGGATGAACACACCGGTGCCGATGGTGGAGCCGAGGCCGATGGCGGTGAGCGAACGCGCCGTCAGTATCCGCTTGAGCTGCGGGCCGGTCTCCAGTTCCCTGATGATGGATTCGACGGAGCGGACTGCGAACAGGCGTTGCAGCAGCGGCGAGCGAAACAACGGCATGAAGACCTCGTGATGCTTTCTGCGACCGAACAGTGTTTTCCAACATTCCGTTTGCGCGGGTGGGGGACAGTCTACAGCCGGATGTCGGTTCCTTGCCTTATGATCGGTACGCGCATGAACCAGACCCCCGACATGACCGGCAGCCTGCCCAAGCCCTTTCCCAACAGCTACTGGGTGGAGCCCGGCCGGCTGCTCGCCGGAGAATATCCCGGCGGCAGTTCGCGCTCGGATCCGTCTGCGGCGGTGGATGCGCTGCTGCATGCCCGGGTGACCTGCTTCATCGATCTCACCCAGGCCAAGGAAATGATCGACTACCAAAGCCTGCTGGAGTCGGCGGACGTGGTCTATCACCGCTTTCCCATCGTCGATCACGGCATACCGCGCTCGGCCGAGACGTTCACGGCTGTGAACGCTGCAATCGATGCAGCTCTCGACGAGGGGCGCTGCGTGTATGTGCATTGCCGTGCCGGCATCGGCCGCACGGGAATGGCCATTGCCTGCTATCTCATCCACAGCGGCCTGAGCGCCGAGCAGGCGCTGGAACGATTGCAGGTGCTGTGGAAACAGAACGCGAGATCCATTCATTGGCCACGTGTGCCGGAGACCGATCAGCAGACGGCGTATGTGCGTCGCTGGCAACCGTCTGCTTCCGTACCGGCAGCGACTATCGATGCCGCCGCAAGAATCGAAGGTGCGCTCGTCGGTCTTGCGGTGGGTGACGCGCTCGCACGCTTGATGTCGCAGCAAGGTGTCAATGCGGCGGCGGCGATCGCACAGGTAAACGAGCATCCCACAATCGAGACCGGTGCGCAGACAGCGATGACCACCGCCGTCGCGGAAAGCCTGCTGGCGCGTAAAGGTCACGATGCCGAAGATCAATTGCAGCGCTACCTCAAGTGGACGCGCCAGGCGAATGTCCAGGCGGTGCCGCCGGAACTCAAACGCGCCATTGCCACCTGGCAATGGTCGCGCAAGTCGCGGGCAGGTTCGCACGATCCCAAGAATCTCGATGCACATACGATCGCGCGTACGCTGGGAGTGGTGCTGTTCTCGATTCGCAATCCGCGGGCGGCAATGGAGCTGACAGCCGAAGTTTCCTGCGTCACGCATCAATCGCCGATCGTGCTCGATGTCTGTCGCGTGTGGGCTGCGATGCTGTTCGATGCACTGGCGGGTGCGCCTAAGGCGATGTTGCTGTCGATGCAGCGAGGTCCACAGATGCAGCAACTGCGACAGCGCGAACTCAAGCCGGAACTCGATGGCTTGCTCGCCGGGCAGTGGCAGGGCATGGCGGCGGGGGAGAGTGCGCCAGCGACAGTTGCGGCGGCGTTGCTGGCTTTGCAGGGCGCCAAGACGTTTGCCTCGGGCATGTCCCGGGCCCTTGCGGTGTCGAAGAATCCCGCTGTTGCCGCATCGCTATACGGATCGATAGCCGGCGCGATGTTCGGGCTGCGAGCCATTCCGGAAGAATGGCGCCGCCGCGTCCAGGACGAAGCCGCCTTGCGTGAGCTCACACGACGATTGAGTGGCTCATGACGGCAGCTGCGCCTCGCGGATTTTCATGGCGGTAGCGAAATCTAAACGCAAAGCGGCGCCCCGGCGTCGCGAACCGGCATGGACACGACTCACGGATGAAGAGCTGTTGCAGAAGCGGTTCTGCGATCTGCGGCTGACGTTGCGCGATTCGGTGGTCGAGCGCCACTTGCGTGAGCTGCAGGCCGACCTGAAACGACGCGGCATCCGCTTCAAGCCGCATATCTGGCTGTCGGTGGAATGGTTTTCACCCGATGGCGTTCCCGGTGTCGCCGTGCCGTTCTATATGGCGCACCCGCGACTGGCGCGGCTGGAGCGCTCCCTCATGGATGAAGTGGAGGGCGGCAATGCCAACTGGCTGACGCGCATCCTGCGCCATGAAACCGGCCATGCACTCGACAATGCGTTCCGCCTGCGCCGGCGTAAAGAATGGCGCGAAACGTTCGGCAAGGCCTCGCAGCCCTATCCGGATACTTATCATGCCCGACCGGCCAGCCGCGATTTCGTTCTGCACCTCGGGCACTGGTACGCGCAGAGCCACCCCACCGAAGACTTCGCCGAAACGTTCGCCGTCTGGATGCAGCCGCGGGCTCGATGGCGCCGTGACTATCAAGACTGGCCTGCCCTGGATAAACTGGAGTACGTCGATCGGCTGATGAACGACCTGCGCGGCGAAAAGCCGTTCGTCGTCAATCACGACCTGATCGAGCCGTTGAGCGAGAATACGCAGACTCTGGCCGAGCACTACAGGCTGAAACGTGCACGCTATGGTTTCGATACACCCGATGCTTACGACCTGCGGCTCAAGCGCGTCTTCGGCAAAGCAGTGCCAGGCAAGCGCCGCATGCGCGCCAGCACCTTCGTCCGCCAGGTGCGCCCGCAACTATCTCGGTTGCTCACCCGGCGTTCGCGGCTGCATCCCTACCTCGTATTCCATGTGTTGCGCACCGTGATGCAACGCTGCCGCGATCTGGATCTCGTGCTGGACACTTCGCGGCGGGATGCGAAACGCGCCGTGCTCGGAGTGCTCGAACGCATCATGATGGATATTCTTCGTCGCGACCGCGAGCGTTACGCCCTATGAAGCCATTGCGCGTGCTGGTGCTGATGCATGAAAGCCTGGTGCCACCCGACAGCCTGGCGGGGCTGACCGAAAAGCAGATCGACGAGTTCCGCACCGAATACGACGTCATGGAGCATCTGCGCAAGGCGGGGCACAACGTGCGTGCACTGGGGCTCGGCGACAATCTCGGCGACCTGCGCACCGCCATCACAGAATGGAAGCCCGATATCGCTTTCAACCTGATGGAGGAGTTCCAGGGCATCGTCACCTACGACCAGTACGTGGTGGCGTTCCTGGAGTTGATGAAGCAACCGTACACCGGCTGCAATCCGCGCGGCATGATGATCTCGCGCGACAAGGCGCTGTCGAAACAGATCCTCTCCTACCATCGCATTCCTACCCCTGGTTTCGCCGTGTTTCGCCGTGGCCAGCGCTACAAGCTGCCGCGCAAACTGAAATTTCCGCTGTTCGTGAAATCGGCCACCGAGGATGCGTCCGTAGGCATTTCGCAGGCGTCGGTGGTGCACGATGCCGAGCGATTGAAGGAGCGCATCCAGTTCATTCACGAGCAGACCAATTCCGATGCGCTGGTCGAGGAATACATAGAAGGTCGCGAGTTGTATGTCGGCGTGCTGGGCAACGACCGCCTGCGCACTTTCCCGGTGTGGGAAATGGATTTCGGCACGCTGCCGGATGTGATGGCGAACATCGCCACCCGCAAGGTGAAATGGGATCGCAAGTACCAGAGTCGGCATGGTATCCGCACCGGCGCGGCGGCGGATTTGCCGGATGGGTGTGCCGCGTATCTAGATAAACTGTCGAAGCGCATCTATCGTGCGTTGTCATTGAGCGGCTACGCACGCATGGATTTCCGCATGCGTCCCGATGGCAGTGTGTTCGTGCTCGAAGCCAACGCCAATCCGAACATCAGCCACCAGGAAGATTTCGGCGACTCGGCGCAGGCGGCTGGAGTCGAGTATTCGGCGTTGCTGGAGCAGATCATCCGGCTGGGATGTAACTACCAGGCGGCGTGGAGATTGGACGAGGCTTGATGCCTCGTCCAATCTCTCCTCCCCCGGTCGCCGGGGGAGGACACAGGAGGGGTGTCTTATTCTGAGAGAAGCTGCCACCGACTTCCCCCTCCTTAATCCTTCCCGGCGACCGGGGAGGAAACAGGGATATATACCTGCTATTGAACTCTCAGCTGAACTCAAGGCACCCACGTAGCAAATAACTACGGCGGGAGCAGCCCATGCGGCGTGCAGTGATGGTCGCGATGGCGATCGCAGCGAGTGGATGTGCCGGTAACGGCGACGGTCTCGACGAAACGGGCAGGCCGGTAGACAACGGGCCTCTGCCGCTCGCGCCTACATTCGCGTCGATTCAGCAAAATGTCTTCACGCCTGTTTGCACCACCTGCCACGCAGGAGCATCGGCGCCTGTGGGCTTGCGACTCGACGAAGGATCATCGTACGCAGCCCTCGTAAATGCACCAAGTGTCGAAGTGCCCGGCCTGCGACGCATACGCGCAGGCGATCCCGACGCCAGCTATCTCGTACAAAAGCTGGAAGGTCGTGCCGCCGTCGGCGGACGCATGCCGCTCGGCCAGCCAGCCTTGCCGCAAGCGACCATCGATGTGATTCGTCAATGGATAAGCGAAGGCGCACAACGCCCGGTAGTGGCTGCCTCGAATTCCAAGCCGGCAACGTTGCTCGCCGTGACGCCGCTGCCCGACGAAATCCTCGACGGCGGTCCGGCCGAAATCGTGATCGCATCGGCCAATGCGATCGACACCACGCTTGTTCAAACCGGCGTTTTCACCGTGGTTCGCAGCGGCGGCGATGGCGTGTTCGACGATGGCAACGATGTCGCCATCGATTCCCTGCAGCTTACTGTGCGCTCCGCAGAACCGACCGTGCTCGTCGCCACCAAGCCCGACGGATGGATACCGGACAGCTATCGCGTGACCATTGCGGGCAACGGTTCCATCGCGGCGTCGGATCGCGATGGCCGGCCCATCGACGGCGATGCCGACGGCCAGGCGGGCGGCGATTTCGTTGTGTATTTCGACGTCGGGAGGTCGCTGTGATGGTCGGTCGCATTGTCGTTGCGTTGAGTTGCCTGCTGGCCAGCGGGCTCGTGTTCGCAGAGCCTTATTTCGCCGTTCAACAAGGCGTCAAGTGCGTCGCGTGCCACGTAAACCCGACAGGCGGCGGACTGCGCAATGCATACGGCGCCGCGTGGGGTCAGACGGTGTTGCCATCGCGCACATTGGATCTAGGCAAGAACGAGATGTGGACCGGCAGTGTGAGCCGCTTCCTCGCGTTGGGGACGAACCTGCGCGCCACGGCGAATTACGTCGACACGCCCAATCAGCATTCGGCGTCCGAGTTCGATCTGGAAGAGGCGCGCCTGTATGTCGAACTGGCCGCGATTCCGGATCGGTTGTCTATCTATCTCGATCAGCGAGTGGCGCCCGGCGGCAGCAACAACCTCGAAGCTTATGCACGTTACTGGTCCGCGGATCACCGCTGGTACGCGAAGGCGGGACAACTCTTCCTGCCCTTCGGCCTGCGTCTCGAAGACGACTCGGCATTCATCCGCCAGGTGTCAGGCATCAACTTCGCTACGCCGGATCGCGGTGTGGAAGTAGGTGCCGAGATTGGTCCCTGGAGCGCGCAACTGGCTGTGAGTAACGGAACCGCCGCGGGTCCAGAGGAAGACCAGGGCAAGCAGTTCAGCGCACGCGGCGAATTCGTGCAGGCCAGATGGCGCGCCGGCGTGAGCTTCAACAGCAACAATGCCGATGCGGGAGATCGCCAGCTCGCCAGCGTATTTGCCGGGTTGCTCACGGGCCCGATCGCCTGGCTCGCCGAAGCCGATCGCATCACCGATGACGGGTTTGCCGAAGGCAAGCGCAAGCAATGGGTGGGATTGCTCGAAGGCAACTGGCGCATTCGCCAGGGCCACAATCTCAAAGTCACCGCGGAATATTTCGATCCCGACGACGATCTCGACGAGGACGAGCGCGCGCGGTACAGCGTGGTCTACGAACACACGCCTTTCCAGTTCCTGCAGTTGCGGGTCGGCGTGCGCGTGTTCGATGGCATACCGCAGAACGATGCCGATAATCGCCGGCTGGGCTTCGCACAGGTGAATGCGTATTTCTGATTTTTCCGGCTGATCTCGATGGCTGGTCTCTACGGACTAGGCCATATCCTGAAATGGGTTAATCCCCGCACGGGATTATTACAGACGGGCACCCCTGCGGAGCCCCGTCTTGAAACCGCTGCGAAGTCCCGACCACGTTCGAATGATGGAACTGCTGATCGCAGCCCGCGACCGGGCTGGCCTGACGCAGACCCAGCTCGCTCAGCGATTGAAGAAGCCGCAGAGTTTCGTTTCCAAGTACGAGACCGGCGAACGGGCGCTCAACGTCATCGAGTTCATCTGGATCGCGCGGGAACTGGATTTCGATGCGGCGAAGGCAGTGCGCGAGATCGCGGCGGTTTATAAGGCGAAGTAGGTCGCCACCGACCCTACCTCTCCCGCAAGCGGGAGAGGTAGGGAGCGCGTCTTACTTCTCGCCCGTCCACTGCCCCAGCCACTTCAGCACTTCCTCATGCCACTGCACGCTGTTGGCGGGCTTGAGCACCCAGTGATTCTCATCCGGGTAAATCAGCAACCTGCTGGGAATCCCGCGACGCTGTAACGCCGTGAACGCAGCGATTCCCTGCGAGTAAGGCACACGGTAATCGCGCTGGCCGTGGATCACCATCATGGGCTTGGTCCACTGCGCGACGTAATTCACCGGGTTGAACTTCTCGTAGTTCTCCGGCTTCTCATAGGGCGTGCCGCCGTGCTCCCACTCGTCGAACCACAGTTCTTCGGTGGAGTAGCCCATGAAGCGGCTGTCGAAAATACCCGCATGCGTCACCAGGCACTGGAACGGCTCGGCCCAGTTGCCGGCAATCCAGTTCATCATGTAGCCACCGTACGATGCGCCCAGTGCGCACACGCGCTTGCTGTCGAGGAACGAATATTTCTCGAGCGCGGCGGCGAGGCCCTTCTGCAGGTCTTCCAGCGGCTTGCCGCCCCAGTCGCCGCTGATGGAATCGGTGAACGCTTGCCCGTAGCCCGGCGAGCCGTGGAAATCGACGAACACCGATGCATAGCCCGCGCCTGCATACGTCTGCGCATTCCAGCGATAGCTCCATTGATTGCCGAACGATACCTGCGGTCCGCCGTGCACGATGAACGCAACTGGATAATGCTTGCCGGCCACGAAGCCCACCGGCTTCACCACGTGTGCGTAGACAGTCTCGCCGCCCGCGCCGGCGAAGGTGAACTGCTCGGGTTCGCCGACCGACAGGCTCGCAAAGTAATCGCTGTTGATGCGTGGCAGTTCGCGCAGGTCGCCGCCTTTTACCGTCGCGGTGTATAGCTCCGCGGGTGACTTGAGCGAGGAGAGAGTGAAGACGATGTCGCGCTCGCCCACGGAAAAATTTTCGACGTGGCCGGGGCCGGTCACCATGGTGGGCTTGCCGGTTTTGACATCGATGGACCACAGCGGATGCTGGCCGAACTGGTCGGCGAGCGCATAGATCGACTTGCCGTCGGCCGAGAAAGCCATCGCGTCGATCGAGCGATCCCACGCCGTCGTGAGTTCGCGGCGCGTGCCGGTCTTGCGATCGGTGACGATGATTTCGAAACGGTCGGCCTCGAAGCCGGGACGCTTCATGGAGCGCCACGCGAGCATGCTGCCATCCGGTGAGAATATGGGCTGTGCGTCCCACGCGGGATTCGCGGCTGTCAGGTTACGCGGCTCGCCACCCTGCGACGGCACTTCATAGATATCGAAGTTGGTAGACCAGGGTTCGGACGCTCCCTTGATACGCGCGCTGAAGACTACGGTCGCGCTGTCCGGTGAAAAGCTGTACTCGGTGGCGTCGCCGAACGGACGCGACGGAACGTCTGCGTCGAGCGTGCTGGTTAGCGCGACCGGATCGCCCGTGACGCGGCCATCCTGCAGGTTGAGCACGAACAAACGCGTCAACCGGCCATCGCTCCAGCTATCCCAGTGCCGCACGAAAATACGATCGTGCACTTTGCCGCTGGTCTTGAGCTTAGCGTCCTGGTCGAGCCGGTCGCTCGAACACGCGAAGTCGGTGCAGTCCGCAAATACATCGACGCTGACTGCCAGCCGCACATTGTCCGGAGCCAGTTTGAAGCTGCCGACGTCGAGCGGCAGTTGCGTCACCGGCTGCGCTTCGCCGCCGCCAGTGCTGGGCAATCGCCATACCTGGCTCGAACCGCTGCGGCTCGACAGGAAGTATACGAAGCGACCGTCAGTGGACCACTGCGCGCCGCCGTCGTTTTCGGGATGACTGGTGAGTCGGCGCGGTAGCGCGCCTTTCGTCGCGAGATCCAGGGACCACAGGTCGGTGCGGCCGCGATTGGCGTTCATATCCGTTTCGCGCACCGTGAATACCACGGTCTTGCCGTCGGGCGAGATAGCCGGCTCGGAAACGCGTTGTAAGCGCACCAGGTCAGTAGCGGAGAAGGGCGTCTTGCCCGCAGCCAATACAGCTTCGGTGGGGCATACGAGCGATAGAAGAGAGCCGGCGCACAGTGCGGCGGCCAGGCGCGATCGATACATGGATGGGAAGCTCCGGAAAATCCGATCGCGCAGTATCCTACCTCTGCCGGTCGCCGTCACCGCCTTAACGACAGTGACGTATCAACGAGGCCGAAATACCGCGAAGGCGCTGGTGTGACCATGTAGGAAGGTACTGTCCTGTACCGGGCCGATCTCGCCATTGCAAAAGAAACCGCCCAACGGCACGTCCGCGACCAGGCGACGAAAAGCATTGCTGTCGTGATCGGCATGGCCGTACAGATCCATCCCACGACCGGTGCAGGAGAACAGCAGCGCGCCACCCGAAGGGACGAACAGCGGCGACTTGCGATACTCGGTGAGCGCTCGTTCGAGATCGAGCGCGGAGGCGGCGGCATCGCGAAAATGAAACTGCACCACGCTGCGGGTGGGGATTTCCGCGTTGACCCACAGCGCGCCGCTTTGCGGGTCCATGCCGAGAATGGTGCGGATCAGGAAGTCGCCGGGTGCATATTCACTGGCGTCCGGGCGAATCGCCACGCCCAGGAAAAGCGACTGGCTGAACAGGTCGCGATCGGCGGGTGGCAGCTTTTCGAACAGGTCGGATAAGACATCGCGCGCCGCATGACCGTCGATCTCGCGAATCAGGTTCTCGTGGGCTGCGGTGATGAACATGGGTTCGCCGATGGGGCGGCATCCCTGCGCGACGATGGCGTCGACCTGGATATCGCCTGTCAGCGATAGCGTGATGGCGCCGGAACGATACACGCGATCGCCAAGATACAACGCCGTGCCGCCGACCTGCCGCGCACCGCTGGCGAGGCCGCCGATCTTCACCGAGCCGGGAAACACCCGGTCCAGTCCCCGCACGAAGGTTTCCGTTTCGAAACTGAAAGGGTCGGTGAGGATCAGGAAGGACGGTTGCTGGCTGGCCGTCAGATGCAGGGTGTCTTCCCACACATGCGGCTCGGCGAAGATGGGTGGCACCTGTGCGGCGTCCAGGTGAGTACCACGCATTCTCACGCCGGGCAGGATGGCGCCGGTCAGCGAGATGGCAGGGCGACCCTCGACTTCCTGGCCCGCGCCGATCACGGCGGAGGCACAGCAGCCGAACAGGTACGCTCCTTCGAACTCCTGCCGCAGCAGCTCCGAGACAGCTTCCAGCTGCGACGCATGTTCGCTGCTGACGAAGACGATCAGCAGGTCGGGATCCTGCTTGCCCAGGTCGTTGAAGATCTTTTCGGCCGCGCGTTCCACTGCCGTGGGTAGCGAGGTGTCGGTATCGACGGCAGAAGCCCAGCGCATGGTTCAGTCCTGCGATCTTGAAGCAAAACGGGAAGGTCGCCGATTCTAACGCCTGAGGAGGTCCGTCCGTTGCGGCGATCGCCATCGGCCGCCCTCACTGGCGCTACTGGCCACCTCTCCCAGCGTAAGACCGCCGGGAGAGGTAAGGCGAGGCCCCTGCTAGACTAGTGCACGCCCAGGTAAATGCCCGGGCGCTTCCAACTACCCACTGCTAATCGACTATCAGGCCATGTCCGACTATCAACTCGCTACGCTGGCCGTTCGCGCCGGGCAGGTTCGCACCCAGGAAGGGGAACACTCCGAACCCATCTTCACCACTTCGAGCTACGTGTTTCGCAATGCCGCGGAAGCCGCGGCGCGCTTTGCCGAGAACGCGAAGGGAAACATCTACTCGCGCTTCACCAATCCCACCGTGCGTTGTTTCGAAGAGCGGCTGGCGGCGATGGAAGGCGGCGCTGCCTGCGTGGCGACGAGTTCGGGAATGGCTGCGATCCTGGCAACCTGCATGGCGCTGATGAAGGCGGGCGACCACATCGTCTGTTCCGACAGCGTGTTCGGATCCACCATCTCGCTGATCAATCGCTACCTGGTGAAGTTCGGCGTCGAGGTCTCTTATGTCCCGCCACACGACAACGATGCCTGGCGCAAGGCCATTCGGCCCAACACTCGCCTGTTCTTCCTCGAGACTCCATCGAATCCGCTATCGTTGATCGCGGATATCCGCGCCATCGCCGATATCGCGCATGAGCGCGGTGTGTTGCTGGCGGTCGATAACTGTTTCTGTACGCCAGCGTTGCAGCGGCCGCTCGATCACGGCGCCGATCTGGTCATTCATTCGGCCACGAAGTTCCTGGACGGACAGGGTCGTTGCGTCGGCGGCGCAGTGGTGGGGAATGCCGAGCTGGTGGGGAAGGAAGTGTTCGGCTTCCTGCGCTCCACCGGGCCGAGCATGAGTCCCTTCAATGCGTGGGTGTTCCTCAAAGGACTCGAGACACTGGAGTTGCGCATGAATGCGCACTCGGCAGCGGCGCTGTCGATTGCAACCTGGCTCGAACAGCAGCCGGGCATTGCCAAGGTTTTCTACGGCGGCCTGGAGTCGCATCCGCAACGCGCGCTTGCGCTACGCCAGCAGAAAGGATTCGGCGGCATCGTCGCGTTCACCGTCGAGAACGGTCGTGACGGCGCCTGGGCGTTCATCGACGCCACGCGCCTGCTGTCGATCACCGCCAATCTCGGCGATACCAAGACCACCATCACACATCCGGCCAGCACGACCCATTCGCGCATCACACCGGCGGAGCGAGAGCGGGCCGGCATCAGCGAAGGACTGCTGCGCATCTCGGTGGGATTGGAAAACCTGGAAGACCTGAAGGCGGACCTGCGGCTGGGGCTCGCGGCGTTGGCGGCAAGATGACTTCCTGCCATCGTTTGACATGACAACCGCTCGCCGCGAAGCCGCGTCTCCCATGCCGATCCGCGCCGTCTGTTTCGATCTCGACAATACGCTCTGGGACGTGTGGCCCGTCATCATGCGCGCCGAGCGGGCGATGTACGACTTCCTGACCGAGCGCTACCCGCGTGTCGTGGCCAACGTGACCATCGAAGAGCTGCGAGCCGCCCGCGAGCGCGTGGCCCTCGAACATCCCCAGATGCAGCACGACTTCTCTTTCCTGCGCAAACAGGCATTGCGCAACCACGCCCGGGTCGCGGGCTACCACGATGAACTGGTCGAAGAGGCTTTCGATGTATTCATTCGGGCCCGTAACCAGATCGACCTGTATGCGGACGTGCTTCCGGGCCTGGAACTGCTGCGGGGCTGTTACCGGCTGTCGACCGCCAGTAACGGCAACGCCGACCTGGCGAAGGTAGGAATCGCGCACTGGTTCGAACGGAGCATTTCCGCTCGCGAGGTCGGCGCGTTGAAGCCCGACCCGGTCATCTTTCGTAAAATCGTCGAAGGCACCGACCTCTCCATGGACGAAGTGCTCTATGTCGGCGACGATCCCGCATTGGATGTGGTGGGTGCTCGCGCCGCAGGCATGCGCACCGCCTGGATCAATCGCAATGCAGACGCCTGGCCGGAAGCATTCGCTCCCGCCGACTTCGTCGTGACCACGCTCACCGAACTTGCCGCCATCCTCGGTTGCGTTGTCCCCACCCCTCACCGTTGACCTGTTTCAGTGCGGGACACAATCCGCGCCCCCTCCATCTATCAGAAAATCGAAATAGTGCTTATTAATAGGCGGTTTGGACCATCCCGGCCGCTCGCGGAAGAATTGCCTTGATTCAGGGTTTGGCGTAAATTGCGCGCGTTCGTGCCTTTGACCGCTTTTTCTCTGGCTTGGCCAGCCGGGTCATTGATGACCCTTGTTTGAACAACGGCCAACTTCTGAAAAATCCGACGAGACAGCGAACGTTAGGCCTGGGACCTCAACCGGCATGTTGACCGTAGGGAAGGCGGCATACCGGGGGCGGAGCCCGTTTGTGAACCGGGCCTCGCAGTGTTGATTCGTCACGAGTCGGTGACGTCATGCTGGAGGCTTTTTCAGAAAGAGAGAGACTGTATCGTTATGACGAAAATCTATGTAGGCAACTTGCCGTTCTCGGCGGACGACGCTCAGGTGCGATCGTTGTTCGAGCAGCACGGCACGGTCGAGTCAGTGGCACTGATCAATGATCGCGAAACGGGTCGTCCACGCGGTTTCGGCTTCGTCGAAATGCCGCGGGCCGATGCCCAGCGCGCCATTCAGTCCTTGAATGGCAAGGATATGGGCGGGCGTCCGTTGCGCGTCAATGAGGCTCAGGAAAGGCAGGGCGGCGGCGGCGGCGGCGGCCGTGGTCCTCGTGGAGGCGGCGGTGGTGGTGGCGGCGGCGGCGGAGGTGGCGGTCGCTGGTAAGCGAACGATTCTGCAGCAGCAGATAAAAGACCCCGCGGTACGCAAGTGCCGCGGGGATTTTCGTTGTTGGGGTTCAACTCTGTCGATTGGCACTCACGCAGGTGCTGTG
>JBEVKB010000027.1:0-6685 GCA_040509875.1 Steroidobacteraceae bacterium | reverse complement strand
TGAGCCGGGCTTGAGCTGTACGATGCCCTCCACCACTGCAACGATGGTTTGATCGTCGGCCACACGCACATCGAACTGGGTGCCGACCGCTTCGACTACCGTAGTGCCGGCGTGCACTCGGAAGGGGCGACTCTTGTCGTGACGCACTCTGAAGATGCCTTGCCCTTTCTCGAGGTAGAGATCGCGCGCATCAGCGGAGAACTCGACGCGCATCTGGGATTGGCCGTTCAGTGCGACCACCGATCCATCGTCGAGATCGATCAGTTGCTGCTCCTCCGTCGTGACGTAGGTGGTTGGCTCGCGATGGAGAAAGGCCACACTGGCGGACAACAAACCCACGACCGCAATACTCGCCGCGATGCGCGCGGTCCATTCGCGCCGGCGGTTGGATTGCTGTTCCTGCTTGGATCGCTCGATCAACGCATCGACATCGAGGTGGCGAGTGCGATTGAAGCGCTGCAGTCGGTTGTCGACCTCCTGCGCGAGCGCGAATTCCATGACGTGACGGGGTGAGGCATTTGCCCATCTGAGGAACGCGGCCTGGCGCTCCGGCGTGGGGTCGTCCCCCAGCGCGTGAATCCACCACGCCGCCTGCTCATCTATAGGGCCCGTAACCAGTTGCGACTCGTCCATGGTCATCAACCGTTTCCTGGAAAAAGACGACGCCTGAGTTGAGCGCGAGCGCGCTGCAGGTTTTTCTTTACCGCGTGCTCGCTGATGTCCAATCGCTGTGCTGCTTCAGCATAGCTCAGGCCGTCACGCGCTACCAGGATGAGTGCCGCTGAGAGTGTCGGCGAAAGTTTCGCCATCGCGGTCTCGATTTGCTGATGGACGTCCAGGTCCTCGCCCGGATCTTCATCGCTGTCCGTGGCGACAGCGCTCTCGACGATATGTTCGATTCGACTGGACGACACGAGGTGTGCGCGGTCGCGGGCACGCAACGCGCTGAGCTCGGCGAGTGCGCGATTGGCAATGGTGCGGACGAAGCCGAAGGGCTTCTCGACGACAAGGTTGTCGTTGTTGATGCGAACGAGCTTCAGGAAGACGGATTGCGCAACGTCCTCGACATCGTGCGGATTGCCGAGCCGCCGTGATAGGTAGGCACGTAAATCGCTGGAGTAGTGATTGGCGGCGACGAAGGCGAGGCCTCGGCCATGAACTGGGGTCTTTGGTTTATTGGCGGCTTCACCCATCGCGCCCCTCTACCGTCATTTGGTCGGCCATGACTCTTCACACTGCGGTCACACTTACGTTGTATAGACAAGCGAGAAGATAGTAATGGCCAACTTAATTGCGTCGCACCAATGTCCCCGTTTTTGGTGAAGGAGCGGACCTTATTTAATTTTTTTGAGAATGGGGCTGGGCCGGTTTATGTAGCGTTGTCGTGCGTGAAGTGCGGACTTCCTCCCCAAGGGCGGGGCGCTATGAAATGCCGCGGCGGTGGGGAAGATTCGGACGCCCCTCCCTCCCCCGGCGATGGGGGGGACAAGATTAGATGTCGGCGACTTTTGTCTTTCGCTACGGCAGTCGCTTTGCCCACAGCAGCGAACCGTAATCCTCGAGTGAGGCGCCGGTTACGTTGTTCGCGGCGTCACGAATGAATTCCATGGCGTCGCCGTTCGCGGGTGCGACGAAGACGGATTCACTCTCAGCGACAAGCGGCATTGCTCCGACGTACGGAATGTCTGCGATCAGGCCGGCGCCTTCGACTCTGAATGTCACTTCGAAGCCGGGTTCTATCTCGTAGCGGCCAGCAAGCGATTGCAGTGTCGTTGCGGATGGGACGAAGTTCTTTATCGGCGCACGGCGCAGCGTCCAAGTCGAGGCGGCTGCCTGATCGCGGACTTGGGTCGCACGATCCTGCCTTCGCCAAGAAGCATCGAACACACCCGCAGCGACGAACGCCTTCGCGGGATCCAGCGTGCCGGCTGGCGGGCGACGGCCGTCCTGGATGACCCAGTCGAAAATGGACAAGGGATAGCCGCCGCGCGTGAAATGGACCAGCTGCGGCTTCCAGAAGTACATTCCTTCCGATGAAGTAGCTGCGACTACATACATATACCGGTCGGCGTTGAGAGGACTGGGATAGATTGCCTGCAACACCGAGTCCTTCACCGGCCACTCGCGTCCATCGACTACGATGCCGTTGCGGGAGGCATTAAACGGTAGCTTCTTCGCGATCCGCTGGGTGACGGCATTGGCCTCCGCACCGCCGATAAGGATGAGCGAATAGGCTTTCTCCTGGGTCGCGGTGATTTCCGTATCTTTGAACATCCGCAGCGGCTGGTGCTGCCAATCGAGCCATCGCTGAGCCAGTGAGTCTGCGCGCGCCTTGATGAACTCCCGCATGCGGGAGTCGGAAGAAGTCGTGCCGACGACGACGGCGAAAGGCGTTGCAATTACCGTGGGCAGTGGGCCTGCAAGGCCGGCGTGCTTCTGTAGCCCAGTTGTGTCGACGCGTGCGCCGAGCTCAAAGACACCGCCGGCTGGGGCGCTCAGCTCCTGAGCTTTCCCGTTCCATACGACTCGTAGCTTGTCCGTCGTGCCGCGCAGCTCAGCGGGCAGGTCGAGCGTGAACGCAGCGACATTCGTCGAGTCGATGCGTACCAATCCAGGCTGCAATACTTCCGCCGACACTCGGATGACTTCTGCCGGCTGCTCGAATGAGCGCACACGGAGCCAGTAAGCGGCGGCGCCGATGGTGTCGGTCGCACGAAGGCGGATTGTCCTCGGGGCGACGACACGCTTATGCGTCAGCAGCCAATCCGCGATCGTCGCCTGCTGTCCGAGATCTTCATGATCCCAGCCCGGCATTTCGTGATAGCTCACATCGTAGCCCCAGCGCTGCAGCAGGCGCACGGCGTGACGTGAATTCTCGACATTCACCGCTCTGTCGGCATCTCCGTGGACGATCAGCAACGGCACGTGCAACAGGTTCTCGGCGTTCGCGAACGAGCTGGCGCGCTCCAGCCCGAATGCTTCGAGCCTGCTCGGCGACGGCCCTGCGACCGACGAACCGCCTACGTTACTGACACGGAAATCCCATCCGCCGAAGACGGGCGCGGCGGCGGCAAACACATCGGGATGGCGAGTGGCAATCGCCCACGTGCCATGGCCCCCCATCGATTCGCCGGTGAGATAGACACGGTCCGCATCGACGGAGAACCGCCACTTTGCCTCATCGAGACAGCGCATGACGTCGAGGTCGCCCATGCCGAGATATTGGGCGTTGCCGCGTCCGTGAGCGTCGATCACGATCGTGCCCTTGGTTTCCGCGAGCGGCTGATGGCGCTGCTCGACGCTCCACCAATCGATGTACTCGGGATTGGCGGGGTTGAATCCGTGCAAGAACACGATCAACGGCCATGCTTTTGCAGCGGAGTATTCGGCGGGTAGGTAGGCGCGACAATATTGAGTCGAGCCATCCACTTCGTCGCGGTACGCGATGCGAACGAAACCACTGGGCCGGATGCGGGCGGCGCGTCCTCGATCTTCGAGCTGCAGTTCTTCGAATTCCATCAACGGCGAGTGCACCAGGCGCCAGGCGGATCGCGACGCCTTGTCGATCAACCCGCCGAGCCGGTCCTTGGCGAGCGCGGCGAGCATGCGAACGTTATCGCCATGTACGTCGGCCTTCGCATCATCTGCAACGGCGATCAACCGTCGTACAGCGGCAATCGAGTCTCCCTTGTACCAGGGAAGGTAGCGGACCTGCGGCTGCTTCCAGGCGTTCTGCGTCGACACTCGTATTTCATACGCGCCATCGCGCCAGCCGGACGAATCGAACTTGACCACCTCGCCTCGCGCGGCTGATTCACGCGCGACGACTTCACCTCCGGCAGCGATGACTTCCAGAACGACGGGTGACGAAGCCTTTTCAACTGCGAAGTGAGTTCGCACAGCGAGACTTTCACCAGTGGCGGGAACGATTGAAGGCGCAATTTCGTCCACCTTTTTCAGCTCGGCGCCGGGCGGCACTACGCGCAAGCTGAATTGCGATGGACCTGCGCTGGTCTCGTGAAGTCGCAGGAGCACGAGGTTGTCGCCCGGTCGCATTTCGACGGCGACACGATCTTTATCCGGTGAGAACGCTTCAGCCGCATCTCGCGTGTGAATCAATCGACCGTTGAGCCAAGCCGAATACGGTCGGCCGCTGCCGATCGACAATTCCGCCGGACCACCCAACGCGCTCGGCAAGGAGGCAGCGGCATAGACAAAGCGATTGACCGGCGCGTCGCTGACCTCAGGCACGCGAGGCGGCGTCCTATCGAGATCGGAGACATCCGACCAGGATGTATTGGCAACCCATCGAACGTCGGGAGCCTTTGCCGCCAACGGCTGCGAAGCGGCCGGTTTGAGCGCGGCCGGATCGATAGCTGCCGCCGTTGCTGCATCGATTGGAGCGGTAACGAGCCACTGCCGCTGAAAGCGCTCCGAGCCTCGCGTCCACAGCTCTCGCAACGCGGGCTCAACCGACACCGGTGCGGAGCCAGCGCTCGTCTGCGCTGCGGCGGTGATAGAGAAAGCCAGGACACCGAGCGTCACCACTCGTACGAACAGCATTCCAAATTGCATTGTGTCGAGCCTCGAGCGCACTGTCGGAATTGTTGGATGGCGGCGATCGGCGAAAAGGTTGCAATCCCCAGCGTGAGGATAGAACGACTCATCGCGGTTCGACTTCCAACACGGCAGCAATAATGACGATAGCGCGGGCAAAGCTGGCAAACTGTCGGCTCGCACTATCTTTGGATGAGACGATGCCCCTGCGAATCGAAAACTACGCATTGATCGGCGACTGCCATACCGCGGCGCTGGTCGGCAGCGATGGCTCCATCGACTGGCTCTGCCTGCCCCGCTTCGATTCGGGCGCCTGTTTCGCGGCGCTGCTGGGAACTCCGGATCACGGACGCTGGCTGATTGCACCGGCCGCGGACATTGTGAGCACGCGGCGTCGTTACCGCGATGACACGCTGATCCTGGAGACCGAGTTCGAAACCAGCGAGGGTGCGGTGCGGATCATCGATTGCATGCCCCTGTCGGATGATCGCTGGGATGTCGTGCGCATCGTGGAAGGCATCCGTGGCCGCGTGGCGATGTGCATGGAACTCGTCATCCGCTTCGACTATGGCAGCATCGTGCCGTGGGTCCGGCGCTCGGGCGATGCACTGCTCGCAATCGCGGGACCAGACGGAATCGAGCTGCACACGCCGGTCGCCGTGCAGGGCGAGAACATGAAGACCGTGGCTCGCTTCGATGTGCGGGCGGGCGAGCGGATTCCCTTCACGCTCAACTATCGACCTTCCTACGAAGCATCCCAGCCGCCGATCGATCCGGAGCAGTTGCTCGACAGCACCGAGCGCCAGTGGCGCAAGTGGTCCGCACGTTGCGGCTACGACGGACAGTGGCACAGCGCCGTCGTACGTTCGCTGATCACTTTGAAAGCACTCACCTACGCGCCCACCGGCGGAATCGTCGCCGCGCCGACGACGTCGTTGCCGGAACAACTGGGCAGCGTGCGCAACTGGGACTACCGTTACTGCTGGCTGCGCGATGCCACGTTCACGTTGAATGCGCTACTGCTCGCCGGATATCACGAAGAAGCCGGAGCGTGGACCGATTGGCTGTTGCGCGCGGCGGCAGGTCGGCCGCAGGACTTGCAGACGCTTTACAGCGTGACGGGCGAGCGCCGCTTGGACGAGTTTGAACTGAGTTGGTTGCCTGGTTACGGTGGCGCAGCGCCGGTTCGCATCGGCAACGCTGCGTCCACCCAGTTCCAGCTGGATGTGTATGGCGAAATCATGGACACGCTGCACCTTGCGCGCGCCGCGGGCCTTGAGCCGGAACCCGCGGCGTGGAGAATCCAGGTCCAACTACTCGAGTTCCTGGACTCCGGCTGGCGGCAGCCTGACGAAGGCATCTGGGAAGTGCGAGGTCCACGCCTTCACTTCACGCATTCTAAGGTGATGGCCTGGGTCGCCTTCGATCGTGCGATCAAGGATGCGGAAGAATTCGCACTGGACGGTCCGGTGGCTCGCTGGCGCGAGTTGCGTGATGCGATTCATGCGGAAGTCTGCACGAAGGGCTTCGACGCACATCGCAACACCTTCGTGCAGTCCTACGATTCGGAGCATCTCGACGCCAGCCTGCTGCTGATTCCGCAGGTAGGTTTCCTGCCGCCCGACGATCCGCGTGTGCGCGGCACTGTGGAGGCGATCGAACGACATCTGATGGTCGATGGACTGGTGCTGCGCTATTCGACCTCTACCGCGGTGGACGCTCTGCCTCCAGGCGAAGGTGCTTTCCTGCCTTGCTCATTCTGGCTTGCGGATGGCCTGGTGCTGATCGGGCGGCGCGCGGAGGGGCAAGCGTTATTCGAACGACTGCTTGCCTTGAGCAATGATTTGGGCTTGCTCGCGGAGGAATACGATCCGCACGAGCGGCGCATGCTCGGTAACTTTCCGCAGGCACTGACGCATATGGCGCTGATCAACACGGCGCGGCTGCTGTCTATGTCGGAACAGAAAGCTCAAACCGCGTGCTCGCAAGGTGAAAGGCCCGCCGCTGCGACTCGGTAGTAGTCAGGTTGCCTGACGTCCGCCCGCTGCAGCGGGCGATTGATTCGCGGCAGGATCGGACGTCGCTTGCGCCTCGCGAACGCTGACGTAGTTGCCGAGCCGTGCCGAAC
>JBEVKB010000026.1:0-15457 GCA_040509875.1 Steroidobacteraceae bacterium | reverse complement strand
TCCTGGGTGATGTCCCAGTAGTCGGCGCTGACCGTGAAGCCCGCGGCCTGCCACGACACGCCCACGTTCAACGATTCGGATTCCTCGGCGTCCAGATCCGGGTTGCCGGTGAACACGATGTTGAAGTCCGTCGACGTGCAATACACGGGATTGACCGCGCAACCGAACGAGTCGCGGAAGAAGCGCGATTCCTGGGACGGGCCGAGGCCGATCTGCGCGAGCGACGGCGCACGGAATCCCGTGCCCCACGACGCGCGGAAGGCCAGCGAGTCGATCGGCGAGTAACGCAACGACAGCTTCGGGTTCGTCGTGTTGCCGAAGTCGCTGTAGTCGTCGTAACGCAGTGCCGCAGTCAGGTCGAGACCCGTGAACAACGGCACGGCGACTTCGACGTACGCGGAGAAGATGTCGCGCGCACCGGAGGCTGAAACGGATTCGGTGCCGAAGATCAGACCGCGCTGGAACTGGTCGTCCGGGACGTCGGAGATGCTCTCCTTGCGATACTCGCTGCCCGCAGCCATGCCCACGGCGCCGGCCGGCAACTCGAAGATTTCGCCGGTGATCGATGCATCGTACATGGTCAGCTGGCTCTTGCCCCGCCGCACCAGGCTGGTGGTGATGGAGTCGATGACGTCTCGCGGATTCTGCGTGGCGCCGAATGGGTTGTAGCGGCCGGCATCGATTTCACGCTGCAGGAAATCGGTGCGCACCCAACCCTGTGTGCGGTCGCCGGTCTGCTCGGAAGTGCCGCGAGCGCGTTGTGCGGCGACTTCCCAATCCCAATCGCCTACGGAGCCGCGCAGGCCCAGGACGGCGCGTACGTTATCGCTTTCGATATCCCACTGACGCGCGCCGGCGTCGACGGTTCGATAACGCTGGATCTGGATCCCCGTCGCGTTTGTCAGTTGCGCAGCGGTGAAGGGATTGTTCGGATGATTGAGCGGCGCGGTGAGACCGGCGCTCTCATCGATGGGCGTTGGCGCTCCCTGCGCAATCGACGTGTTGTGCTGCCACGCCAGTTCCGTAAACACCTCGCCGATGCCGGCAATCTGTTGGTGCCCCATCAGCATGAAGCCGGTGCGCTCGGCTTCCGGAGTCAGCAGATTGAATGGACCGAAGTCGAAAAAGCAGGTCTGTCCATCCGTGCGCGATGGCGGACACGCGGGATCCCGCAGAGGGGTGACATTGGGGTCGGTAGCAGTCCCCGTCGGCGGCGTGACGATGCCGAAACGTCCCGGGAAACTGCGCGACGAACGAAAATCCATTCCGCCTCGCGCGCTCTGATCGGCCGTCGCGAAATTGGCGCCGCGCTCCGCGTTCGTCAGCGTGGAATTCTTGAAGTAGTCCAGGATCATGGTGACGTTGGAATCGTCGTCGCCCATGCCCCAGACGGCCGACACGGTTTTCTCGTCGTAGTCACTGCCTTGAGCGCCGTAACTCACCGACGTCTCGAATCCTTCGAAATCCTTGCGCAGGATGATATTGACCACACCCGCGACGGCATCCGAACCGTACACCGCCGACGAGCCGTCCTTGAGCACTTCGATGCGTTCGATGGCCGAGACGGGAATCGAGTTGATGTCGACGAAGTTGGTGGTGATGCCTTCGGCGAAAGAGTTGATCGCCACGCGACGGCCGTTGACGAGCACCAGCGTCGCGTCGGCGCCGAGGCCGCGCAAGCTGATCGATGCAGCGCCGTTCGCAGTGCTGTCCTGGTTGTTACCGCGAGTCGAGAAGGCGCCGTTACCATTTGCCGGCAATTTCTCCATCAACTGCTGGACGTTGTTGTAACCGGATTTTTCAATGGCTTCGCGATCCACCGTGAGCACGGGCGAGGGATTCTCGAAATCGGAACTGCGCGCGATGCGCGAACCGGTGACGACGATGACCTCGGGCGACTCCTTGGTTTCCGCGGCGCCGGCAGCGGTCAAGGACAGTGGAGCAGAGAGCGTCATTGCTCCTGCGATGGCAAAGCGGACAGCACGCCGCAGCGAACGTTCAGTGTTCATTGACTTCGATTCTCCCCGAATATTTTGTTTCGACTCACGTACCGTCCCTGCCGTCAGTGCCTCGCACTCGATGGTTCCCTTCATCGAACGGTATACGTTGAGTACAAAACATCTTGGACTGATGCCATGCGCGATGTCAAAGCGCAGACGCTGATACGGGTGCTTACGATGCGGTGAAGCGCACTTGCTCCACGGTGAGGCGAGTCGAAGATTTTTTGCCCATATTTCGTGCGACGCAAATTTCGCTTGCCGATCGCTCACTACGACGGCCGCGCGATGCGACCACCATGCATACAACGAGGCACCAGGGACGAATCGCGGCGACTCGCACTGGAGTAAACAGGCCGGGTATTGCAAAGGATTCGATCGCCGGCGCGGCAGCGATCGCGAGGATCGGATTCGCGCCTGTATCGCGTCCGCAACGAAAAAACGCCATTCGAGTATGCAATTAGCTGGCGAGATTTCTACAGCTTGCCGGCCATCGAACAGGATCTATGTGGCAGTGGTTGCAGGCGACCGGCGGCAAAGCGAATGCTGGGCAGAACGCATGACTACTTGCGGCGTTGACTAGTCATCGGCAGCGGCGCCGGTCCGAATACCAGCTCCTTGCTTATGCCGCGAGTCAGCCGGCTCGTGGCACGCCGTCGAAGAATTCGACCACGCCGGTTTCCAGGCAATACTCCGCACCCACGATCAGCAGGCCTTCGTTCTGGATCAACTGCTCCAGCACTTCCGAGCCGTGGCGCAGCTGGTTCGCCGACATGCGAATGTTGGCGCGAACCGCGTGATGTACCAGCGAATCCTCGTCGTGCCCGATCGAAGTCTCGAGCAGGGCCTCGACCGAAGGCCGGATCCGGTCGACGATGGTTCGGATGTTGCGCGACTGCTCGTCGGAACGACGGCGCAATTCTTCGATGGTGGCCAGGATGGCGCCGCAATTCGAATGACCCAGCACCACGACCAGCCGCGTGCTGTAACGAGCGGCCGCGAACTCGACGCTGCCGATCTGAGAAGGCGCCACGATGTTGCCGGCCACCCGGATCACGAACAGGTCGCCGAGCCCCTGGTCGAACACGATCTCCGCCGGCACCCGCGAATCGGAGCAGCCGAGAATGATGGCGAACGGTTCCTGGGCTGCCGCCAGCTCGCGTCGGCGGGTTTCGGTGGTCACCGAGTCGCTGCGACTCTGTGCGAACCGGATGTTACCTTCGCGCAATCGCGCCAGTGCTTCTCGGGCAGGGATCATTCTTGGGTTTGAAACGCTTGAGTCATGAGGGCGGCAGGATCGCACAGTACCGTTCGCGGCGCGAGCCTGCCGGGGGGAGCGAAGTCTAACGCAAAGGTCACGAGAGGCCAGGGACCCGCGGTACTATCATCGCGCACGCAACGTAGCGCCGGGAGTCATGAATGCTGATCCGATGTGTCGCTTACCAGCAGGGACGCATCCTTGCCGAGATACAGCCCAGCGACATCAGTTCCTATCTCGCCATCCCCGAATGCTTCGTGTGGGTGGCGCTGTTCGAGCCCGACCTGGAAACACTGCAGGTGATGCAGGAGCAGTTCGGCGTGCACCCGCTCGCCATCGAGGATGCGCAGCACGGCCACCAGTTACCGAAGATCGAAGAGTACGTGGGCTCGGTGTTCGTCGTGGTCCACATGATCGAGACGGAGAACGACGAATTGAAGGTGGGAGAAGTCGCCATCTTCGCCGGCCCCAACTTCATTCTCTCGGTCCGCAAAGGCGCAAAGAAGGGTTTCGAGGAAGTGCGGGCGCGGTGCGAGCGCGAGCCCGAAATGCTGCGGCGGGGGCCGGGCTACGTGCTCTATGCGCTGATCGACGCGGTGGTGGATCGCTATTTTCCCTTGCTGCAATCCATCGAAGACGACCTCGATGCTGTCGAGGAGCGAATTTTTTCGGCAGTCACCACGCGCGAGAACATCGAGGCACTGTATGCCTTGAAGCGGCGGCTCATGACGGTCCGCCACGCGGTCGCCCCGTTGCTCGAAGGGCTCAACAACCTGTCGGGAACGCGGGTGCCGCTGGTGTGCGTGGGCATGCAGGAATATTTCCGCGACGTGGCCGATCACCTGCAGCGACTCAGCCAGACCATCGAGTCCAACCGGGAAACCGTGGCGACGGCGATTTCCGTCAACCTGTCGATGATCACACTGCAGGAAAGCGAGACCACGAAGCGCCTGGCGTCGTACGCCGCACTGATCGCCGTGCCGACTCTGATAGCGGGGATTTACGGCATGAACTTCGAACACATGCCGGAACTGCACTGGCGGTACGGTTACGCACTGGTCATGGGCGTGATGGTGGTGGTCGATGTCATCGTATTCATCCGGCTGCGCAGGGCGCGGTGGATATGAACGGGACGTAACCCGCGCCTTGCGTGAATTGCATCACAATTCGCCGAAACAGACGCGACTCCGCGCTGCCGGGATGGCACACATGCAACTATCCGGTGGCCCTCATCTCCAACCCGCATGCCCTCACATCGCTGCTCGTCGCCCTTTTGCGAGGAACCCACCGACGCGCTGGATGCTTTCTGTCGGCGCCACTCGGCCCTGATTCCCGCGGAAGAACTCGACAAGGTAAATATTGCCTGGCGGGAGATGCAGCGCCGCGGCAGCGGCACCGCAGAGGTGTCCCGATTTTACCAAGCACGCCAACGGGCCATAGACGCCATTGGGCAGCAGATGAGTACGAAAGCAGCAGAGGATTCGAGCGGTCCGTTCCGGAAGCTCTTCGGCCGCACCGGCGCCGAGACATCTTCGTCCGATAACGGCTACAAAGGCGACATCGCGTCGGTCAGCCGCGCGCAGGACGATTCGTTCAATCGGAATATCGAGAAGATGGCCTGGGCGGCAAAGAAGCGGGCGCCTTCGGCGCCTTGAGCATTCTTTTGCTTCGCGTGGGCGAAGCAGCACCCGCTTCGCTCCCACCCGCATCACCTGCTACGCTTCAGCACCAACGGAGGGCTGAGCATGCTGTATTCCGTACTCATCTACGATTCCGAAGCGGTCGTCGGCGCATTGCCCAAGGAAAAGCTCGACACGCTGATCGCCCGGCACGAACGGGTCCAGGAACAACTGGCGGCCGAAGGTAAACTCGGCCCGGTGGTCCGCCTCATGCCGACCATGACTGCAACGACGCTGCACCGGCAGGCCGAACATACGATCACCGACGGACCGTTCGCCGAAACCAAGGAACAGCTGCTGGGGTTCTACATCGTCGATTGCGACAGCATGGAGGATGCGCAGGACGCAGCCCGACTCATCGGCAGCGCCTGCGATGCGCACACGCTGGAAGTGCGGCCGGTCTCGCTGTATTACCCGAACGAAAAGCCCGCACCTCGTCGCACTACGCGCCCGGTCGCGCCAATATTTCCTTCCGATTGATAACTCAGAAATACTGAACGGCGCGCCTTCGAAGCGGAAGCGACATCCATCACTGTGATCGCCAGTCCGGCGGCGTCGCACTCTTCATTTTCAGGTTTCGCATCAGCGTCTGCGCATCAACCGGCGCCCGCAATTTCACGTCCGTGTTATCGAAGAAACAGAACACGTCGCGAGCCTTCGCAGCGACTGGTTTCTGCTTGGAAATCCTAAGGACGCCCGCAGGCTCGGCACCGCGATGCCACGCATCGACACGACGCGCCCACTTCGCCAGTGCACGATTGCTGTAACCGCTCTTGTAAAGCTCGGTATCCCCATGCAAACGCATGTAGACAAAGTCTGCGGTGACGTCGAACGTCAGCGGCCATTTTCTCGCGGTTTCGGCCACCACCAACGCGACGCCATGCGCCCGCATGAGTGAAACGAAATCCGCGTCGAGAAAACTCTCGTGGCGTATTTCCATGGCATGACGCAATGGCCTGTTGCTGTCGATCGCGAGCCGCGCGCGGCCTTTCAGACGGAAGTCGCGACGCCGTGCAATCTTCAATGCGGACTGCGTATCGTGCGGCAGCAGGTCCAGGAAGCGCGCGAACTTGTCGCGGTCGTAACGGAAATTGGGCGGAAATTGCCACAGGATGGGACCGAGCTTCTCCTTGAGATTGAAGACGCCCGAGGCGAGAAAATTGGCGAGCGGCGTCTCGACGTCTCGCAGTCGCTTCATGTGCGTGATGAAGCGCGGGCCCTTGACCGCAAAGACGAAGCCCACCGGCGTGGCGTCGTACCACTGCGCGAAGTACTCGGGCCGTTGCAGCGAATAGAAAGACCCGTTGATCTCGATCGAGGGCAGTACCCGAGACGCATACCACAGCTCCAACCGCTGCGGCAGGTCCACGGGATAGAAGACGCCACGCCACGGCGTGTATCGCCATCCCGAAATGCCCACCCTGATCGTCGCCATGCCCGGTTGCTCCACCCCTGCCCGGCTATCAACGTGCGGCGGATGGCGAATGATCCTCATCGCGACCGCGACCGGCGCCCGACGTGGGATACTGCGCGGATTCGATCGCTACTCCCACCATGACCAGACTGAACTTTCAACTCGAAGCCACCGCCGCGGGATCCCGGGCCCGGGCCGCACGTTTCCGCACCCAGCACAACGAGGTGTTGACGCCGACGTTCATGCCTGTGGGCACGCATGCGTCGGTACGCACCCAGCGACGCGAGGATCTGCTCGACAGCGGCGTACAAGTGCTGCTCGCCAACACCTATCACCTGCTGCTGCGGCCGGGCGTGGAAATATTCGAGAAATTCGGCGGCATCCACCGGTTCATGAACTGGCCGCGCTCGGTGCTGACCGACTCCGGCGGCTTCCAGATTTTCTCGCTGCCCGAAAGCCGCAACATGCGGGAGGAAGGCGCTGAGTTCCGCAGCTACGTCGACAAGACGACCATCTGCCTCAGTCCCGAGAAAAGCATCGCCACGCAGAAGTCCATCGGCGCCGACATCATGATGGTGCTCGACCAGTGCGTGCCATCCACGGTCGACCATGACATTGCCCGGAAGGCGATGGAACTAACACATCGATGGGCCACGCGCAGCCTGATGGCGCGAGGCGATTCGACGCAGGCATTGTTCGGCATCGTGCAAGGCGCTTGCTACACCGACCTGCGCATCGAAAGTGCCCGCACCATCACGCAGATGCCGTTCGATGGATTCGCCATCGGCGGACTCGCGGTCGGGGAGAGCATGGGACAGCGCGAAGAATGCACGGCCACAGTCACCGAATACCTTCCCGAGGATAAACCACGCTATCTCATGGGTGTGGGCACGACGCTCGATCTGCTCGAAGCCGTGCATCGGGGCGTCGACATGTTCGATTGCATTTTGCCCACGGCGCTGTCGCGCCAAGGCGTGGCGTTCACCAGCAGGGGCCGAAGGGATCTGCGTCGCGCGCAGTACAAAGACATGGACGGACCGCTGGATCCCGAATGCGACTGCTACACCTGCAAGACTTACTCGCTCGCTTACCTGTTCCACATCAACCGTGTGCACGAGAGCAACAGCTGGCAACTGCTCGGTCAGCACAATATTCATTTCTACATGCGCCTCATGCGGACCATGCGTGAGCACATCCTCGCGGGCACGTGGCTGGATTTCTATAACTCGCAGCGCGGCGTCCTGGATGCCCGCGATAGCTACGGCGAACGATCCATCATCAACAACAGGGCCCTGCAGCAGGAACGCCGGCGACGCATGGGCCGCTACGAAGTCGTGGTGCGCGATGACATCGGGCGCATTCGGCACGTCGACTCGGGTGAAGTCATGCACTCCGTCAACGAGCCAGCCGTGGAAGCGCGCTCGCTGTACGTCGAGCAGTCACGACTCGTCGAACAGCTGCAACTCGGTGGTGAACCGCTGGTGGTGTGGGACGTCGGCTTAGGCGCCGCCGCCAATGCGATGGCCACCATCCAGGCGGTCGAAGCCATGGAGCCGCAGACTCAGCAGCGCAAGCTGTTGCTGGTGAGCTTCGAGAACGACCTGGATTCGTTGAAGCTCGCGATGCGCTACAACCGCTGGTTCAAACACCTGCGCCACGCCGCGCCTCCGCAACTGCTCAGCGAGAACCGCTGGATCAACGCCAGCGGCTCGATCGAATGGCTCCTGCTGAGTGGCGACTTCGCGCAGCGCAAGTTCGACGCGCCGGCGCCCGACATCGTGTTCTTCGATCCGTTCTCGTTCAAGACCGATGGCGCGCTGTGGACATTGAATTCGTTTCGCGAGCTGGCGACGATCTGCGACAACCGCCCCACCGAAATGTTTACTTACACCTGCTCGACGGCGGTGCGTGCGGGAATGCTCGCAGCGGGATTCTACGTTGCGAAAGGACGAGCCACCGGGCCGAAAAACGAAACCACGGTCGCGCTATCCGCGACTGCGGTCGCTCGCAATCTAGACTGCGAACTGCTGGATCACGAGTGGCTGGGACGCTGGCATCGCAGCGATGCCAAGGCGCCGCTGGGTGCGGAGGCCGGCGATGAGTCGTGGCGCGAAGCCATCGCAAGCCATCCGCAATTCAAGGTTTGAGCTGCGCTCTTCAGCGCAGCGACCTTTCCATCCGGTACACCGGGTAGAGATTCAAACGCTCGTCCCATGACGCATGCCGGCGATGGAAGAACTCCAGTCGCGCCGCGGGGCTGGATGCAAATTCAAGGTCGTCCCGCAGCTTGAGCGCGAACTGCTCAGCCAATGCCTGGTCGTCTTCCAGCATCTGCTTGGCGATCATCTCGCCCACGTATGGCTCCATGTGCTCCTTGACCTCGAAGCAGCCGTTGAAGAAACCCCAGGCCGCGAGCGAGTCCGGTGCTTGCGGCTCCAGCAACGCCATCAACAACCGCGCGCGTGGCTGCGCAATCGGAACGAACAACGAGCCAGCCGGGATGCCGCGATTCTCGATCAACCACGAGCCGTCTACAGTGAGCAGCATGCGCCCTTCGAATGGCGCCGACGAAAATTCGGCGCGCGTGGCGCGAAACACCGCGACCTGCGCCTGCTGCAACGGTGCGGTGAGCACTTCGAAATCGATGCCGTGTAACAGGAATTTCCGGCTCAGCTCTTCCGCAAACCCAGCCGGCACGACATAGCCTGCGCCCGGCGCCTTTGCGACCAGCGACGGCGCCGTGTTCTTGCGAAATGGCACGTACCAGTTCTCCGGCGTCCTCGGATCGTAGACGGTGACCAGATCGCCCGTGATGGACGAGAGGATGCGCGTGTACGCGTAACCGCGAAAGTCGATCATGGTGACATGCGGCTCGCCGAAGTCCGCACTCTGCGACTTATCCGTCGATGTCGGTTCGCGCCATCCGGCACCGTAGCCGAGCGCTACGTCCTTACCGGCAAGTCCTGCGTCGGCCACATCAGCACGTCGCACTTCTTCGAGCCAGCCCGCGCCATACTGCCTCATGAGCTCGACCAGGCCGATGATGGTGTTGCACGTCGTGCGCACGCGATGTGCATAGTCTTTCCACGAATGCGTTTCGACCAGCACGGTGAAGCGATTGCGCGCTGGAAAATACCCGGTCGAGAACCGCGGCGAATACACTGTGAGCAGGAATCCCGACTCGGGATCGTCGGTGCGATACAGGTCCGGATAGAACGGCAGCGGCACCGATCCGGTCCGCTCGAGTTTTTCCATCAGTTCGTCGCGCAGTCGCGTGCCGCTGGCGTAGAGATCGGGGTTGCCCTGGTTGATCGGCTCGACCTGGATGGAAATATCCGGTTCGAAGTCCGCGCCGTCCGTGACGTGCATGTCAGCGCTGACCAGCGGATCCCATTCGTTGAGCAGGGCGAGCATCGACTGCATTTCCGGCGCGTCGGCCTTCATGTAATCGCGATTGAGATTCAGGTTCTGCGCCGTCGTGCGCCATCCGGTCTCTTCGGGTCCGACCTGGTTGGGACGATTCCAGCGCCCGACACGTTCGTGACCGTCGGTGTTGAACGCGGGGACGAACAGGATGGCGATCTCATCGAGCGCGCCCGGCAGGCACTGCCCGCTCAACATGTCCCGCAGCACCATGAATCCCGCGTCCTTGCCGTCGCTCTCGCCGGGATGAATGCCCGCCTGGATCATCAGCAGCGGAATGCTACGTTGTTTGAGTTCGGCCGCCGTCAACGCACCCGTGCGTGTGACCAGCAGCGCCCGCAACGGCCGGCCTTCGGCGGATCGTCCATATTCGAAGCTGCTCACCGCATCCGGCCAACGTCGTGCGTATTCGCGTGCCAGCCGTTCGACTTCCTCCGTGCGGCCCGTTGAGCGGAAAGCTGACTGCTCCGCCAAAGTGAGAGGAACGTCCCTGGTATCGTGAGCCGTCATGCCTGGTTCTCGCTGTGGATTCGTTACTTACGCCGCGACTTCGACTCGTCGCGTATGGCAGCGAACTCGGAAGCGCTGCGCCACTCCGGCCAGCGCCGCGAATTCGCGAGGTCGCGGCCGATAGTATGAAACAGTTCGACGTCCTGGGCTGCACCGCGTAAGTCCCAACCCGCATCCCAGCGATCGCAGGTCTGGTGATAGCAGCGCATATAGTCGGCCAGCCACTTCGCACCCGCTTGCGTACCGCCGTCGATGAGGTCGGTCTCGCCGCTGATCGCCATCAGCAACAATACGGGTACGCCCCGTCGCGCCATCGGAAAGTGATCGGCGCGATAGAACAACCCGCGCTCCGGCAACGACTCCGGGGTAATCGTTCGTCCTTGCGCGGCTGCCGCTTTCGTCAGATCGTCCTCGAGCGTGCTCTGGCCGTCACCTACCAGCAATACGTCGCGTGACAGTCCCGCGGTCTGCAGGATATCGAGAGTGAAGTTCGCCACCGTGGTGGCGACCGGATACAACGGCTTCGCCGCGTACGCCTGCGATCCGAGCAAGCCACGCTCTTCCGCGGTCCACGCGGCAAAGACCAAAGTCCGCTCCGGCTTCGGGCCGGCGGCAAAGACGCGGGCGAGTTCCAGCACGCCAGCAACGCCAAGTGCATCGTCGTTCGCGCCCGATCGCGCTTTTCGACCCTGCGCATCGGGCGCACCCAATCCGTACGCATCCCAGTGAGCCGCGAACATCAGCGTCTCGTCCGGTCGCTTGCTGCCCGTCAGCTTTGCAATCACATTGCGACTTTCCGCCTGCGTCGCAGTGACCGGCAGGTCCGCGCTGAAATGCGCATTCTTGATTTCGACCGGACGGAAGTCGGAGCGCCTTGCCTGGACGCGCAACGAAGCGAGATCCAGCCCGGCACTGCGAAACAACTCGGATGCGGCTGCGCCTTCCAGCCAGCCCTGCAACGCCAGGCGCCCGACGGGATGTTCGAGCACGAGGTCGTAGTTCTCGCCACCCGGCGCCATGACCGTGGACCATCCATATCCCGCACCCTCAGTGTCATGCACGATCAGCGCTGCGATGGCGCCGCGTCGCGCCGCTTCTTCGTACTTGTAAGTCCAACGTCCGTAGTAGGTCATGCGCCGTCCGCCGAACCGACCTGCCACGGGCTCCGCAGACGCAGCCGCGAAGTCAGGATCGTTCACCAATATGACGGCGACTTTGCCGCGCAGGTCCACGTCCTTGAAGTCATCCCACTGCCGCTCCGGCGCCGTGACGCCGTAGCCCACGAAAACCAGCGGCGCCTTGTCGATGGCAATGCGACCCAGATTCCTGAGAGTGCTCACATAGACATCGCGAACACGCTGTAGCACACGAGATTTGCCGGCGATATCGATGCCGATGGTTCCACCTGCTCCGATCTGGGTACGCACGATCGGAACGATCTGCGTCCAGGAGCCCTTCTCGCCGCCAGGTTCGAGGCCAAGTTTCTGGAATGCATCGGTCAGCCACGCCACGGTCTTCGTTTCACCGGGAGTGCCTGGAGCGCGGCCTTCGAATTCGTCGGAAGCCAGGGTGCGCACGATGTCGGAGAGGCGCTGCGGTTCGATCGAGGGCGGGGTTGCGGCTTGCGTCGTGGCTGCCGAGCAAGTCAATACCAACAACGTAAACGCTCGTCTTACGGAATTCATGCGTCCTGGCGACCCTGCTGCATCGATGGGAGCGCCATTGTCCGCAGGTCCTGGGGAAGTGCAAGCGGCACTTGCCTCGTGTATGACTTACGCAAGCAGTGGACAAAGCGCCACGCTTCTATGTTTGTACTATCTCTTCCCTGGCGAGAGGTAGCGATTCCGCAATCGGCCAGGCGACGCTATCGAAGCATGGCTGCGAGCATCTCAGCCGCGTCGCTCTCCAGCCCCACGAACCGCATCCCGACCCGGAATTTACCCACCGACTGTTCGCGGCAATAGCAGATCTTTCCGACCAGCTTCAATTCCATCTCGGTGCCGCACGCCGACAGGTCGACGAACAGTTTGCACTCCTGGTCGGGGGCCAGCATGCGGGGCGCAAAGAAGCCGACGCCGGTTTCGGAAATGTCCACGGTGATGCTGTCCATGAGCGCGCCACCCTGCAACCTGAGCCGCGCCTTCAGGCTCACGACCTGCCGATTGCCGATCCGGCGCTCGTCCCAGTCGAACTCCACCACGTCGTCCATGGCGAATGCCCCGCTGCTTCCTGACGTCATGATCCACTCCTGCGTTGTATACGTTCATGGAGCGACCGGCCCACTAACTTCTGTAGCGCCTCCGTCCAGAATCAGGGAATCCAGCAACAATTATGTCAACGATTCCAGCGCAGAATGCGTTTTGCGTGGCCTTCATCCGGACATAAACGAACGTATCAACGGTTGCCCAATCAACCTGCCCTAAAATCTGCAGCTATTTCTTAGGCATTTATGAAGCGCCGTTCACATTTCGGGTATACCAACGCAGGCGCCGGACAAAGTGTCGAGCAGTTCCCGGAAATCGCACCTGCCGCAGAGAGATTCTCCAGGCGTGTCGTTTCGGGGGGAATGGAATGAACAATCGATGCACACAGGCTTGGGCTTCGCAGCCGCGGGCTTCGGAGCGTATCTGGACCCGGGTCATGCGCGAAGGCGTTTCCGTGGCAGAAGCAGCCGATGAATTCGGGTTGAGCGCAAGCCGGCTCGAGCGACTGCTGATCGCGGTCGGCAGGAGAAAAGTCGCACGAACGACGCGTGAAGAAACGGACTATCCGGAACATGACGCGAGGTATCGGCCAGCGAGTCGCTAGACGCAATACCAGTCGACGCCACGGCATCACTACTGAGGTAATCGAAACAGCGTGCGGACGTCATGACGCATGGCACGCGGCGCACCGGGGCGACATAGATTCGAGCCGGTGCATGACTCATCCACCGGATGAGATTCACCCAAGCCGTGCAGAAGTTTATAGAGCGCATCATCCTCGGCGCCGCCTTGATGCCGGGCATAAGCGAACTCCCATATGGGCCTCGTAGCGTAGAGCACGACACCCCAGCCCGTCGTCGCATCGAATGCGAACACGATGCTCGATTGGCAACCAGGCGCAATGTCCCGATCGGTGCGCAGCGAACACCAACGCCATTCATCGAAGCGTCGCTCGCGGGCCTGCTCGATCTTCTCACCGGGCGCATGGATGATGACGCGTCCATGCTTCACATAACCCTCAGGCTCGCCATGCGTGCCGATCAATTGCCGCAGGATACGATCGTAGTTGGTCACATGCCCGTCGTCGTGTGCGCGAAGCTCCTTGAGCGTGTCACTGCGAAACAACATCCGCATGCCGCAGAATTTCATCTTCTCCTGGACATCCTGCGGCACTCGCGGACTCACGCCGCCCCAGCGGGCGCAGAATTGATAGAACAGCGGGAACAGCACTGCTTCGGGCTCGCCGAACTGCAGACCTTGTGCGTCGACATAGTATTCGGCCAGAGCATGAAACCCTTCGCCTTCGACTTTCTGTTGCAGCGTCTGCAGACTGGCTTCGAGGTCGCAACCCGTCATCGCACGCGCGACGCATTTCATATCGACGAACGTCGTCTTGCCTCGCGATGACGCGGTCTGCACGTACAGGGGATCGCGCTCGAAGTGCGCGAACGCACTCAGCGGCTTGCCCCACAGGTTGCCCTGAAAGCCGGCGGGGCCTCGATAGCGAACATGGTCATTCCGTGCGTCGTCACCCGCGCCGTCTGCGTGTAGGACACGGATGTAGATCGCCGCAGCCAACAGAACTGTCGACATGAGAAATCGTCTGCGCATGGGAAAAACCTCTCCGAAAATCGACAAGCGTGACTTGCCGAAACACCGCGCTCATCGCGGAAACCCAAGGGAGAACTGCCGGCGCCGGCGATCAGGAGGTGTCTTTGTTATCGACCGGAGAAATCATGAGGCTGCCCGTCGTTGCTGCTGCGCCTCGCCCGCCACACCGAAGACGCAAGGCGATGTCCGTGTATCTAAATAATACTACACGGCAAATATCCTGTAATGGGATTTTTCACTCACTTGAGTTTAGATATGCGAGCGCGTCCGCATGGCCGCCATCGCCTATCGGCAGCCGAATTCGTGTATCGTTTCCGATGGTGGCAATTCGCGCGTCCGCCTGAACCACGTAGGAAGAACCAAGGTCCCATGACAAACCGAACATCGCGTGAAGGCGCCCGAATCCCCGCAGTCGAGCTGTCGCAGCTGGTGGATGGCAAGGTTCAACGCATCGCTACCGCCGAACTGTTCGGTGGCCGTCGTGTCATCTTGTTTGCTTTGCCCGGAGCGTTCACGCCGACGTGCAGCACCGCGCACGTGCCGGGCTATGTCGCACGCATGCAAGATTTTCAGGAAGCAGGCATCGACGACGTGGTCTGCCTGTCGGTGAACGATCCCTATGTCATGGAAGCCTGGCAGCGCTCCGAGAAAGCCGAGGGCGTGCACTTCGTTGCGGACGCCTTTGCGGAATTCACTCGCGAGATGGGCATGTCGGTCGATAACCGCGATGCATTCCTCGGCACTCGCTCCTGGCGCTATTCGATGCTGGTGGACGACGGCAAGATCGAGAAAATGTTCATCGAGCCGGACGTTGACGGCGATCCCTTCGAGGTCTCCGATGCCGACACCATGTTCAAGTACCTGCGCCCGGAGCAGCAGTCACTCGGCCCTGTCTTCATGCTGGCCCGCCACGGCTGCCCCTTCTGCGCACGAGCCAAGGCCATGCTGAAGGAGCACAACATTTCCTACGAAGCCGTGCACCTGGGCGACGAGCTCACCATGATGGGCGTGAAGGCAGCAGCCGGCGTCGCCAAGGTTCCCCAGGTATTCATCGACGGCAAACTCATCGGCGGCTCGGAAGAGCTGGCGAAGTTTCTCGAAGCGCGCTGAGCGATTCGAAGACGACGAAGGTCATTCGACGTTTCTTACCCGGCATCTGATTGAATGGCGCGATTCGTGGAATCGCGCCACATCACCGCTTTATTCGCGAAGAGCTTTGCCGCGCCAGTCCGTTCGCGGCTTCTCCCGCAACGACATGTCCGTTGCTTACGGGAATGCCTCATAGCCCCTTACGCACTCTCAAGCCCCATCGGCTTTGTCGCATCGATTTAACCGTGTATGACCCGGGCCCGTAGGGGCAT
>JBEVKB010000025.1:0-39933 GCA_040509875.1 Steroidobacteraceae bacterium | reverse complement strand
TCAACGAGGTCGACCTGACAGCCGTCAGCGAGATCCGCGCGCGTTACAAGGACAAGTTCGAGAAGGCGAACGGCGTGAAGCTCGGCTTCAGTTCGTTCTTCATCAAGGCTGTGATCGAAGCGCTGCGTAAATTCCCAGCGGTCAATGCATCCATCGACGGCGGCGACGTCGTTTATCACGAGTACTACGACATCGGCGTGGCGGTCTCGACCGATCGCGGCCTGATGGTGCCAGTGCTGCGCAATGCCGAGAACCTCGGCTTCGCCGAGATCGAAAACGCTGTCGGCGCATACGCCAAGAAAGCCCGCGATGGCTCGATCACGCTGGACGAACTCACCGGCGGCACGTTCACCATCACCAACGGCGGCGTGTTCGGTTCGCTGATGTCCACGCCGATCCTGAATCCACCGCAGGTCGCCATCCTGGGCATGCACAAGATCCAGGAGCGTCCGATGGTGGTCGACGGCGAGATCAAGATCCGTCCGATGATGTACCTGGCGCTCACCTACGATCACCGCATCGTCGATGGCCGCGAGTCCGTGCAGTTCCTGGTTGCGGTCAAAGACCTGCTGGAAGATCCTGCGCGCCTGCTGCTGCAGTTGTAAGCGGCACACTCGTCCCCAAAATAGCTATAGCAACCCGGCGCTCCACGCCGGGTCTTCGTTGGAGTTTCCATGTCTGACTACGACGTCATCGTCATCGGCGGCGGACCGGCCGGCTATCCCTGTGCGATCCGTGCTGGACAGAACAAGCTCAAGGTCGCCTGCATCGACGAATGGCAGAACCGCGATGGCTCGTATGCCTTCGGCGGCACCTGCCTGAACGCGGGCTGCATTCCTTCCAAGGCGCTGCTCGAATCGTCCGAACTGTTCCATCGCGCGCAGCACGAGTTTGCCGTGCATGGCATCAAGGTCGGCAGCCTCGATTTCGACGTCACGGCGATGCAGAAGCGTCGCGCCACCATCGTCAAGAACTCGACCGGCGGTATCAACAGCCTGTTCAAGGCAGCGGGTGTCGTCGGCCTGCAGGGCCACGGCAAACTGCTGGGCAACAACAAGGTCGAGTTCACCGGCAAGGATGGCAAGAAGGAAGAACTCACCGCGAAGCACATCGTGCTCGCCGCAGGCTCCACCCCCACCGAACTGAAGAGCCTGCCATTCGATGGCAAGGACGTGGTCGACTCGTGGGGCGCACTGGAATTCGACGCTGTGCCGAAGCGCCTTGGCGTGATCGGCGCGGGCGTCATCGGCCTGGAACTGGGCAGCGTGTGGCGTCGCCTGGGATCGGAAGTGGTGGTGCTCGAAGCGCTCGATACATTCCTGCCCATGGCCGACGGCGCCGTAAGCAAAGAAGCATTGAAGCACTTCAAGAAGCTGGGGATGGACATCCGCCTGGGCGCCAAAGTCAGTGGCGCGGATAAGGGCAAGTCCGGCGTCACGCTCAAGTACAACGATGCGTCGGGCGAAAAGACCGTCGAGGTCGACAAGGTCGTCGTCGCGATCGGTCGCCGTCCGTTCAGCAAGAACCTGCTCGCCGACAACACCGGCGTGCAGATCGACGAACGCGGCTTCGTCAAAGTCGATCATGATTGCCGTACCGATGCCGCCAACGTCTGGGCCATCGGCGACCTGGTTCGCGGGCCGATGCTCGCGCACAAGGGCAAGGAGGAGGGCGTGATGGTTGCCGACCTCATCGCCGGCAAAGTCGCTGAAGTGAATTACAAGGTGATTCCTTCCGTCATCTACACCGCGCCGGAAATCGCATGGGTGGGGCAGACCGAGGAAGAAGTGAAGAAGAGCGGTCGTGCCTACAAGGTCGGCTCGTTCCCATTCGCGGCAAGCGGTCGAGCGCGCGCCATGGAAGCTCCCGCAGGATTCTGCAAGATCGTCGCTGCCGTGGACGACGATGAAATCCTCGGCATCCATATCATCGGACCGATGGCGGGTGAACTCATCGCCGAAGGCGTGCTGGCAATGGAATATTCGGCCAGCACCGAAGATCTGCAGCGGACCATTCACGCCCATCCGACGCTGTCGGAAGCGTTGCATGAAGCGGCGCTGGCGGCGGATAAGATTGCGATCGACTTTCCGAATCGGTGATGGTTTTTTTAGCTTCGCGCTAGCGGCTTCGCCGCCTGGGACCCTCATCCGCGCTCCCGCTCTTACGTGCGCTCTCCCGAACCTCTCCAACCTCTCCCGGTTTCGGGAGAGGTCGCGCTAACGTAGTTAGCGGGGGTGAGGGTCTCCCGGCGAAGCCGGGCAACGCGAAGCCTCAGCTTCTCCTCCTCGCACTCAACACATTCGGCAATCCCTGAATCCGCGTCAACACCCGCGACAGCTCCTGCAGATCGTGCACCGTCATCTGCAGATTCATGTCCGCGACACCCTCGCTCGCGTCGGTCACCGTGTTCATCGCCTGGATGTTGATCTTCGAATCCGCCAGCACCGAGCTGATGTCACGCACCAACCCTCGGCGATCGAAGGCGCGCACGTTGACCTCGACCGGGAACGCGCGATCCTCGCCTGATCCCCATTCCACCGGAATCACGCGCTCCGGATGTTCGATCGCAAGCCGTTTCAGGTTCGCGCATTCCTGGCGATGAATACTCACGCCGCGACCCAGCGTGATGTAGCCGGAAATGCTTTCCGGTGGCACCGGCGCACAGCAGCGAGCGAGATTCGATAGCAGATCGTCAACGCCATCGACAGTAATTCCCGAAGACTGCCGCGTAGCAGTAGCCACTCGGCGAGGCACGATCGAAGGCAACTCCTGCGGCTGCGCGCGACGTTGAATCGCACCGGTGATCTGGGCGATGGTGATTTCGCCTTCGCCCACCGCGAGGTACAACTGCTCGGGTTGTTCGAACTTGAATTCTGTCACCAGCTCCGCGAGCGTCACGCTGTGGATGGCGAGACGTTGCAGTTCGCGCTCCAGCAACTGCTTTCCCTGCTGGCGATTCTGATCCTCGTCCTGCTTGCGAAACCAGGCTCGCACCTTGCTCCGGTTGCGTTGAGAGGCGAGATATCCGAGCGATGGCACCAACCAATCGCGGCTGGGATTCAATTGTTTGCCGGTGATGATCTCGACTTGGTCGCCGTTGCTGAGTACCTGGTTCAGCGGCACCATGCGGCCGTTGACCTTCGCGCCACGGCAGCGATGACCGAGGTCGGTGTGCACGTGATAAGCGAAGTCGAGTGCGGTGGCCCCACGCGGCAGCTCGATGACTTCACCTCGCGGTGACAACGCATACACGCGGTCTTCGAAGATTTCCGAGCGCACGCGTTCGAGAAAATCGTCGCCCCATTCGTTGCCTTCGCGGTCGGTGGGTTCGAGGACCTGGCGCAGCAGAAGGATTTTCTGTTCGTAGGCGGGATTGGCCTTGCCGCCTTCCTTGTAGCGCCAGTGAGCGGCAACGCCGAGTTCGGCATGCTCGTGCATCTCGCGCGTGCGAATCTGGATCTCCACCGGCAGCTTGCCGGGGCCGATCACGGCGGTGTGCAGCGAGCGATACAGGTTGTCCTTGGGCGTGGCGATGTAGTCGTCGAACTCGCCGGGAATGTAAGGCCACAGGCTGTGCACGATGCCGAGCGCCGCATAACAATCGGCGATGGAATCGACCAGTACCCGCACCGCGCGGATGTCGTAGAGCTGCTCGAACGACAGCCCCTTGCGCTGCATTTTCCGCCAGATGCTGAAGATGTGTTTGGGCCGGCCCGCAACGTCGCAATTGATTCCCGCCGCGCCGAGTTCGGTGCGGATGGCCTGGATGGTGTCCTCGATATACTTCTCGCGGTCGACGCGTTTGCTCGCCAGCAGGCCCGCGATCCGCTTGTAGTTCTCCGGGTCGAGATAGCGAAAACTCCAGTCCTCCAGTTCCCATTTCAGTTGCCATACGCCGAGACGGTTGGCGAGCGGCGCATAGATGTCGCGCGTCTCGATAGCGATACGCTTGCGCTCTTCCTCCGGCGCATCCCTGCTGTCGCGCAGTTGATGGAGCTGGATCGCCAGCTTGATCAGCACCAGCCGGGGATCGGTGATGATGGCGAGCAGCATCTTGCGCAGGGCTTCCGCCTGTTGCGAAGACAGTCCACCGCCGGGCCCGCGACCTGCCATGCCTAGTGCACCCAGTCGGAGCAGTTCGGTTGCGACTTGGTGTGCGGAGGCGCCGAACAGGGCGAGCGCACAGGCATCGTCGATGCTCTGGGCTTCGAGCAACGGAAACAGGAATGCGCCGCGCAGGATGTCTTCGTTGTCGGTCAGCCCGCCGACGATATCGGTGATGGCCCGGGCCCTGCGAACGACAGCCGCTGCCGCATCGTCGCGTGCCGTCAGGGCAGCGACGAATTCGTGCGCTTCCGGCGTCAGCGCAGCGGCGGCGGAATCGATTGCGGAGGGCTCGGTCGCGGGCATCGTGTTCGTCATGACAGCGGGCTTTGCCGTATCATACCGCCCGCCATCCACCCATGACTTTGAGCGGAGAGAAACTTGCGCAGATCCCGGCGCCCGCAAAGCCTCGCCGAGCTGACACCAGCCCGTCGCGAAGTAGGCGTTCCGGCGCAAGCACGGATCCTGGGCCTGGATCCCGGCTCGCTGTGCACCGGCTATGCAGTCGTCGAGACCATGGGCGTGCAGGTGACGTACGTGGTCAGCGGTTCGATCCGCACGCAGGGCGCGACATTTCCGGATCGATTGCGGGATATTTTCGCCGCGGTCGCCGAAGTGACCGAGGAATTCCGTCCCGACGAAGTCGCCATCGAGCGCGTGTTCATGCATCGCAATGCCGACAGCGCACTCAAACTCGGACAGGCCCGCGGAGCCGCTTTGAGCGCCACGTTCCAGGTCCGGCCTCGCGTGTACGAGTACGCGGCGCGTGAAGTGAAACTGGCAGTGGTTGGCAGCGGTGCGGCCCAGAAGGAACAGGTGCAAATGATGGTCAAACGTCTGCTGAACATCGCCGGGCCCATCGGCGCCGATGCGGCCGATGCGATCGCGATTGCGCTGTGCCACGCACATTCGCGCCGCATGTACGGTATGCCGGCGGTGGTCGGCGGTCCTCGATGACGGGACGCGACCGATGATCGGCTTCCTGCGCGGACGCCTCGCTGTGAAACAGCCGCCGCAACTGCTCATCGATGTGGGCGGCGTGGGTTACGAAGTCGAAGCACCGATGTCGACGTTCTACGATCTGCCTGCGCTGGGTGCGGAAGTCAGCCTGTTCACGCATCTCGTCGTGCGCGAGGACGCACACATCCTGTTCGCGTTCGACACCGAGCGCGAACGGCGGTTGTTTCGCGAACTGCTCAAGGTATCGAACGTCGGTCCGAAGCTGGCGCTGGCGCTGTTGTCCGGCATGAGCGTCGATGCGTTCATGCTGTGCATAGAAGCCGACGACACCGATACGCTGGTGCGCATTCCCGGCGTGGGTCGCAAGACTGCCGAACGTCTGGTGATCGAGATGCGCGATCGCATCAAGAATCTCGGCGGCGTCGTTGGGACATCACCGACCGCGGGCAAGCCGCTCGAAACCAACGGCGGCGCACAGGCGGAAGCGTTCAGCGCACTCATCGCGTTGGGTTACAAGCCCGCCGAAGTGACACGGCTGCTGCGCTCGGTCGATGCATCGGTACAGACCACCGCTGAAATCATTCGAGGCGCCTTGCAGGCGGCGGCGACCAAATGAGTGAGGCTCGATTGAATTCAGTGGCAGGCACTATGGAGATGGCGCGATGACTGTCGAAGTCGATCGCGTCGTCACCGGCGGCGCGCAGCGCGAGGACGAGCAGATCGACCGCGCCGTGCGTCCGAAACGCCTGGTCGATTATGTCGGCCAGAGCGCGGTGAAGACGCAGATGGAGATATTCATCCAGGCTGCGCTTGCCCGGCGTGAAGCGCTCGATCACGTGCTGATCTTCGGTCCGCCCGGTCTCGGCAAGACCACGCTCGCCAACATCATTGCGAATGAACTCGGCGTGAATCTCAGGCAGACATCCGGCCCCGTGATCGAACGCGCCGGCGACCTGGCCGCGTTGCTGACGAACCTGCAGGCGAACGACGTGCTGTTCGTCGATGAGATCCACCGCTTGAGCCCGGCGGTGGAGGAAATCCTGTATCCGGCGATGGAGGATTTCCAGCTCGACATCATGATCGGCGAAGGCCCCGGCGCCCGATCCATCAAACTGGACCTGCCACCGTTCACGCTCATCGGTGCGACCACGCGGGCCGGCCTGTTGACGTCGCCGTTGCGCGACCGTTTCGGCATCGTGCAGCGACTCGAGTTCTACAACCAGCAGGAGCTGCAGAGCATCGTCTCGCGCTCCGCTGCCATTCTCGGCGTAGCCACTGAGGATATGGGCGCACAGCGGATTGCTCAGCGTTCGCGCGGTACGCCTCGAATCGCCAATCGCCTGTTGCGACGAGTACGTGATTTCGCGGAAGTCCGCGCCAAAGGCCGCATCACGGACGAAGTGGCGCAGGCGGCGCTCGACATGCTGGATGTGGATCCGCTGGGTTTCGACGTGATGGATCGCAAGCTGCTGCTGGCCATCATCGAGAAGTTCGACGGCGGCCCGGTGGGCGTGGAAAGTCTCGCCGCGTCGCTGGGCGAGGAACGCGGGACCATCGAAGATGTCATAGAACCGTTCCTGATCCAGCAGGGCTTCGTCATGCGTACCGCACGGGGCCGTGTCGCCACCCGTCATGCGTATCTGCATTTCGGCTTGCAGGTGCCTGAACGGGCGAGCGTAAACGGCGATCTCTTTCGTGAATGAACATGACGTGAGTGAACAGGAAGTGAGTCGATTCGCCTGGCCGGTGCGGGTCTACTGGGAAGACACGGATGCGGGCGGTATCGTCTACTACGCGAACTACCTGAAATTCATGGAGCGGGCGCGCACCGAATGGCTGCGTGCGCGGGGCGTGGAGCAAACGGATCTCAAGGATCGCGAAGGCGTGATGTTCGTGGTGGTGCGGGCCGAGGCGGATTTCCGCATGCCGGCGCGTTACGGCGACCTGTTGCAGGTAACCTGCGAAGTGTCGGGATCCACGCGGGCCTCGCTGACGTTCAGGCAGGATGTCGTTCGCGCTGGCGAGGATGCGGAGGAATTGCTGGTCGCGGGCAGCGTTCGCATCGCCTGCCTGGACGCGTCGAAATTTCGTCCCCGGCCATTGCCGGAGATGGTGTTGCAAGAGATCGGGGTGGGAGGAAAGCGCTGATGTCGGATGATTTATCGCCTCTGGAGCTGGTGCTCGGCGCCAGCCTGATCGTGCAGATCGTGCTGGGGCTGCTGCTCATGGCATCGATCGTGTCGTGGGCCATCATGCTGCGCAAACGCTCTGAATTACGCCGCGCGCGACTGGAATCCGACCGCTTCGAGGAAGTGTTCTGGTCCGGCGGCGACCTGTCCGCCATGTTCCGCTCCATCGACCAGAGCCGGCGCGTGACCAAGGGCATGGAAAGCATTTTCGAGTCGGGCTTCCGCGAATTCAGTCGCATGCGCCAGCACGCCAATCTCGGTTCGGCCCAGTTGATCGAGAGCGCACGCCGCGGCATGCGCGTATCGCTGCTCAAAGAAAGCGATCGTTTGGAGCAGGGCCTGTCGATGCTCGCGACCATCGGTTCCACCAGCCCCTACGTCGGCTTGTTCGGCACGGTGTGGGGCATCATGGGCGCCTTCCACGGGCTCGGTAACGTACAGCAGGCGACGCTTGCGATGGTCGCACCCGGCATCGCCGAAGCTCTCATTGCCACCGCCATGGGCCTGTTCGCCGCTATCCCGGCGGTCATCGCTTACAACCGCTATGCCGACCAGGTCAGCCGCATCGAACTGCGTTTCGACACCTTCGTCGAAGAGCTGTCGACCATTCTGCAGCGTCACGCCACGGTACCTTCGAAAGGCGGAGCGGCATCGTCGATCGAGGCCAACGCATGATGGCGAATCGCCGCGGCCGGCGCCTCATGGCCGAAATCAACGTGGTGCCCTATATCGACGTGATGCTGGTGCTGCTGATCATTTTCATGGTGACGGCGCCGCTGCTCACCCAGGGCATCAAGGTGGACCTGCCGAAGGCGGGCGCCGAGCCGCTGCCCGAAGAGCTGATGCGCGATCACAAGCCGCTGATCCTGAGTGTCGACAGTGGCGGTGCGTACTATCTGAACATCGGCGCGAACGAGGAAACGGCCATCGACGATGCGACGGTGCTCGATCGCGTTTCAGCGGTGCTGCGCCGGGAACCGAAGACGCCGATATTGGTCAAGGCAGACCAGAGCGTGCCGTACGGCCGCGTCGTGGCGGGCATGGTGTTGTTGCAGCGGGCAGGTGCTGAGAAGGTCGGTTTCATCACCGATCCCGCCGAAGGCGGTGGCAAGCAGGCGCGCAAGAAGCAGCGAGCGTCCTGACCGTCTCGATGTCCGCCTATCTCAAACAAAACTGGCACCACCTGTTCGGAGCACTGCTGCTGCATGTGCTGTTCGCAGGCATTTTCGGGCTGACGATGGTGAAGTTCGCAAGCGATGCGCCGCCGCCGTCGCTGGCCATCCAAGGGGTTCTCATAGACTCCTCGCAGGTGCCGGACCTGCCTCGCACACCTAAGCCGACTCCGGCTAAACCTGAAGTCAAACCGGAGCCCGAACCCGCGCCCGACGTGAAGCCCGAGCCGCAGGTCGATGTCGAGGCCCAGGCCGCCGAGGAGCGCAAGAAGGAAGAAGAGGCCAAGCGCCAGAAGGAACAACAGGAAGAACAGGAACGTCAGGTCCAGCTCAAGCGCGAGGAAGAGCAGAAGCAGATCCAGGAGCGCGAAGAAGCCGAGCGCAAGCGGGTCGCCGACGCGCAGGCGCAGGCTGAACGCGAAAAAGAGGAGGCCAAGGCGAAAGCCGAGGCTGCCGCGAAAGCTAAAGCCGAGAATGAACGTAAACGCGTTGCCGAGATCGAAAAGAAGCAGAAGGCAGAAGCGGACCGACGCGAAGCGCAGTCGCGAGCGGCGCGTGAAGAAGAGCTGCGCCGGCAACTGGCCGAGGAAGAGGGCAGGACCAACGCCGTGAACTCCGGGTTGCTGAATCAATACGTGGCCATGATCGAGCAGCGGGTGGTGCGCAACTGGAATCGTCCCGCGTCGGCGCGTCCGGGTCTCGAATGCGAAGTGCGTGTTGCCCAGACACCGAGCGGCACAGTGCTGTCTGCGCAGGTTACGCAGTGCAACGGCGACGCCGCGGTGAAACAATCGATCGAAGCCGCGGTGTTACGATCGTCGCCCTTGCCGCCGCCGCCCGATCCCAGCCTGTTCGAGCGCAACCTGGTATTCATTTTCAAACCGGCCGATTGACGGGCCGGTGCAATGGTCGAGGAGTCCCGCTGAATGGTGAACCGCATGGTCAATCGATGGAAATGGATGGCGCTGCTGCCGCTGCTGTTGAGCGCTGCGTTCGCCAATGCGCAACTGCGGATCGAGATCACGCGCGGGCAGGAAAACGCCGTGCCCATCGCGATCGTACCGTTCGGCTGGGAATCCGCCGGCGCGGCTCCCTTCGATGTATCGCAGATCGTGTCCGACGACCTGCTGCGAAGTGGCCGCTTCGCGCCGCTGGATCGCAAGGACATGATCGATCGCCCGACCTCCGGCGAGCAGATCAAGTTCCAGGACTGGCGCTATCTCAAGAGCGACTACATTGCGGTGGGCAAGGTGACGCCCGACGGCGCCGATCGCTTCACCGTCCAATTCGAATTGCACAACGTCCTGAATGGACAGCGGCTCACCGGGCAGCGCCTGACGGCGAGCAACAGTTCGATGCGCAGCGTCTCGCATCGTATTGCCGACATGATCTACCAGCAGATCACCGGCGTGCCGGGTGCTTTCTCCACGCGCATCGCATTCATTGCCGTCGCGGGAGTTCCGCCGACGCAGACCTATAAGCTCATCGTCTCCGACTACGATGGTGAGAACCAGCAGACCATCGCCAATTCCGCCGAGCCGCTGATGTCGCCGGCCTGGTCTCCGGATGGCCAGAGCCTTGCCTATGTTTCGTTCGAGAGCCGCTCGTCCGCCATCTATGTGCAGACTCTGCGCACCGGGGAACGCCGACGGGTTTCGGCGCGTGCGGGCATCAACGGCGCACCATCATGGTCGCCCGATGGAACGACGTTGGCGCTGACCCTGTCGCGCAAAGATGGCGACATCGACATCTACACACTCAACCTGTCGTCACAGGTCCTGACGCGCATGACGTTCGATCCGGGCATCGATACCGAGCCGACCTGGTCGCTCGACGGCCGCAAGCTGTACTTCAATTCGGATCGCGCCGGCAGTCCGCAGATCTACCAGGTCGACGTAGCTTCTCCCAACAGCCCGTCGCGGATCACCTTCGAAGGCAGCTATAACGCGCGGCCGAGGTTGTCTCCGGATGGCAAGCAGCTCGCAGTGGTCTATCTGGATCGTGGCAATTTCAAGATCGCGGTAATCGACCTGGCGTCGAAAGCCGTGCAGGTATTGTCCGGCGGACGCCAGGACGAGAGCCCGAGTTTCGCCCCGAATGGAGCGACGATCATCTATGCAACCCAGGATCGCGGCCGCGGCGTGCTGGCAACTGTCTCCACCGACGGACGCGTGCAGCAGAAGCTCCAGGCCAATGCGGGCGATGTCCGCGAGCCGGTGTGGTCTCCGTTTCCGGCGAAATAACCGTTTTTAGATCAAATAAGCAGCCCGGCGGGCTGTAGCGCCATGGTGACAGTGGCGCGCTTGTGGCAGAATTTTGCGCTGATTTAGCCGGCTGCCCCGGCGCCGGTTTACCCAGCCTCGGCAGGCGGGTTTCATGTTGTGGTCCCAGGAGAATTGAATGCGTGTATTGCAGCTACTGCTGATCGTCGTGAGCGTCGCGGCTATGACGGGTTGCCCGAAGAAGCCCCAGACGTTGCCCGACACTTCGGCGACACCGACCGACAGCGGTGCAAGCACGTCGGGAGCGAACGGCAGCGACGTCTCGGGATCGGCGCTCAGCGCCGACCAGCGCGCCATCGAAGAGCTCAAGCAGCTCGGCATGGTCATCCTGTTCGACTATGACCGTGCCGACATCCGGCCCGAGTACGTTCAAATCGTCGCGGCGCATGCCAAGTTCCTCAACGGCAATGCCAACCGCAAAGTGCGCCTGGAAGGCCACTCGGATGAACGCGGTTCACGCGAGTACAACATCGGTCTTGGCGAGCGTCGTGCCCAGACGGTACGTCGCGCACTGATGCTCCAGGGCGTCACCGAAGCGCAGATCACTACCGTGAGCTATGGCGAGGAACGCCCGGCAGTACAGGGCAGCGACGAATCGGCATACTCCAAGAACCGCCGCGTCGAACTGGGCTACGGACGATGATCCAAATGACTTACAGGATGGGTGACCGAGCAAGGCAGGCAGCACTCGCTGCGGCCGCGGTCGCCGTATTTTCCGGATGCGTGTCGACACCGCCGGAACAGGATCCTGTGGTGCAGCGGCTGACCGAACTGGACAGCCGCCTGCTGCGCCTCGAGCGCGTACTGACGAACCAGAGCCTGCTCGATCTGAACCAGCGCATCGAATCGTCGCAGGCCGAAGTGCGTACGTTGCGAGGCAAGCTCGAAGAGTTGGAGCACAACGTCGGCAAGACGCAGGACTCGCAGCGCGAAATGTATAGCGATGTGGATCGCCGCGTGACTGCGCTCGAAGGCGGAAGCAGGGCAGGGCTCTCCGGCGGTACGCCCGGTGCGCAGCCCTCGAGCTTGCCGGTTCCACAGGGTGATGACCGGCAGAACTATCAAGCCGCGTTCGACCTGCTCAAGGATGGCAAGTACCAGGAGGCCGTCAACGGCTTCAAGCAATATCTCAACACCTTCCCGAATGCCGCGCTGGCCGACAATGCCCAGTATTGGCTCGGCGAAGCGCACTACGTGATGAAGGAATTCCCCGAGGCGCTGCGCAATTTCCGCATCGTCATCGACAAGTATCCCGAGTCGCGCAAGATTCCGGACGCGCTGCTCAAGATCGGGTACTGCAATTACGAGTTGAAGAATTTCGCCGAAGCGAAAAATTCGCTGACGCGGGTCGTGCAGCAATACGCCGATACCACGGCCGCGCGCCTGGCCAGTCAGCGTCTTGCAAAGATGGACGGTGAAGGCCGCTAATCGCACAGGCGCCGCCATTGGGGCAGCGCCGCATGATTCGTGATGAACGCTACCGCACTCGACTCCGACTTGGGCTCCGTGACGACGGCGTTGCGCCTCAAGCTCACCGAGATTTTCCTCTCCATCCAGGGTGAATCGAACGCTGTCGGCTGGCCGACCGTGTTCGTGCGTCTCACTGGTTGTCCGCTACGCTGCCAGTACTGCGATACCGCGTACGCATTCCAGGGCGGCGAGTGGTTCACGATCGATAAGGTGCTGGAGCGCGTCGGAACATACGGCGCACGACATGTCTGCGTTACTGGCGGCGAGCCGCTGGCACAGAAAAACTGCATTCCGCTGTTGAAAGCGCTGTGCGACGCCGGTTACGAAGTATCTCTGGAAACCAGTGGCGCCATCGATATCAGCCAGGTCGATCGCCGCGTCAGTCGCGTCGTCGACATCAAGACGCCGGACAGCAACGAGTCCCATCGCAATCGACTCGACGATCTCGCGTTGTTGCGCGCCGAAGAGCAGGTGAAGTTCGTCATCAGCAGTCGCGCCGATTTCGAATGGGCTCGCGACCTGGTGGCCAGCCGCGAGCTGCACGAAATATGCACCGTGTTCTTCAGTCCCAGCTTCAAGCAGGTCGAAGCACGCGATCTCGCTCAGTGGATCCTGGACGAGCGGTTGCCGGTGCGACTGCAGGTTCAGTTGCATAAGTACCTGTGGGGCGATGCTCCCGGTCGCTAGGCTTTTTTTTGTTCTCAAGTAACGCTCCATGTCCTCACGTCGCGCAGTAGTTCTGGTTTCCGGTGGCCTCGATTCCGCGACGGCCCTGGCCATTGCGCGTGCCGATGGTTTCGAGTGTTATGCGCTCACAGTCGATTACGGCCAGCGTCACAGCTCGGAACTCGAAGCGGCGAAACGAGTGGCAACGACACTGGGCGCAGCTGAACACCGAACGATGCGCCTGGACTTCGGCGGCATCGGTGGCTCAGCGCTCACCGACAATTCGATCGCTGTGCCCGAGTCACCGCAGATGGGCATCCCGATTACCTACGTGCCGGCACGCAACACCGTCATGTTGTCGCTGGCGCTCGGATGGGCAGAAGTTCTGGAGGCGGCGCACATTTACATAGGCGTCAACGCCGTCGATTACTCCGGCTACCCCGACTGCCGGCCCGCCTTCATCGCGGCCTTCGAGCGTGTCGCCACGCTTGCCACCCGGGCAGGTGTCGAAGGCACCATCGCCTTCCGCATCGTTACGCCCCTGATCGACCTGACCAAGGCGCAGATCATCGAGCGCGCCACCAGCCTGGGCCTGGACCTGGGAATGACAGTGTCGTGCTACCAGGCCGATATCACCGGCGCCGCCTGCGGTCACTGCGATTCCTGCCGCATCCGGCGGGATGGCTTCCAGAGGGCGGGAATTGCGGACCCGACTCGCTACTTTCGGTGAAGACGCAGGGGTCAAGAAGTCACTTCAAGCGTTGGAATTCGTTGAAGTTCAACTGACGGGAAAGTCGGAATGGTGGGTCGGGTGGGGATCGAACCCACGACCAATGGATTAAAAGTCCAGTGCTCTACCGACTGAGCTACCGACCCACAGAAAAATGACCGCAAAACCGGACAACGCGCGTCCGTTTTCGGGGCCGCGCATGATACCCAAAACAGATCCCATTGTTCCAAAGAATTGAGACCGATGGTCGTCCCCTCGGCTCCGACCTGTCGAGTTGAGCTCGTACCGAGGTACAGCTGGCCCATTCCTTCCCTCTGACTCCGCGACACCAACCCTGCGGTCGCGTCACATCCCTCCTGGCGCGAATCAACTAACGGCGCGCAAGGGGTGATGTCGAGAAAAAAAGCCTCTTAACAGACCATCCTGTCCGCCGTCATTGCAGCAAGCTGGCTTGCCGTCTATATCAAGTTGGATATACTGATGTCGAAGCCGTTGCGATGGCGTGGCGATAGCCGAGATCGCGTTCGTGAATTTCCGCTCGAGGCTCGCCTCCGGACAGGATTCGAGCTGTGGGAAGTACAGCAAGGCAATGAGCCCTCAGACTGGAAACCCGTGGCGATCGTCGGAGCTGGAGTGAACGAAGTTCGTGTGCACGTTGGTAATGAGTACCGCGTGCTTTACGTCGCTAAGTTTGTCGAGGCGGTGTATGTGCTGCACGCTTTCGAGAAAAAATCCCAACAGATATCGAAACGGGACATTGACCGCGCGGCTTCGAGATTTCGCGAACTGGTTGCGGAACGAAAGAGGGATCGGCGATGAGTACACGCTTGAAGGCACAACGCGGCAGCAATAACGTGTTTCGCGATCTCGGTTTTTCCGAGGCGGAAGCGGGTAACCTTCTCCTGCGGTCTCAGCTCATGTCTGAGGTTCGTGAAATAGCGCGGGGGATGACACAGAGCGAGGCCGCCAAACGATTTGGCGTATCCCAACCTCGTATCAACGATCTGCTGCGCGGGAAGATCGATAAATTCAGCCTGGATGGGCTGGTCAACATGCTCGCGAAAGCCGGCATGCGTGTGGAGTTGCGTGTGAAAAAAGCAGCCTGAGAGCGCGCGGACATACCAAAAGGACACCTGGCTGATAGTGGACACTCGGGCACAGCGTCAATCAAATTCTCAAGGACGAGTATGACGCCATAGATCGCATTCTAGGACATGAGTTCTGGCGTGTTCCCGCCTGAGGCCTTCGGCAGCGGCAAAGAAGAGGAACATGGATTTTCCACCGACGCTTGACGATACTGTTGCGCAAACAACTCGATCGTTGGGGGCGGAAAATAGTGATCATGTATGCAGCAACCGTAGTCGTCGGCGCGTGCCTGCTGTTCCTGGTCCAGCCGCTCATTGCGAAAATCATCTTTCCCTGGTTCGGCGGATCGTCAGCGGTGTGGACCGCGGCGCTGGTGTTTTTCCAGGTGTGCCTGCTCTGTGGCTACGCCTATGCGCATTGGCTGGCAACTCACGTTCAACCGCGGCGGCAGTGGGTGGTGCATTGTGTACTGCTGGTCGCCGGTTGCGCGCTGATGCCGATATTGCCGTCCGATGCGTGGCGGCCGACGGGGACGGGCGATCCGACGACGGGGATCTTGATGCTGCTGGCTGCGACCGTGGGATTGCCTTCGCTGCTGCTCAGCGCGACGAGTCCGCTGCTGCAGGTCTGGTTCATGCGTCGCGAGGGGAACGCGATTCCGTACTGGTTGTTCGCGCTGTCGAATTTCGGCTCACTGGTTGCGCTGCTGAGTTTTCCGTTGCTGCTGGAGCCGTTGTTCACGTCGCACGCATTGGCGATCGGCTGGAGCATCGCGTTCGTCGCGTTTGCGGCGCTGTGTAGTTGCGTGGCGTGGAAGAGCCGGTCGGACTTGCAGAGAGGCGACGTTCCCGAGACGCCCGGGCCTTCACCCACTGTGTTCCAAATGTCGCTATGGGTGCTCTTCTCGGCCTGCGGCTCTGCGTTGCTGCTTGCGGCAACAACGCAGCTGAGCACCAACGTGGCGCCGATTCCGCTGCTGTGGGTGGTGCCGCTCGCTTTGTACCTGCTTTCCTTCATCCTGAATTTCAGCAGTCGTCGCTTCTATCATCGCGCCAACTTCTTTCCCTGGCTGGCCGCGGCGCTGGGCTGCATGGCCTGGCTCTATACACACAGCGACACTCACCAGGACATTCAGTATGTAATTCCGCTGTACCTGGCCTGCCTGTTCGTCATCTGCATGGTCTGTCATGGCGAACTCGTGCATCGAAGCCCGGCCGCGCCGTACCTTACGCGGTTCTACCTGCTCATTGCGCTGGGTGGAGCATTGGGCGGCATATTCGTAGGCGTGGTTGCGCCCTTGGTTTTCGACACGTATCTCGAGTTGCCCTTGTTGCTGATCCTGATTGCTGAGCTGATGGTAGGCCTGCAATGGAGGCGCAAGGGCAGCGGCGGTCTGTTGTGGCCGGTTCGGCTCGCGATGGTCGCGGGGGTGGTGATGCTGGCAGGCTCCCTGATGTTCGCGGAGATGCGTACTCGTGACGAGAACCTGCTGGTCAGCCGGAGTTTTTACGGCGTTCTGCGCGTAAGGGACTATGTCGAGCAACGATTCGCCCGGCGCAGCCTCATCAACGGCACCATAGGTCACGGTTATCAATACACGGCAGAGTCTCATCGCGACCTGGCGGGCTCCTATTTCGCGATGAACTCGGGAGTCGGCCGCGCGCTGGAGGCACTGCAAACGCAAGGCCCCATTAGATTCGGCGTCATCGGTCTCGGTGCGGGAGTACTTACGAGCTACGCACGGCGGGGCGATTACCTGCGAGTGTATGAGATCGATCCCGATGTCGTGGATATCGCGGATGAGTACTTCACCTTTCTCTCACGCGCGAAAGACAGAGGCGCGAATGTGCAGGTGTTGACCGGCGATGCGAGGTTAACGCTCGAACGCCAGGAGCCGCAGAACTTCGATGCGTTGGTGGTGGATGCGTTTTCGAGCGACGCCATCCCGACGCACTTGCTGACGAACGAAGCCATGGAGCTTTACTTCCGGCACCTCGACCCCGACGGTGTGCTGGCAGTTCATATCTCCAATCGCTACCTGGACCTGGGGCCCGTATGCCTGCGCGCGGCGGAACACCTGAAGCGGTCGGCGTGGGTGATTCGCAGTCCGGCAGATGAGATGTCGAACGCGAGCGACTGGGTGCTGATCACCTCGAACCGCGGGTTGCTGAATCATCCCCTGTTCGCTGGCGCCCATCCGCAGCCGGCACAGGCCATTGCGGCGTTCAAAGGTTGGACAGATCAGTACAGCAGCGTGTGGCCGGTGCTGAGTCTCGGTCATCGGGCCGTGGCTATCCATTGATACCGGCTTTGCAACCATCAAAGCTCAGGCCACAGCGAATGCAGCTTGTTGCCCAGCAAGTGCGAGAACAGGCTCGCCCCTTCGTGGTTCAGGTGATCGGGATCCCTGAAGTAGCGGTGATCGCGAAACTGCGGATAGGTGTCGATGTCGAAATCCAGCGCCGGCACCCCCAGTGCCGCCAGCTTGGCCTTCACGGGTTCCGGAATGAAATATTTCCCGGTGGCATATCGGGGTGAGGTCACTACGACCAGTTTCACCCCATGCTCATGCGCCGACTCGATGAATTTCACCATGTGAGCGGCAAGGTTCGCATCGTAACGGCCGGAGCTTTCGGGCAGCTCCCCCAGCACCGCATTGCCCATGGTCGACTGCTGGGCAACATAGCCGGACGACGATCGCGGCCGGTGCTCGAGAATATTGAAGATGACGATGGAGTGAATCTTCGAGTTGTACGGGTAGAGGCGCGACAGGAAGTACGTGGTCCTCGGCCAACCTGCTTCGCTGATGAGGCTCCATATGTTCGCGTTCCTCCAGTAGGGATACAGCGGATAAAGCCGCTCGTATGAGTCGGTCTTCTGCACGGAGACGGCCAGCGGCGAGAAGTCGTAGATGATCAGCTTGGGCGTGTATTCGTCGAACACCAGTTGTTCGGCGCCGTAGTCGTAGAGCACGTTCGAGCCTTTGAAGCCGGCGTTGAAGAACGACGCGCCGATCTCCTGCTTCATCACGTCCGGGACGTAATGACTTTCGGCGCGGGACGAGCCGAACACGACCACGTCGCTGTGAGCCTGCAGGAGGCCGTTCAACTGGCCGCCAGTGTCGCCGTCCGTCGTGCGCATGTAGTAGTACTCGGCCAGTGCGCCGCCGACTCGATCGAACACGAACGCCAGCGCGCAAAGGACCAATATTTTCCAGGCGAAGTGCGCGTACTCGCTAGAACTGGAAGTAAATGAACTGAGACGCATCGAATACTCCGGCGGTGATGAGTGTCGTCAGGAAGAACAGGTACAGCGCCCAGCGCACCGGGGTCTGCCGCTCGGCGATGGCGACATCGAACGTCTTGCCGCGCGACCAGAAGTCGAATCCGAGCACACACGCAATGCCCAGCGCGCCGTAGATGAGATCTTTTGCGCCGCCCGTGAACAGCGGGCCCCTCTCGAAGGCGATGCGTTGGTAGATGAGCAGGGCATCGTCGAGCGTGGCGGCGCGAAACAGCACCCATGCGCTGCAAGTAAGAACGAAGGTCACGACGATCTTCACGCCCTGGTGCAGAAGTGCCGAACTAGACAGGCCGATAGCTTGGTTGAAACGCTCTCGGATGGGGGCCGTGACGATAGCGGCGATCAGGAATGTTCCATTGAGCGCACCCCAGGCGACATAGGTCCAGTTCGCGCCATGCCACAAGCCGCTGATAGTGAACGTGAGGAACAGATTGCGGAACCAGCGCAGGCGACCGAAACGATTGCCGCCGAGGGAGATATAGATATAGTCGCGGAACCACGTCGACAGCGAGATGTGCCAGCGCTTCCAGAATTCGGCGATGCTCCGGGAGAAGTACGGCCGGTTGAAGTTCTGCATGAGCTCGAAGCCCATGACCCTCGCGGCGCCGATCGCGATGTCCGAGTAGCCGGAGAAGTCGCAGTAGATCTGGAACGCGAAGAACACCGTGGCCAGCGCGAGCGTGGCGCCGGAATGCTGCTCGACGTTGCCGTAGACAGCGTTCACGTAAATAGACAGGCGGTCGGCGACCACGACCTTCTTGAACAGGCCCCAGACCATGAGTCGCAGGCCGGACACTACCCGCCGATAGACGAACTCATGTCGCTCGTAGAACTGGTGCAGCAGGTTCTGCGGCCGCTCGATGGGACCGGCGACGAGCTGCGGATAGAACATGACGTACAGAGAATAGATACCGAAGTGGCGTTCGGCTTTCTGGTGGCCGCGATACACCTCGATGACGTACGACAGGCTCTGGAACGTATGGAAGGACAGCCCGATGGGCAGGATCAGGCTCAGCGTCGTGACGGAATAGTTCCAGCCGATGAAGTGGGCGAGCGCAGTGAGATCGCCGGCAAGAAAGTTGTAGTACTTGAATATCGCGAGCACCAGGCACGTCGACAGGATGCTGAACAACAGGATGTGGCGTCGCCGCTTGCCCGAACTCTCCTCGATCCAGATGCCGGCCACGTAGTCGATGACGATGGTCACCGCCAGTATCAGTATGTAGATGGGGATGAACGCCATGTAGAAGTAGCAGCTCGCCGCGAGCAGCCATTGCCATCGCAAGCGGTGCGGCAGCAGGAAATAGACGGCCGTCACCAGCGGAAAGAAAAACAGGAAATGAATCGAATTGAACAGCATGCCGGGTCCGCCAACGATGTCGTCTTCGCCGACCGGCTTCCGCAGACTGCTTCTGCTGGCGCCGGCCTGTAAGTGTTCGATCATGCCAGTTGCGCCGAACACTGATTGTCATCCGTTTGAATGACTGAAGGCGAATTTTTATCGGCGGTAAAAGCAGACATCGCGCGCGGGTAGACTGATGCAGCGCGGCATTTGTCTCTGGCATGGCGAACAGCCGCGCCTGGGAGATAGAGGAAGTTAGATTATTGGCCGACGAATCTCGATGCGCTGATGATCGGGTTCTCCGGACGCCTGCGCAGGAGTCGTTCATCGACGACGTCGATGTCTTGCTCTTGTCGAGGCCGTGTTGACCCCGCAAGCCTCTGCATACAAATCGATGTCTACATCGAACCCGCGGCGTTATTGCTTCCGAAAAAATGCAGCTTCCATTAAATCCGCATCCATGGACCATCCTTGGTCCTGACAGTCCGTGTACGTGACGTCACATCTCAGTGGCGGATTCAGGCTGGATCGATTGGTCGTGATGGCTGGAGGTCGCACGCAGCAGTGCACAGACAGGCAACTGACGGATCATTCCGGGGACTCTCCGCGCCGTGAAGTTCGATCCATGCGTCGCGAATCGACTCGCGACGTGATGCGATCATGCCATCGACGGGTAGCGCGTCTTGTCATCCAGTTGAATGACTGGATGCTGTTTTTTTAATTTATTTTTTGGGGCGCGAAAAGAAGTTCGCGAAGAATCTACAGCGTGCGAGGACCGAGCGCGACCAGTTGCAGCAGTTCGCCCTGCGACTGCACTTCACATTTCTGGAATACGCGACGCAACAGCGTCCTGGCAGTATTGATCGAAACGTTGCGGCTGGCTGCGGCTGCATTCAGCGTGCTGCCGGCGAACAGGCTGGAGACCAGTTGCGCTTCGCTGCGCGTCAGCCCGTACAAGCGTTCGAGCACGGCGCCGTCGATGTGGCGCTCGTTACTGAATTCGGAAATGAAGAGCAGCCACACGCGGCGATCCATGCCGTGCACCGGCGCTTCCAGTGGCGTCACCAGGAGTCGATAGGTGGGTTGTCCGGGGGCACGCCGATCCGTGACCGACGGCAGGAGCACGGTCTTTTGCCGGCGCGACTCATCCACGAAGTAGTCCGCGATGTGTTTGAGCACACTGCGGTCGAAGAAGTGCAGGTGTCCTTCGTTGTTCTGCACGAAAGATCTTGCGGCGCTCAGTGCCCGGGCGGCGGCATTCTGGTAGAGCAGTTCGAAGTCGGCTGAGATGACGAAGGTGGCCCTGACGAATCGGTCCAGTATCTGTTCGAGCAATCGGTCCGCCCGCACCGGTGCAACCAGCCCCCCGATATCGCCACTCCAAAGCTCCGCGTTCACCGTCATCACCAAACATTTCTCCGATGTCTGCCAGGCATTGTCCCTGTCTTAAATTACAGACAGGTAACGGATGGTTCGTTGATAGCCAATGTTCTGTCAATCTGACTTATGGAAAACTGTGAGCCAGTACCGGTTTCCGCGGTGCTGCGAGCGTTGCAAGTGCCTCGTGGGACTTGATGCCTTGCATTCGGAGTCTGAAAAGCGCTGGAAGCGAAGCGCGCTGTCAGGAGACTCGCGCGGGAGATCTTGCGCGTCGCATTAAGTACAAGTGCGGAAGTTGGCTGGCGAGACGCCGTGATCCACTCCCGAAAACTGCGATCCGGACGCAGTGAGAAACGATTTCTCAGCGCCCTCAACGAAGAATTCACGAGAAGGGGACTCTCATGCACACAACATCACGAATCTTCGCAGTCACCTTACTGGCATTTGCCTCTGCAACGGCGAGCGCCGGTCATCGCGCTACCGTGGTCCGCGCCCACACTGTCGATGAGATCGTTGCAGCGATGCAGAAAGCGAACAGCACCGGCCGTCCGACGATCATCCGGGTCGCGCGCGGACATTATCGGCCCACGCTCGGCTTCTCCAGTCCCGGACTGGGTTCCAGTCGTTTTCCCGCGGTCACCGGCACCATTGCCATCGAGGGGCACGATGTCGATGACACTGACTTCACTCTGGATGGCGGGCGAGCCTTTTTGGTGGCGCCTGGCGGTCGCTTGACATTGAGCGACATTGCGGTCACCGGCGGCAGTGGCAGTTGCGATGAGATGTGCTCTTACAACGGCGGGGGCGCGGTGCTCAATGCCGAGGGAGTGCTGTGGATCGAACGCAGTGAGTTTTCCCGCAATTTCGCACCTGCGGACGATGTGGCCTCGGGCGGAGCGATCCTAAGTGTCAGAGGCCATCTGCACGTCGAAGATACGACCATCGAGCGCAACGCCGCCTCCATCGGAGGAGGCATTGCTATCGTGGACGGCACCGCAACCATCCGACACTCCATCATCCGAGGCAACTTTTTGGGAGCGGGTTTCGGCAACGGCGGTTCGCTGATCGGGGGCGGTCTTTATGTCGGGGGCGCCAAAGTAACCATCGTCGATTCGACCTTCTCGGCCAATGAGGCGGGCTACCCGGAAGACGACTGGCTCGGGTTTGGCGGGGCTATTTTCAACCGCGGCACGGTGTGGATGAAGAACAGTTCCCTGGTCGAGAACACGGCGATCCCGTATGGTTTCGGAGGCGCCATCGACAACCAAGGCAGCATGCAGATCGAGAACACCACCATCGGCGCAAACTCCGCCGGGACGATTGGCGGCGCTGTGTTCAACGGGGGCAGTCTCACATTGCGTGGCGTCACTATCGCTCGCAACGAAGTGTGGGGAGCGGTGTTGCGATCGGGGGAGGGCACTCAATCGAGCTTTCCGCCAGGATGCTCCGTCGCGACGCCGGAACTGTGCATTGTCGGCGGAGGCGGCATCTGGAACGAGCCGGGGGCCACCGTGCAGACTGCGAATTCCGTCCTGGCCAGCAATACCGGGCCGATATCTCATGGCGGTACCACTTTCTCCGATTGTCACGGCACCCTGATTTCGAAAGGCCGTAACGCCATCGGCTCGGATGCCGAATGCGTCCTGGATCGGCAAGGCGACACGTCCTGGTACGCCGAGGATCTGACCAACCTCGATGTGAAGCTCGGTGCTTTACAGGACGATGGCCGGGCCGGCAAGGCAGTCGTCCCGCTGCTCGCGAACAGTCCCGTCATCGATCAAGGCGGCAGAGTCTGGGATCGCTGCACGCCGTTGGATCAACTCGGGCACTATCGCAGCGACGGCGATGCCGATGGCAGGCTCCGCTGCGACATCGGCGCGGTGGAATTCATCGCGCCGAGCCCGTAACCGTAAATATTCACGCCTGCCGCGACGGTGCTCGAACCGTTGCGGCCGGGCGGCGATATGATGCGCGTCCCGGCGAGAGCCCAAGCGCGTTTCCATTGTTCGTCATGAGATACCTTTCGAGCGTTCCAGCGATCGTCGGCGCGTTGCTGCTTTCATTCGCCGCGCCGACGTTTGCAGCGTCGTCCACCGACACAGACTTCACGGCACGCATCGATCGCGTGCTGGCGAAGACGCCGCTGATCGACGGACACAACGATCTGCCCTGGGAAATTCGCGAGCGGCGCACACGCAAGCAAGCAGCCATCGATCTGCGGCAGGACGCGTCCAAAGGCGTGTCTCCCGAAATCAAGATACTCATGACCGACATTCCACGGCTGCGCGCCGGCCGGGTCGGCGGACAGTTCTGGTCGGTGTGGATTCCGGTACAGGTGCAAGGCTTCGAAGCGGTGCAGATGACGCTCGAGCAGATCGACATCGTCAAGGAGATGTCGCGTATCTACCCGGCGGATTTCGAAATGGCATATACCGCGGCCGACGTGCGGCGCATTCACAAGGCCAAGCGCATAGCTTCGCTCATCGGCATCGAGGGCGGTCACCAGATCAACGGTTCGCTTGCAGTACTGCGTCAGATGTATGACGCCGGCGCGCGCTACATGACGCTGACTCACTCGACCAACACGTCGTGGGCGGATTCGGCCACCGATACGCCAGCGCACCACGGACTCACCGCGTTCGGTCGTGAGGTGGTGAAGGAGATGAACCGGATCGGCATGATGGTCGATCTCAGCCATGTGTCACCCGAGACCATGCAGGCGACGCTCGCAGCCAGCACGGCGCCGGTGATCTTTTCGCATTCATCGGCGCGTGCACTCGTCGATCATCCTCGCGACGTGGATGACGATGTGTTGAGACTGGTCGCACGCAACGGCGGCATCGTGATGGTGAACTTCGCGACCAACTACGTTTCGTCGCAGCGCCAGAAGTGGACGGCCGATCGCGCGGCGGAGCAAACGCGCTTCAATAGTCCGCCGTTCGGCGGTCTGTACATCGGACAACCGGATCGCGCCAACGCGGCGATGGCGGAGTGGGACAAGACTCATCCGAAGCCGGCAGTCACGCTTGCGCAAGTCGCCGATCACATCGAGCACATCCGGCAGGTCGCCGGCGTGGATCACGTGGGCATCGGTTCGGACTTCGACGGCATTCCCGACACGCCAACCGGACTCGAAGGCGTCGACCGCTATCCCGCCTTGCTGGCGGAACTCATGCGTCGTGGCTGGAGCGACGCCGACATCGCGAAACTGGCGGGTGAGAATGTTTTGCGTGTCATGGCGGCCGTCGAAGCAACCGGCGTTTCGTTACGGCGCGAACATCCTGAAGGGTCCAAGGCGACGATTGCTGAACTGGACGGAGCTTAGCCGGACCAAATTAGCCACGGGGGGAAAGTACCGCGCCCGCAGTCACAGCCACGACTTGTCACCACCTTAGGAATAGCGCCTATTGCCTGTTGAGGGCATGAGGGGGACCGCTGGCAAAGGAGTGAAAGGATGTGATCGAGCAGGCGATGCGGACATACGCGCGCGCCGCCGCCTGCAGTAGCGGTGCTATCGGCCTGGCAGTGCTGATCGGCTGGTCCGGCGATGTTCCTGGTCTCACCCGCGTCCTCCCCGATGCGGCGACCATGAAGCCCAATACGGCGTTGTGCTTCCTGCTCCTGAGCGTCAGTGTGTGGTGCTCGATCCTCCCGACAGTGCGCGATGCGAACGGCAACGTGTATTGGTCGGATCGGCACCGGCGGATCGTCATGACCTGTGCAGCCATCGCGGTGGCGCTCACTCTCGGCACACTCCTGCAATACGCCTTGGGCGTCGATCTGCGGATCGACCGGTTGATCTTCGATGTGCCGGCCGTCGCTGGACAACCCAACCCGGCGAGAATGGCCCCGATCTCCGCTGTAGGGATGCTGCTGGTCGCCATTGCGGCCCTGACGCAAGCGTGGGGATCCATTGAGTCCATCCGTCTATCGGAGTGGTGCGCGCTGGGTGCGGCCTTCACGGCGTTCGTCGCCATTCTCGGCTACGTGTACGGCGTAAATGCGCTGTACGCAGTGCAGATATATACATCGATTGCGATTCACACGGCGATCGCACTGTTGCTGTTGTCGACCGCGCTGCTCTGTGCCAATCCGCAGTTCTCGGTGATGCGACGCCTGCAGGCGGACAATGCCGGCGGCGTGCTCGCCCGTCGCCTGATGCCGGCCGCCGTGCTGCTTCCTCCCACCATCGGCTGGTTACGACTGCAGGGCCAGCTGCTGGGCTGGTACTCGACCGAGTTCGGCCTTGCCGTGTTCGCCACCGCCAACGTGGTGACGTTTTCCGTCCTGCTGTGGTTTACGGTACGCGACCTGGGCCAGTCCGACGACAAGTTGCGATCGCAGGTCACCCGGTTGGCGTTGCTCAGCCAGATCACCCGGGCGATCGCCGTGCGCCAGGACATGCCGAGCATTTATGGAACCGCGATCCGCAGCGTCGCCGACAACCTGCCCGTAGACTTCTGCGCAATTGCAGTTTGTGAGCCCGGCGCCCAGGAGGCGACAGTGCAGGCGCTGGTCAACCGCGTGTCGCAGGAACCGGCGCCGTTTGCCGATGGTGAGTCGATTCGTTTCGACGCCGCCGCAGGCGGCGGGCGTTCTCTGCACAGTGACGTGGTCTACGAAGCGAACACCGCAAAAGTACAGCAGGAACTCTCCCAGCGCTTCGCACGAGCGGGGTTGATGTCCATCGTCATCGCGCCGCTGCAGTCCGAATCCAGCAGGTTCGGAGTAATGATGTCGGCGCGCCGCCGCCCCGACGCGTTCGACAGCAGCGACTGCGAGTTCCTGCGCCAGCTGGCAGAACAGGTGGGCCTGGCCGCCCGCCAGGCCGAACTCAATGGAGCTTTGCAACGTGCCTACGACGACCTGCGCCAGATGCAGGGCACACTCATGCAGCAGGAACGCTTGCGTGCACTTGCCGAGATGTCGAGCGGCGTCGCGCACGACATCAACAATGCCATCACGCCAGTGGGTCTGTACGTGGAGCTGTTGCTGGAGAATGAGGTGGGCCTCACCGAGAACGGCCGCAAACAACTCGGCATCGTCCAGCGCGGCATCCGTAACGTGGCGAGCACCGTCGTGAGAATGAACGAATTCTCCCGGCCGCTGCCGGCCGCGAACGTCGCGTCCGTCGACCTGAACGAAATCGCCCGCCAGGTGGTGGAGTTGACTCGTCCGGTATGGAAGGACCAGGCTCAGCAGCGCGGTGCGCCGGTGACATTGCAACTGGATCTCGCCACGGAGCCGATGAACGTGGCGGGCTCGGCGCAGGAAATCAGCGATGCATTCACCAACCTGATCATCAATGCGGTCGACGCCATGCCGGCTGGCGGTGCATTGGCGCTGAAGATCCAGCGCGCAGGCGAGCGTATCTGCGTCGAGGTCGCCGACTCCGGGCAGGGAATGAGCGAGGAGATACGCATGCATTGCATGGATCCCTTCTTCACGACCAAAGGTACGCAAGGCAATGGGCTGGGCCTGTCGATGGTGTACGGCATGGCACAGCGACACCATGCGAAGCTCGAAATCGACAGCGAGCCCGGCCATGGGACCACGATGCGCCTGATTTTCTTTCCTGCCGCCATTACGGCGGCAGCGGACCCTGCGGTGGCATCGCCCGCGGACTGGCGATCGTTACGCATCCTCTGCGTCGACGACGATCCGATCGTGCGCCACGCAGTGCATACGGTATTGACTGCCGAAGGACATCGGGTCGATTGCGCCGACGGCGGTGAAGCCGGTGTCGCCGCATTCCGCGTGGCGTTGCAGACAGAGGCGAAGTTCGACGTCGTCATCACGGATCTGGGCATGCCCGACATCGATGGTCGCCAGGTCGCGGCGAGAGTCAAAGCACTGTCGTCATCCACGCCAGTGATCATGCTGACGGGATGGGGCCAGCGCATGCTCGCCGACAGCCAGCTGCCGGCCAATGTGGACTGCCTGCTGGCGAAGCCGCCACGAATGCATGAGTTGCGTGCCGCGCTGGTTAAAGTCGTGGACCGTCGCCACTGAGTCCTTTAGCAGCGGGGGAGCGCGCAGGGTCGGTTCTAGATACTCACTGCGCAGATTTCGCCAGATGAGCCCGCTCGCGGGTCTCCTCACTCTTTCCGTCCACGCCGCACCGGTAACACATTGTTACCTGGATCGCGAGCGTCGCTCCCGCTGTCTGCATTTAGCGCTCGTAAATACCTGCCGCGGTGTCCGCATCGTGACACCGCGGTTACATCACGATACGTGACGAACAGATGCTCATTGAGCATTAGTGGGAATGCGTCCACGCCCGTACTTTGCGCAACGTCGGCACCACCGATGCGCAAAGGAATCTCATGCAACCCGCAACGTTCTCCATTGACCAGGCAACAGGCAACCGTCGTCTCGCAGGAAATCAATCCAAGCCTTGGATTGCCTGTGTCACCGTCGCGGTTCTGGGGAGCGGCCTGCTCATAGTCTTTCCTTCAGCGCACGCGGATGAGGCGAGCGGCGAGAAGAGCAAGGGAGCGTTGGAGGAAGTCGTGGTCTCGGCGCGTAATCGCACCGAGCTTGCGCAGGATGTGCCCATTCCCATCTCGGTGCTTAGCGGCGAAGTGCTGAGCCGCGACCGGGTTTTTACCGTAGCCGATCTCACGCAGCGAGCGCCTGGATTGACGGCTACTACGCCGAACGCACGCCGCACCGGTGTTTCCATTCGCGGCATAGGCAAGACCAGCGGCAACGACAACATGGAGCCCGCGGTGGGCGTGATCGTCGATGACGTGTTCCTCGGCCATGCCGGCATGACCTACCAGGACTTCACCGACCTGGAGCGCGTCGAGATATTGCGCGGACCGCAAGGCACGCTGCTCGGCAAGAACACATCGCTCGGCGCCATCAAGTACACCAGTCGCGCTCCCAGCTTCACGCCACAAAGCAACCTGGAAGTGGAGGGCGGCTTGAGTCGAAAGTCGCTCAAGGCGCGCGGTTCGCACTCCGATGCGATCATCGACGACGCGCTCGCCTATCGCGCCTCGGTGTTCGTCGACAAGCAGGAAGGCGATCTCGCCAACATCAATACCAACGGCGGCCACTGGCATGAAAGGAACCGCTACGGCGGTCGCCTGCAGTTGCTGCTCAATCCGGCGGACGATGTATCGGTGAAGTTCAACTTCGACGGCGCCGTCACCGACGAGAACAGCAATACCAAGCCGTTCATCGTCGACCCCGCGACACTCAACGACGGCTCCGTACGCACGACCACCTACAGCACGCGGCTGGCGCGTGATTATTTCAATGGCTACCGGCCCATCATCGGTTCCTGGGACCGGATCGACGTCGACATGGCGGAGCCGCTGGTGACCAGGAACTATGGCGGCTCCGCCATCGTGACCTGGGATGCCGGTCCGGTGGAGCTGACATCGATCAGCGCCGCGCGCTGGTTTCACTTCGATGCGAAAAACGACCAGGAGCAGACGCGTTTTGCCATTTCACGCAGCGGTACGCTGGTGGACACGCGACAACTGTCGCAGGAATTTCGAGTTGCCGGCAAGGTCAACGACAAGATCGATTACCAGAGCGGCGTGTACCTGTTCACCATCGATACCGATACGACCAGCCGCAGTTTTTTCGGCCAGGACGCGGGTGCCTTCTTTGCAACCGACGCGCAATACCGCGCGCTGAATACGACACAGGGGCGTGTATTCCTGCAGTCTTCATTGCGCGATGTGTATTCGCTCAACAACCAGAAACCTGTATCGGACAGCGTTGCAGTGTTCGGACAGATCAACTGGCAGGCGACCGAACGCGCGCGGCTCACTTTCGGGCTGCGTGAAACGCTGGAATGGAAGACGAACGAGAATAGTCGCAGATCGATATCGTTGAACGGGGCGGCGCTCGTTCCGACTGGCAATGCGACAGCGGATGCCATTCGTGTCGCGCAGACTGGCGCGGATTTCCCGACTGTGCGAGGTGTGAAGATCAAGGACGATGCGATTGCCTGGCTGGTGAACCCCAGTTATCGATTGACCGAAGACGTGCTGCTGTATGCGTCGGCCAGCGCCGGTGAGAAATCCGGCGCTGTCGCCTTCGATAACAACGGACGGCCGGCCAACGTCGAACCGGAGAAGTCGCTGAACTTCGAAGCGGGCGTGAAGAGCGCGCTGTGGGACAAGCGCGTCACGTTGAACCTCAATGCTTATTACACACGCGTGCGTGATTATCAGAACGTCACCAGCGAGCCGGACGCCACTTCCGCGACGGGGTTCAGTTCACGCCTGGGAAATATTCCGGGGTTGCGCGCGGTGGGTACCGAGTTCGATGCGCTCGTCAGTGTGACGGATTCGTTGCGAGTCACCGTTGGCGGCGCCTTCAACGATGCCGTCTACACCGACTGGTCCACTGCGACTTGCCCGCGTTCGTTTCCCACATCGGTGGTCGTGTGCAACAACACGGGACGCCAGATCGTAGGCGCACCCAGATGGACGGGGATTCTCGGGTTCAACTATGCGCGGCCGTTGGTCGGCGGTGTCGATGCGCATATCTTCGGCAACCATGTTTATCGTTCGAGTCATAATCTCGAGCAGTTGCTGTCGGAGTATGGCGAGCAGTCGGGGTATTCGCTCACTGATTTGGGTGTCGGCGTAACTCGGTCGAGTGCCGTTGCCAACTATGAAGTGAGCGTGGTCTCGCAAAACGTGTTCGACACGAAGTACACCACCAGCATCAACGATTTCAGCAACAGCGCGCCGGTGGGCTACGACGGCATCGGCGCACGGCGCTACGTGGGGCTCGTGTTCAGATCTTCGTTCTGATTGTTCACCTCTCGCCCCTTGTTGCGCGGGTGAGGGGTTCTTGCGCCGTAGGCGCCCGCGAAGCAAACGTCTACTTAGCGGGAGGCTGATCGCGAGCTTCGATCTTCTCCACTGCTTTGCGCGGATCCTTGCCCTTGCGGTTCGCATCGTTGATGACCTTTTCCTTGTCGTCGATCATGACGGGGCTGGAATGCATGCCGACCGCCTTGGCGTCATCCGGTCCCTCCGACTTCTCCACCGACTTTTTCATCTCGGCGGCGACGCGGTCGCATTCCTGGCGTGCGGCGCCGGTGAGAGACGTACAGCTCTTGGCTGGTGAGGATGCCGCGGCCGCAATGCTCGGCGCGGGATCTGCGGCGAACGCAGAGGGAACAAGGCCGAACAAAGCGAATGACGAGATCGTCGCGGCCAGATAACGATGTTTCATGACGGACCCCGGTGCAGAACGTGTGCAGCTAGAGCGTGCCACGCAGGGTCCGAGTTCCTGGGGTAAGCAGTTTCGCTTAACTCATGCACCGGGTGGCATCGCCGCGCATGCAGTTGCTGCAAACTGCTATGGAGCGGCCGCCTTGTCCGACTTCAAGCGACGCCACAGCGTGGTGCGACTGATCCCCAACCGCTTGCAGGCTTCGGCCTGGTTCCCACCGCACTCACGTAACACGCGGTCGATGTTGGAGACGGTCACGGTTACGGTCTGGGGCAGTTGCGAGCGCTGCGAACCAAATATCTCCGGCACCAAGTCTCGCAAACGAACGTCGAAGGCAGCGCCGTCCGCGGGCATCTGCAGCGTGGCGATTCTCTCGATGAGATTTTCGAGTTCGCGTACGTTGCCCGGCCAGTCGTAGTCGACTGCCGCCGCGACGAGTCGATCGACCAGTCCCGCGGGAACGGCCCAGCCATTACGTGCAGTCATCTTGCGCAATAAGTGAGCTGCGAGTTCCGGCAAGTCTTCCTTGCGTTCGCGCAGGCTCGGCAGTTCGAGCCGCAGAATGTTCAGGCGATAGTACAGGTCGCGACGGAACTGGCCGGTGTCGATGCATTCGAGCAGGTTGCGATGAGTGGCCGCAATGACTCGAACATCCACACGCGTGGGCTCGATGGCGCCGATGCGAAGGATCTCGCGTTCCTGCAGTACCCGCAGCAGGCGCGTCTGCAACGACACCGGCATCTCGCCGACCTCGTCCAGAAAGATAGTGCCGGTGTGCGCGGCCTCGAACAGTCCCAGCTTGCCGCCCTTGCGTGCCCCCGTGAATGCGCCATCGACGTAACCGAACAGCTCGCTTTCGAGCAGCGATTCGGGAAATGCAGCGCAGTTCACTGCAACGAAGGGCTGCCGCGAGCGCCGGCTTTCCGCATGGATACCTTGTGCAAGCAGTTCCTTGCCGGTGCCGCTCTCGCCGAAGATCAGCACATTGGCATCGGTGCGTGCGAACTGAGTCGCGAGCAACCGCGTTTGCGCGATGCGTGCGCCAGCGCCAACGATATCGGACAGGCGATAGCGAACCCGGCTCGATGGCGTTTGCTGATGCGCCCGCAAGTGGCGATCGACGCGATGAATGGAGGCGGGGTCCTGGCAAGTCAACACGGCGCCGGTCTGCAATCCCTGTTCGGTGATGGGCAGGCGACTGGTCAGCACCGACTGCTTGCCGAGCCGCTGCAACTCGTCGATCTCCACATGCGAATCGCGCAGTGTAGGCAGCAACGACAGTTCAGGCGCGACGTCGCTGAGCTTGCGGCCCACCAGGTCGCCCGACGACTGGCCGAGCAATCGTTCCATCGCATCGTTGACGATCTCGATGCGCTCGTCCATGTCGACGGCCACGACGCCGTCGCGAAGCCTGCCGATGATGGTGTTGAGCCGATCGCGTTTCGCCGCTTCCATGCGCGACAGTCGCGCCACTTCGACGGCATCGTCGAGTGCTTCGCGTATTGCATGTTCGGAATAAAGGAACACACCGGTCATGCCCGCAGCTTCCGCCAGTTCAGTCACCAGGCCCGGCGCGACCACCACTTCGATCCCTTTAGCGCGCAGTTCCAGAACGCAGTTCTTCGCTTCGTCGCCGGTGCGATAGCTGCGCCGTTCGATGCCCAGCTGGAACAATTCGCTGAACTGCTCGACCTCCGGCGGCGTGACGCCGTGCGTGACAAGCGCGATACGCGAAGAAATCCCCCGCGCCAGACCCAACGCGCTCATGACATCGAATCCACCGACTCGCACCAGCACCACCGGCACATCCAGGTGCTGACGCAGGTAAGCGCCGTTCGACCCGGCCGCCACCAGCACATCGATGGGTTGCGTACGGTTCAACTCGCGAATGTCGGCGACCGCGGTTTCGAATCCTCCATCGAGCACTTGGACACGAGCGGTGCCGGCATAGCCGGGCGCCAAGTCGTGCAACACCTCTTTGATCCGGTGCAGGCCGACAGCAACGATCAGGGGCGGCAGGGGCGCTCGCTGCGAGGGTGGGGCATGCATGGCCCTTGTTTCATTCTGTTTCACGGTTGAAACAATACTGCATCCGGATTGCAACAGCCAGCGACTTGCGCGGTAATGTATCCGGCGTTTGGCGAGGTTTTCCGCCGTGGCACGACGCTTGCTCTCTCATCAGCTTTCTCACAGCTTTGTCCCCAGGAGATCGGCATGACATCGAGCGGTACCCGTTTTCGCGCAGCGCTTGCGGCCGAATCGCCCCTGCAGATCGTCGGCACCATCAATGCGAATCACGCATTGCTGGCCCGCCGTGCAGGCTATCGCGCCATCTATCTTTCCGGTGGCGGTGTGGCCGCCGGCTCGCTGGGGATGCCGGACCTCGGCATCAACACGCTCGACGACGTGCTTGTCGATGTCCGGCGCATCACCGATGTCTGCGAGTTACCGTTGCTGGTCGACATCGACACCGGCTTTGGTCCCAGCGCCTTCAACATTGCTCGTACCATCAAGAGCCTGATCAAAGCGGGCGCCGCGGCCTGCCATATCGAAGACCAGGTCGGCGCCAAGCGCTGCGGTCACCGGCCCGGCAAGGAACTGGTGTCGACGCAGGAAATGGTCGACAGGGTGAAGTCGGCCGCCGATGCGCGGACCGATCCGGATTTCTACTTGATCGCACGCACCGATGCGATCGCGGTCAATGGCATCGATGCAGCCATCGAGCGCGCCATCGCCTGTGTTGAGGCGGGGGCCGACGCAATCTTCGCCGAAGCGGCCAATGACCTTGCCACCTACGAGCGGTTCACTGCGGCCGTCAAAGTGCCGGTGCTCGCGAACATGACTGAATTCGGCAAGACGCCGCTGTTCGAACTTCCCGAACTCGAAGCGGCCGGCGTTGGCATGGTGCTGTACCCGCTGAGTGCATTCCGCGCGATGAACAAGGCCGCGGAGAACGTGTTCGAAGCGATCCGTCGCGACGGCCATCAACGCAACGTCGTGTCCATCATGCAGACGCGCGAAGAACTGTATGAGCGCATCGGCTATCACGCCTATGAGCGGCATCTCGATGCGCTGTTCGCGTCGAGAAAATAATCCGCTTCCGCAATAACCCGCATTACCCCAGGGGGGACTCCCATGACAGAACCCACGATCGCAACCGGCGTGAAGCCTAAGAAGTCCGTCGCTCTTTCCGGCACCGTCGCAGGTAATACGGCGCTGTGCTCGGTCGGCCGCAGCGGCAACGACCTGCACTATCGGGGCTACGACATTCTCGATGTCGCCGCCGCCTGCGAGTTCGAGGAAATCGCACACCTGCTGGTGCACGGCTGGTTGCCCAACGTCGCCGAACTCAACGATTACAAGGCACGGCTCAAGAGTCAGCGCGGCGTGCCTGCCGCCGTGAAGGCCATTCTGGAGCAGTTACCGCCGTCGGCTCATCCCATGGATGTCATGCGCACTGCTGTGTCGGCACTGGGTTGCCTCGAACCTGAGAAAGAAGACCACAACGCGCCCGGCGCCCGCGACATCGCGGATCGCCTGATGGCCTCGTTGGGATCGATGCTGCTGTATTGGTATCACTTCAGCCATAACGGCAAGCGCGTGGAAGTGGAAACCGATGACGATTCCATCGGCGGCCATTTCCTGCACGTCCTGCACGGCAAGACGCCGAGCGATGAGTGGGTGCGCAGCATGCACACTTCATTGATTCTTTACGCAGAACACGAGTTCAACGCGTCTACATTCACCTCCCGCGTCGTCGCCGGCACTGGCAGCGATATGTACTCGGCGATCACCGGCGGCATCGGCGCATTGCGCGGCCCGAAACACGGCGGCGCGAACGAAGTCGCGCTGGATATCCAGAATCGGTACGACTCGCCGGACGCTGCGGAAGCGGACATCCGCGCCCGTATCGAGCGCAAGGAAGTCGTGATCGGCTTCGGTCACCCGGTCTACACCATCAGCGATCCGCGCAACAAGGTCATCAAGGAAGTGGCCCGCGAATTGTCGAGCGCACAACACAACATGAAGCTGTTCGATATCGCCGAGCGCCTGGAATCGGTGATGTGGGACGTGAAAAAAATGTTCCCCAACCTAGATTGGTTCAGCGCCGTCAGCTATCGGCGGATGGGCGTTCCCACTGCGATGTTCACGCCGCTGTTCGTCATCGCGCGCACCAGCGGTTGGAGCGCGCACGTCATCGAGCATCGCATCGATGGCAAGATCATCCGGCCGAGCGCCAACTACATCGGCCCCGAGAACCGCCAGTTCGTGAAACTCGCGGATCGCTGATTTCCTTCTCCATCTCGCTACCTAAGTTCAAGTTTCAGCGGAAAGACATCAATGTCCCATATATCGAACGTTCGTCCCCAGCCCGACCAGGTCCTTACCGACATCGCCGATTACGTCATCGACTACCGCATCGAAAGCAAGCTCGCTTACGAAACCGCGCGCAACTGTCTCATCGACACGCTCGGTTGCGGCCTCGAAGCACTCGAATACCCGGCGTGCACGAAGCTGCTCGGACCCATCGTTCCGGGAACCGTCGTCCCGAATGGCGCGAAGGTGCCGGGCACGCAATTCCAACTCGATCCGATCCAGGCCGCGTTCAACATCGGCGCGATGATCCGCTGGCTCGATTTCAACGACACCTGGCTCGCGGCCGAATGGGGTCATCCTTCGGACAACCTCGGGGGCATTCTCGCGACGGCCGATTGGCTCAGTCGCATTGCCGTGGCGAGCGGCAAGCCGCCACTGACCATGCGCGACGTGCTCACGGGCATGATCAAAGCGCACGAAATCCAGGGCGTGCTGGCGCTGGAGAACTCGTTCAACCGCGTCGGTCTCGATCACGTGGTGCTGGTGAAGGTTGCTTCCACGGCGGTGGTGGCGCAGATGCTCGGCTTGTCGCGCGAGGAAATCATCAACGCTGTTTCACTGGCGTGGGTGGATGGACAGTCGCTGCGTACTTACCGTCATGCTCCGAACACGGGCTCGCGCAAGAGCTGGGCAGCGGGCGATGCCACCAGTCGCGCAGTGCGCCTGGCATTGATCGCCAAGACCGGCGAGATGGGTTATCCGAGCGTGCTGTCGGCCAAGGGCTGGGGGTTCTACGACGTGCTGTTCAAGGGCCAGCCGTTCAAGTTCCAGCGTCCCTATGGCAGCTATGTCATGGAAAACGTGCTGTTCAAGATCAGCTTCCCGGCCGAATTCCACAGCCAGACCGCGGTGGAAGCAGCGATGACGTTGCATGGTCAACTGGCAAAGCTGGGCAAGCGCGCCGAGGACATCGAGCGCATCACCATCCGCACCCACGAAGCTTGCATTCGCATCATCGACAAGAAAGGCCCGCTCGCCAATCCGGCGGATCGCGATCACTGCATCCAGTACATGGTCGCGGTGCCGTTGCTGTATGGCCGTCTCACGGCTGGCGATTACGAGGACAGCGTTGCATCCGACCCTCGCATCGACGTGTTGCGCGACAAGATCAACTGTGTCGAGGATCCGGCGTTCACCAAGGGCTATCACGATCCGGCCGAACGCAGCATCGCGAATGCGCTGACGGTCCAGATGAAGGACGGCACGGTGCTGCCGGAAATCGTCGTGGAATATCCCATCGGCCACAAGCGTCGCCGCACGGATGGCATTCCGCTGCTGGAAGATAAATTCCGGACCAACCTGGCGCGGCGCTTCCCGGCCAAGCAGATCTCGCGGATCGAGAAGGTCAGTTTCGACCAGGCGGCGCTCGAGTCGATGGCGGTCAATGATTACGTCGATCTCTATGTGATCTGACCCATGTGACATAGGGCAGGACCGGTTCGATGCGCGATTGACCGGTTCCTGCCGCCCTGCCTATACTCACGGGTATACAAACGACACGCCGGTACCGAAAGCGGGCGGTGTCCGATCCGTAGGCGGGGATAAGCGAATGAACAGCGTCACCAGGCTCGTGCAACCTCTGGAAGAAACAGAGGAAAGCGGCGCATCCCCCAGCAGGCCGCTGCGTTTCGTCAGCGCCGCCTCACTGTTCGACGGCCACGACGCCGCCATCAACATGATCCGCCGACTGCTGCAGGGGCAGGGCGCGGAGGTCGTGCACCTGGGCCACAACCGCAGTGTCGCCGACATCGTTCGCGCAGCCATCCAGGAAGATGCCGATGGCATCGCCGTCTCCTCCTACCAGGGCGGACACAACGAATATTTCGCATACATGGTCGACATGCTTCGCGAGCAGGGCGCAGGCCACATTCGTGTCATCGTCGGCGGTGGCGGCACCATTGCCCCCGATGAAGTCAAAGCGCTCGAGAAGCACGGTGTAGAGAGAATCTACACGCCCGAGGACGGCCGCAAGATGGGCCTGGAAGGCATGATCGGCGACGTGATGGAGCGAGTGCGACGATCCGTCAAGCCGCCGTTCGCGTTCGGTCCCTTGAGTTCGAGCGATCATTCACGACTCGCACGTACCATCTCGGCACTGGAAAGCGCGGAGCAGGGCGACACCATTCGTCGCGCCATCGCCAAGGCTCCGAAACGCACGCCGGTACTGGGATTGACCGGTACGGGCGGCGCCGGCAAATCCAGCCTCACCGACGAACTGCTGCAGCGATTCCTGCGGCATTTCCCCGAACGCAACATTGCCGTGATCGCGATGGATCCGACGCGACGTCGCTCTGGCGGCGCCTTGCTCGGCGATCGCATCCGCATGAACTCCCTCGCCGCGGAAAATATTTTCATGCGCTCGCTGGCGACGCGAAGACAGAATCTCGCCACGAGCGTGGTGCTCGAAGACGTCATCGGCCTGATGCAGCTCGCGGGCTTCGATTTGATCCTGGTCGAGACTGCGGGCATCGGGCAATCGGACACGGAGATTGCCGACCTGGTCGATGTGTCGGTCTACGTGATGACCAGCGAGTACGGCGCCGCCAGCCAGCTCGAAAAGATCGACATGATCGACTTCGCCGACGCCGTGGTGCTGAACAAATTCGAAAAGCGCGGCGCGGAAGATGCGTTGCGCGACGTGCGCAAGCAATGGCGGCGTAATCATCGGGAGAAAGCTCATCTCGATGACGCGCTGGTGCCGGTGTTTCCGACCATTGCCAGCCGTTTCAACGATCCCGGCGTCAATCGCCTGTTCGCAGAGTTGTGCGGCATGCTCGATGCGAAGCGCGTCGGCGATGCAGGTCCACGCTGGGTGGTGACAGATCCGGGCCCGACACAGTTCGTGTCACGCGACCCGCTGATTCCCGGCACGCGCGGCCGTTACCTGGCGGAGATCGCAGATGCTGGCCGACGTGCGCGAAAAAATATCGAAGCATCTGTCGAAGCGGCGCGGCGTGCATTCAGCCTGTATGAATCTCTGAAGGCACTGCGCGACGCCGCGTTGCCGGCACCGTTGGATCGCTATCTAGACGCCGATGTGAATGACGAAAGCATCGATGAGACTCGCCGCTCATTGCGCGTGGCCTACAACACCAGCCTCGATGACATCGGCGCTGAGGGTGTCGCTGAATTGAAGCGCTGGCCTAAGCGCGTCAGCGGCGTGACCGACGAAAAGTATTCGTACAAAGTGCGGGCGCAGACAGTTACGGGCGATAACTACACGCAGACGCTCAGCGGCAATCCCATGCCTAAGATTGCAGTGCCGACGTTCCGCGAGTGGGGCGAGACACTGCGTTACATCCTGATCGAGAACCTGCCCGGCAGTTTTCCGTACACGGGTGGCGTATATCCCTATCGTCGCGAAGCGGAAGATCCGATCCGCATGTTCGCGGGCGAGGGCGGCCCGGAGCGCACGAATCACAGGTTTCACTATCTCGCGCGCGGACAGGCGGCAACGCGGCTTTCTACCGCATTCGACTCGACCACTCTGTACGGCGAAGATCCCGATACGCGTCCCGACATTTACGGCCGCACGGGTAACTCCGGCGTTTCGATTGCGTCGCTCGACGACATGAAGAAACTGTACTCGGGCTTCGACCTGTGTGCGCCGACCACTTCCGTCTCCATGACCATCAACGGTCCGGCGCCCATGCTGCTGGCCATGTTCATGAACACCGCAATCGATCAGCGTGTCGAACGCTTCCTGCGCGCCGAAGGCCGTTGGGCCGCAGCGGAACAACGCATTGCTGAGTTGCACGAGATCCAGCGCGCCCGCGGCAAGCAGCTATCGCGATATAGCGGCGCATTGCCGGAAGGACACGATGGCACGGGTGTGGGCATGCTCGGCGTCACCAGTGATGAACTGATCGCTCCAGGCGTGCTCGATGCGGAGGAATACGCACGATTGCGTGCCGAAGCGATGTCATCGGTGCGCGGCACGGTGCAGGCCGATATTCTCAAAGAAGACCAGGCCCAGAACACCTGCATTTTCTCGACGGAATTCGCGCTGCGCATGATGGGTGACGTGCAGCAGTACTTCATCGATAACGCCGTGCGCAATTTCTACTCGGTGTCGATTTCCGGGTATCACATCGCCGAAGCCGGCGCGAATCCCGTAACCCAGTTGGCGTTCACGTTGTCGAATGGCTTCACCATCGCCGAGTACTACCTGTCGCGCGGCATGAAGATCGACGATTTCGCACCCAACCTGTCGTTCTTCTTTTCGAACGGCATGGACCCGGAATACGCGGTGATCGGCAGAGTCGCACGACGCATCTGGGCACGCGCGATGCGGGATCTGTATGGCGGCGGTCCGCGCAGCCAGATGCTCAAGTATCACATCCAGACTTCGGGCCGCTCGCTGCATGCGCAGGAAATCCAGTTCAACGACATCCGTACCACGCTGCAGGCCCTGTACGCGCTGTTCGACAACTGCAATTCGTTGCACACCAACGCGTATGACGAAGCGCTGACTACGCCCACCGAGGAAAGCGTGCGGCGCGCCGTGGCGATCCAGCTCATCATCAATCGCGAGCTGGGCCTCAACACCAACCAGAATCCCTGGCAGGGCTCGTTCTTCCTCGAACACCTCACCGACCTGGTGGAAGAAGCCGTGTACAAGGAATTCGAGTCCATCTCCGAGCGCGGCGGCGTGCTCGGCGCGATGGAAACCATGTACCAGCGCGGCAAGATCCAGGAAGAGAGCATGCACTACGAGCGGCTCAAGCACGATGGCACGCTGCCGCTGATCGGCGTGAATACCTTCCTGCCGGACAGCAATGCCGAAGCCGCGCAGAAGCCGGTTGCCCTGATCCGTTCGAGCGACGCCGAGAAGGATTTCCAGGTGGCATCGGTACGTGCATTCCAGGAGCGCAATACCGGGTATGCTCCCGAGGCGCTGGAGCGATTGCAGGCCACGGCAACCTCCGGCGGCAACGTGTTCGGCGAGCTCATCCATTGCGTCAAGGTGTGCTCGCTCGGGCAGATCTCTCGCGCACTGTACGAAGTCGGCGGCCAGTATCGCCGCAACGTCTAGCGCCCACGCAGCCATTACGGAAAATCGTCATGTACCAGGCACCGCTTCGTGAACTTCGCTTCGTCCTGCACGAGTTGATCGGCGATCGCAGCCTCGATGGCGTGGCGCGTTTTCCCGATTACTCTGCCGATTTTGCCGACTCGGTGTTGGAGGCCGCTGCCGATTTCGCACAGGAAGTGCTGGCGCCCATCAATAGCCTCGGCGATACCGAAGGCGCTAAGTGGACGCCCGATGGCGTCGTCATGCCTGCGGCGTTTCGCGATGCGTATGCGAAATATGTCGATGGCGGTTGGACGCAATTGCGAGGGCCGGTGGAACACGGCGGACAGGGCGCTCCAACGGTATTGGGCACAGCTGTCGAAGAGCTGTGGGCTTCGGCCAATCTCGCATTCAAGCTGTGTCCCATGCTCACGCAAGGCGCGGTCGAAGCTATCGAGCGTTGCGGTACGCCGGAACAGAAGCATCGCTACCTGCCTAAGCTGATCAATGGCGAGTGGACCGGCACCATGCTGCTGACGGAGTCGCAGGCCGGCTCCGATCTCGGCGCCAGCCGCACGCGAGCGGCACGCGATGGCAGCCAGTATCGTTTGCATGGGCAGAAGATCTTCATCTCGTACGGCGACCACG
>JBEVKB010000024.1:0-67401 GCA_040509875.1 Steroidobacteraceae bacterium | reverse complement strand
GTTGGAGAATTGACCGATGCAAGATTTCGGCTCTTGACGCAGCGGCACGGCGATCCGCACATCGGTTTGCCCGCTGTAACGTTGTAGCAGCAACGCGAAGGCGCTCAGCATTACGACGGCAGGCGCCGTGTCTCGCTCCGCTGAAAGTCGCTGCACGCTCGCATGCACGTCGGCAGCGATGGCATCGCTCACTCGTCCGGCGACTGTCTGCCGGCGAGGCGGACGTGGGCGATCGAGGGGCAGTTCGATGGCATCGTCGACGTCACCCAATCGTTCACGCCAATAGGCCAGGTGACGCGCCATCGTGGGTGCATCGATGAACGCTTTGGCTTCCATCGACACAGCCGTCCGCTTCGGCGAGCGTCCGTCACACAAGGCAGCGTAGCATTCGAGCAGTTCGTACTGGAGCTGCTGGAGCGACCAAGGATCCACGACGATCTGATGCGTGCAGAGCTGCACGATACTGCGGCAGTCGGCGAGCCGCAGCAACGTCAGCCGCAACAGTCCGTCGCCGCCGAGATCGAAACTTCGATTGCCCCGTTCCTGCAGCAGTTCATACGCGCGACTCATGGGCTCTGTCTGGCGAACATCGTGCTCCTCGAAATCGATCGCCCGCGTCGCGTCTGCATCGATGCACTGAAGCGCCACTCCGCCGATGTCCAGGAAGCCGGTACGCAGAATGGCGTGGCGCTCGACGATACACAACAACGCTGCACGTAGTGCATCCACGTCCAGCACGCCCTCTATCTCCACGGCTGCAGAGACATGATAGGCAGCGCTCTGCGGCTCCATGCGCCACAGGAACCACAACGCTTCCTGCGCAGGCGTCAATGGAAAATTGCCGGCTTCGGCGGACGAGCATTCGATTACGCCGAGGCTCTGCGCCGGATATTCACTCGCTTGCGTGCGCTCCGGCAGCACCGACGAACGATTGGCGGCTTTCGAACGACGACTCGCGAACGGACACACGCCCGTGGCGGCACGATTGTCGTCGGGAAGAAAGTATTGCTTCCATTCCAGGTTTCCCGGATCTCCGTAGAAACCCAGGTCCGGGTGCGCGCCAACGTCGTCCCACATCTTGAGCCGCTTTCTGACTTCCTCCCGGGCGCGGCGGCCGATGACCTTGTTCGTGATCTTGTCGATGAACACGCTGCGGGGCTGAAACAGCAGCACCATTCCCGGCCCGAGATTGCGACTGTGCCGCTGCGTAAACGACGGGCAGCCGCAGACGACGAACATCTCCACGCCGCCATAACTGAATTCCCATGCGGGGTCCGCGGGATCCACCTGATCGCCGGCATGCGGATGATCGTCGGCGTCATGCAGCGATTGCAGCGTGCGCCAGAACAGATCGTGATATTCCTGGTGGCTGAGCGGCGTCGCATCGGGTTCGAAGAACACTGCGAGGTTGTTCTTTTCATGGACTGGTTGCTTGGCGAGTTCGGCGAAGGTCGCCATGACCGGAACCAGCGAGTCCGACTCATCCTTCGAGACGAAGGCGTAGAACATCTCCCCGCGCTTCTCGGCCTGTACGCCGAAGAAACACGGATAAGCATCGTCCGTCACTTCGACACGCAATGCCTGGTAGGAACGCTCGGCCCACGAGGGCAACTCGCCGACTCCCAGACCACGCCCTGCGATGACACGGCTTCGCCAATCGCCGGCAAGCGTCTCATCTGTCATGCGAAGACGGCCGGCTTCGTTGTGCGCGTGGACGATGCACCAGTCGGCGCCTGTCGCAGCAGCGATTGGACCCATTCATCGGGGATGATGGGCTGGTGATAGACACATTCGGGCGACAGCACCGTGGAGCCGTGCAGGCGACCTTCGGGAATCAACACCTTCTCGCCCGGGTTCATCTCCAGGCGCATGTCCAGGTTGCCCCAGAAATGCATGATGCCGGTCTCGACGGTGACCAGCCGGTGATCGTCGTGCACATGGGTGGTGGAGCACATGTCGCGAGGTTCGACGAACGTCTCGCGATCGATGTCCGGGCATTCCGTCTCGATGCGCCGGCTGATCGTCTCGGCGTGGACGCGATAGCGTTCGATGGTCGACAGCCACTGCAACTGCTCGCCGAGGTCCCAGCGGGCACGTTCGGCAAGCTTGCCCGCGGCAGCCAGGCCCTGGCCCAGCCGAATAGCTGAGTCCTTCCCTTGCTGCTCGAGGAACTGCACCACGGACTCGACATGGCGCATCAGCTCGGAGACATGCTGTTCCGGGTTGGATCGCTCGATCGAGATACCCTTCATGAGATGCGGACAACATTGCGCAATGGCCGCTTCGAAGGCGAGCCACTCCGCTTGAGCGACATACAACGCACCGCCCAGCGCAAGAGTTCTCTCCGGTAGCCGTGCCAGTGCATACAATAAATTGCATTTGGCCAGGCTGGTGGGCAGGTAGAACTGCCAGTACGAATGCTCCGAACGCGCGACGCCCAATGCCGATGCAATACGACGAAACGCGGCATCGCCGAGCACCTTCGAAGCTAAGGATGGCGCAGCACCTGCAGGCCACGGCTCGAAGTTCCCGCGGGCCGCGGCTTCCGCGAGGACGCGGCGTTTGGTTGGCGCCAGACACAAACGTTGGACCAGGACGAAGCGCAGTCCTTCCTGCAGGTAATTGTTCGCAATCAGCCGATTGAAGAGCCCGATCCAGAATTGATACTCGTCCGAGTAGATCCGTCCCAATCGCGCCGCATAGCTCGATGGAAATTCGCCCGGCAGCAAGTTTCCCAGGTAATCGAAAGCAAAAGCTTCGAGGAACGGAGCCAGTCGCGTTGCATGAACACGATTGCCGTTGTTAGCAAATTCAGCGAACGCTGCAAGGCGCTGCGGATCGCGTTCCGTCGGCAGCGCGCTGGATGAAAGCTCATTGAGCGTGAGCAAGGTTCGTTGCGAGGCCAATGACGGCAGTCGACTCACTGTCGCGGATTGCACCGGTTGCTGGAAGCGGATGAAACCGAAATCCTCCGGTCGCAGTGGGCGGCGATAGAAATCATCGTCGAGCAATAACTCATCGACGGCAGCGCTGCGAAACGCATGGCCTGCGGCGAATTCCTTGATCGTGGATAGATAGCTCGCGGTGTCTCCGGCAAAAGCGGAGAAATCGAACAGGGCCACAGGCAGGTCAGTCATGATGGAAATCTCCCGCGGAACGCGAAGACAACTTGGGATCGGCAACACAGCGCGCGGCGTTACCCTTCTTGCCGTTCTCGCATTGCCTTGCGCAGGCTCAACGGACGCATGTCGGTCCAGGTCGCGTCGATGTAGGCCAGGCATTCAGCCTTATTTCCATTTTTGCCGACGGCGCTCCAACCATCCGGTATCGGCTTGAAGGTCGGCCACAGGGAGTATTGCTCCTCGTGATTCTTCACGATTGCGAAGCTCGTATTTTCGTCGCCCCAACTCATGTCGACTCCTTCAGCCATTGCCTGAGCAAGTAATCGACGAATCAGCGGGCGGGAAATTTAGCTATCGAGGAACCCAGGATTCGGTGTCGTCAACGACACGCCGTTCAGCAACTTCGTATACAAATTTGCCTCGTAGACAACCTCGCTTGAGGCGCCAGTTCGACCATGCTATAAATGCGAATCATACGCATTTGCGCGATTGCGCAAATGCGCGCCAGCAAGCCAGGCAGCCAGCATCTCGTAGAAATAAAGGAACTCACTCCCGTATGCGCGCCCATAAGCATGTCCGCGTTGGTTTCGCCGTGTCCCTTGTTTTGGCAACAGCCGCCTTGGCTGCCCACGCACAGGGCGCAGCAGAGTCTTCAACTGCAACGAAGCAGGATGAACAGAAGGACGCCGCGCGTCGCCTCGGCAAGATCACCGTGCAGGCAGAAGACGCCGAAGATGGCAGCGCTGACACTGGCTATCGCAGCGATTCGATATCCGCAGTCGGTCCGTGGCAAGGTCGCGACCTGCAGGATGTGCCCTATTCGATCTCCGTCATCTCGGCGGACCTGATCGAGAATCTGCAGGCCACCTCGCCGGATCAGATATTCCGCATCAACCCAACGACACAACTGGTGCGCGCACAGCAGGAGAACGATCAGCCCACCGTCAACATGCGCGGCTTCTCCATTTCCACTTCCTATCGCGATGGAATTCCGGGCGACAACTTCGGCCACGGCACCTCGACGGAAGATGCGGAACGAATCGAGATTCTCACCGGCCTGTCCGGGTTCCTCTACGGGCCGGCCAATGTGGGCGGAACCGTCAACTATGTATCGAAGCGCCCTACCGATGCGCGCACCACCTCGCTGACTGTCGGCAACGCCGGCGGCAGCAGCTACTACTTCCATGGCGACGTCGGCGGGCCTGTCGATAGCGAGGGACGCTTAGGATATCGCGTCAACGCGCTGGTCCAGGACGGCGATACCGCAGTCGATCATCGCAGCATCAAGAAGAGTTTCTACAGCGGCGCCTTCGATTGGAACGCCACCGAACACCTGCTGGTGGAACTGTTCGCGTCGAAACGCAAGTACGAACCGAACAGCCTGGCGTACTGGTCGTTCGCACCCGGTGTCGCTCGCCCTTCGGCATCGACGCTGGATCCGGATGAGTCATGGGGCCAGGAGTGGTCGGCAGCTCATTACGACACGACGACGTACGGTACGCAGTTGCAGTTAGCCGCAACGGACACGGTGACGTTGCGTGCAGCGTGGCGACAGAGCAAGACCGAACGTGGCCTGTCGTGGGTCGAGAATGTCCTGCAGGCCGACAACACTTACGAGCAGACTGTTTACTGCGACTCCCCAGGTAACCGCATCCTGGAGAGAAGGATCGAAGATTCTGCGGGCTATGCGTTTGCCGACATCGGCCTGACCACCGGCTTCCTGAAGCACCGGATCACCACCGGCGTCCAATATCGGGAGGCGCAGCAGAAGGGCTCGACCAACTCCAATTACGTGACCGGTATTACTTTCACCGGTCTGTCGCTGAACTCACCGACTCGCTTCCGAGCGCCGCCGCGAGCCCCGATCGATCCAGGTCCGTTGGAACTGTACCGGGAAAGCACGACGCAAAATGTCGTGCTGGGAGACGATATCTCGATCGGCGACCAATGGTCGGTGCTCGCCGGCCTGGCGCACGTCACCATCGATGACAAGGTCGGTGATTACCGTGAGTCGGATATCACGCCGACCGTTTCTCTGGTCTATAAGCCGCTCAGCTTTCTCACGACTTACGTGAGCTACATGGAATCTTTGGAACAAGGCGGCATCGCGGACCGCGAGTACAACGGCATCCCCGTGGTGAATGCGGGTGAAGTGATGGGCCCGCTCACCAGCGACCAGGTCGAGATCGGCGCGAAGGCGTCGCTCGGCGGAGTGCTGCTGACCGCTGCGCTGTTTGAAATCGACAAGGGCCTCGAGTTCTACGACCTTGCCGACCCGGCGCGACCGAAATTCGCGCAGGACGGTCGCCAGGTGCATCGGGGCGCTGAGTTCACCGTCATCGGTAAGGCCACGCAGCAACTGACATTGATCGGCGGACTGACCCTGCTCGATCCAAAAGTACGCGAGCAGAAAGAAACGCCGGAGCTGGAAGGCAAGCGACCGGAGCTCGTGTCGGACACGCTGGCCAAGCTCCTCGTCGAGTACGACATACCGGCGCTGCCTGCGTTGACGCTCATCGCCGGCGCACAGTACACGAGCAGTCGCTACGTCGATTCGCTCAATACCGAAAAACTGCCCAGCTACACGCTGGTCGACGTCGGCGCGCGCTATCTCTTGTCGGCCGGCGATTTCGCTCCGGTGACGTTGCGTCTGAATGTGAACAACGCGACGGATAAGAGCTACTGGGCCAACGGCAGCTTCATCGGTGAGCCGCGTTCGATTGCTTTCTCGGCGAACGTCACGTTCTGATACGACACGCTCCGCAGGCTGATCCGCCTTGGGGCGGCCTGCGCAGTGGTTAGGTCGGCGGACCATTCAGTACACGGACCACGTCCTTTACGAGCCGAGGGTCTCTGATCAGCTTCTCGTGGCCTGCATCGATGTCCTCCCGATCCAGCGTCTCCCCCATCTGTTCTTGCAGGGCGATGCGGTCTTTCGCCGCACGATCGAGCGACCACCAGCAATGCGGCTTGATTTGCAGTCGAGGTAATGTCGGCGACTGCCTCGCCAGCCGCGTCAATCGCTGCCGAACCAGGAAGGAGGCCGCGATTTCCTCCGCGCTCATTTCCAGGTACAAGTCCTGAGCCAGGTTCGGCTGCTCGTGCAAGAGTTCACGAACGGCCTGATTTACCCGCTCGTTGGACTCATCGCTATCCGCATCGCCGAACATCGCCTCCTGCATCCACCCATCCGCCAGCCGAGCGTGGGGCAGGAGTGAACGCAGATAGCCGAGAAGATCGGCACGCGTATCCTCGTTATCGGACACTTCGGTCAGGGGGACGAATGGGTCGACGAGTCCCAGGAACGCCACTGTCCGGCCGCGTCCTTGCAGAAAATGCGCAACCCATGCAGCCAGCAGCCCTCCGAGCGAGTGACCGAACAGCAGGCACGGGCCGCCAGGTTGTCGTTCGTCGATCATGCACGCATAGTCGTGCGCCATCTGCTGTATGGAGACGTCGCGATGTTCAGCTTGTATGAGCGAACGACACATCAAGCCATACACTGTTTGCGATCCACGCAGGGACTGCGCCAGCGGGAAATAAGAAAAGACCGCGCCCGCGACCTGGTGAATGCAGAAGAGAACTGAAGGACGGCCTGCCTCGTTGAGTCGAACCAACGGGTTCGAGGCGCTGCGATAGGTTCTTCTGCGGACCAGGCGAGCGAGTATCGGTTCCCGCATCAGGTCGGTCAGCGTGAGATCGGAGAGTAGATCGCTGCGTTCACGCAGCCGCGGTAATACCTTCATCATCTGCAAGGAATCGCCGCCCAGTTCGAAGAAGCTATCGTGCCGCCCCACCTGCTCCACGCCGAGCACCTCTGACCAGATGGCCGCGAGCGTCTCCTCTGCAGCGCCTTGTGGAGCTTCATATTCGCGAGCAGCTGCGTACACGGGCGGCGGTAACGCCGCGCGATCGAGCTTGCCGTTCACGTTTACCGGCAGGTGGGTCATCGACACGAACGCACTTGGTACCATGTAGTCAGGCAGCAGCAACGACAGCCGTTCTCGCAGTATGGCGGTATCGAGAACTGGGTCCGCGGGCACGACATACGCGACTAGCTTCTGATCTCGCGCGATGACTAGCGCCGCACGAATCTCCGGCTGCGCCAGCAACTGCGATTCGATCTCACCCAATTCGATCCGCAAGCCGCGGATCTTCACCTGGTGATCGATCCGGCCCAGGTATTCCAACTGTCCGTCGGCAGACCAGCGTACGAGGTCGCCAGTTCGATAAAGCCGCTGGCCAGTGTGTGAGTCCGGATCGGCGACGAAGCGTTCGGCGGTCAAGCCAGGCTTGTGCAAATAGCCGCGCGCCAAACCGACGCCGCCGAGATACAACTCGCCGGCTACCCCCAATGGAACCAGATTCAATTCGCCGTCCAATACCATCGCGAGGGTACCGGCGATAGGCCGGCCGATTGGCACACTGCGACGTTTGCCAACCGCGCACGTCCAATGCGTCACGTCGATCGCAGCTTCCGTGGGGCCGTAGAGATTGTAGAGTTTCGCCCCAGGTAACCGTGCCAACACTTTGGCTTGCGCTTCAAGTGACAAAGCCTCCCCACTGCACACGATGCGCCTGAGGCTGCTGCAACTCCCGACGGCCTCGTGCTCGAGAAATGCCTGCAACATCGAAGGCACGAAGTGCAGCGTGCTCACCTCGTGCCGGCGAATCAGCTCGATGAGTTGCCCAGGATCGCGATGTGCGCCGGGCGGCGCGAGCGCCAATCCTGCTCCCTGCATCAGCGGCCAGAAAAACTCCCACACCGAAACGTCGAAGCCTAAGGGTGTCTTCTGCAACACCGTCTCGTGCGCGCCCAGCTCATATGCTTCCTGCATCCAGGCCAGTCGATTGGAGAGTGCGGCGTGGCGATTGGCGGCGCCTTTAGGCCTGCCCGTGGAGCCGGAGGTATAGATTACATACGCGAGATGCTCCGGATGAAGGACAAGTGCGGGATTGCTATCGCATTCGGCGCTGATATCTACCTCGTCCAGCGCCAGCATCGTAGCTCCATCAGGCAACCGCTCTCGCAGATAACCCTGCGTCAACACCAGTTCGATGCCACTGTCACGCGCCATGTAATTCAGCCGTTCCGCCGGCAGCTCCGGATCCAGCGGCACGTACGCTGCACCGGCCTTCATCACCGCGAGCAGTGCCACCACCATTTCGATGGAACGTTCGAATGCGACGCCGACACGATCTTCGACACGCACGCCCATGGTCATCAGCCGATGCGCCAGTCGGTTCGAGCGCGAATTCAACTCTGCGTAGCTTATCTGCGCTTCACCGAGGAATAGCGCCGTCGCATTCGGATGCTGCCGAACCTGCCGCTCGATCAGCCGATGCACGGGAGCATTGAATGCATGAGGCTGGCTGCCGGCGCCCCAGCACTGCAACTGCTGCCTCTCGTCTTCACCGAGCAACTCGACACGATGTAAGGACTGCTCGGGCCGATCCGCAATCGCCCGCAACACCTTCACATAGTGAGCGCCCAGGCGTTCGATCGTCTCCGGCTCGAACAACTCCCTGGCATACGAGATGCTCGCGCTGACTCGACCGTCGCCGTGCTCGACCGTATTGATCCACAAGTCGAACAATGCGCCCTGCTCGCCCAGCCCGTAACTCTGCAACGTCAATCCAGGGAGCTGCCGCAAAAGCTCATGGTTTTTTCGCTGGTGATCCAGCAGCACCTGGAAAGGAGGCTCAGAAATCCGGTCTCGTCTTGGCTGCAAGGCGCCCACGAGCTGTTCGAACGGCAGGTCCTGGTGATCCTGCGCGCCCAGTACTTCCTCACGCACCTGCTGCAGCAACGCACTCAGCGTCATCTCACTCTCGACCAGGCCTTGCAGCACTTGCGTGTTCACGAAGAAACCCACGATGCCCTGCGTCTCCGGCCGATTACGGTTGGCGTTGGTGGTGCCGACACGGATCGCAGATTGCCCGGTATATCGATGCAGCAGCGCCTGCAACCCCGCCAGCAGCAACATGAAGAGCGTCGCCTGATGTTCCAGTGCTCGTCGATGCAACCCCTCGGCGACCGATGCTGGCAGATCGACTGAGTAGCGACCTCCTCGATACCTTGGCTCCGTGGGCCGGGGATGATCCATCGGTAGCTGCAACGACTGATAATCAGCGCTGTACCGCCCACGCCAGTACGCCAGCTGTCGCTCCTGCTCGCCCGCCTCCAGCCAGTGCCGCTGCCAGGTCGCATAATCAGCGTACTGAATCGCCAGCGGCTTCAGAGTCGCGACTCGGCCCTCCAGGCAGGCGAGGTACAACTCCACGAACTCTTCCACGATGATCCGCATCGACCAGCCATCGGACACGATGTGGTGCATCACTACTACCAGCACGTGCTCCGTGGCCGACAGTCTGATCAACCCCACTCGAAACAGCGGGCCTGTCGTGAGGTCGAACGGCGTGTGCGCGATTCGCTGCGCCGTTTCGGCAGCTTGCAGTTCCCCCACATCGTGAGACCAGGCACTCACGTCATATTCAAGCAGCTCGAAGCGATGCGATGGCTGAACGACCTGTTCGGCTGTTCCATCGTCCGACGCTCGGAAAACTGTTCGCAAAGACTCGTGGCGGGACACCAATGTCTCGAAAGCCGATCGCAAAGCCCGCGTAGACAGCTGGCCTTGCAGCCGCAATCCGGCGGCTATGTGATAGGCCGTACTGTCCTTGTCCAGTTGCCACAGAAACCACAGGCGCGACTGCGCGACGGAGCAGAGAGCCGCCTTGGTCTTCTGCCTCGCCACGATAGGCAGTCGATCGAACTTGATACCCTTGCGTTTCAACTCGGCGAAGAACTTCTCGCGCTTGTCGCCGGGAAGCGTGGCAATACGCTCGGCTATGGCTGCCTTGCTGGCATCCACTCAGCTCTCCAGCCTTTCCAGGAGAGCCGCCATTTCACCCAACTCCTGCGCGTCTTGCCTTTGGGCACTATCACGTTGCAGTAACACCGCGTGGGCAATGTCATGCAAAGACGTTCGTTCGAAGTACGATCTCAGCGGCAATTGCACGGCCATTCGCGCATGAACCAGGGTCTGTACCCGGACCAGCGCCAAGGAGTGGCCGCCCAGTTCGAAGAAGTTGTCGTGACGGCTGACGCGCTCGACATCCAAAACCTCGCACCAGATCTCCGAGAGCGCTGTCTCAACGTCTCCCCGCGGAGCCTCATGGAGGCGGCGGTCGGCATACTGGGGCTTAGGCAAAGCCTTGCGATCGAGCTTCCCATTCGGGTTCAGCGGCAATCGTTCGAGTACGACGAACGCACTGGGCACCATGTACTCCGGCAATACCCGCGACAGGCGTTCGCCGAGTAGGGTCGCGTCGATATCGAACTGCGTATTGCCGGACAGATACGCAACCAGCCTCGGTCCGCTGGGTCCGTCCTGCGCGACTACTACCGCTTCACGCACCTCCGGCTGCGCAAGCAGTTGCGATTCGATTTCTCCCGGCTCGATCCGCAAGCCGCGGATCTTCACTTGATGGTCGGCCCGCCCGAGATATTCGAGCACTCCGTCTTCGCTCCAGCGCACCAGGTCTCCCGTGCGATACAAGCGCTCGCCCGTACTCGAAAACGGATCGGCGACGAAGCGCTCCGAAGTCAGTATAGGTCTTCCCAGGTAACCGCGAGCCAGCCCGACTCCACCGAGATAAAGCTCGCCAGCGACTCCCGCCGGAGCGGCGTTGAGTGCGGCATCGAGTACCACGGTGCGTGTGCCTGCGATCGGCCGTCCAATCGGTACCGTGTCGCGATCCTCCTCGACGCACTCCCAATGCGTCACGTCGATCGCCGCCTCGGTGGGACCATATAGATTGTACAGCCTGACCCAGGGTAGCCGCGTAAGAACTGCAGTCTGCGATTCGATCGACAGCGCTTCGCCGCTACATACGATGCGGCGCAGACTCGTGCACTCCTCGACTTCCTGCTCCAGGAATGCATTCAGCATCGAGGGCACGAAGTGCAACGTGCTCACTCGCTGCCGACGGATCACATCGACCAGCATACGCGGGTCGCGATGTATTCCAGGCTCCGCGATCGCCAAGCGCGCGCCCTGCATCAGCGGCCAGAAGAATTCCCAGACGGATACATCGAAGCTGAAAGGCGTTTTCTGCAAGACGACGTCGGCCGCGCTCAAATCATAAGCGTCCTGCATCCAAGCCAGCCTGTTATGCAGCGAGCGATGCCGATTCGCCGCGCCCTTGGGTTTGCCGGTTGAGCCGGAGGTGTAGATGACATAGGCAAGGTTGTCGCCGTGCAATTCCACGGTCGGATCGTGCTCGGACTCCCCTGTGAGATCCAGCGTGTCCAGTTCCAACACCTGCAGTCCAGCGCGCACCGGCACCGAATCGCGTAGGAAACTCTGCGTCAGCAGCAATCCGATGCCGCTGTCATCCAGCATGTAATCCAGTCGCTCCAGCGGATATTCCGGGTCCAACGGCACGTAGGCGCCACCGGCTTTCAGGATCGCCAGCAACCCCACCACCATTCCAATCGAACGCTCGACCGCAATGCCGACTCTCACCTCGGGCCCGACTCCCAGCGATATCAACCGATGCGCCAGGCGATTCGCCTTTCGGTTCAGTTCTCGATAACTCAGTGTCTCCTCACCGCACACCAGCGCCGTGGCAACAGGCGTCTGCCGGACTTGGCGCTCGATCAATCGATGTACAGGGACAACGTATTCATGGCGCGGCGTTCCCGCCTCCCATTGCTGCACGCGTATTCGCTCGGACTCGCCTACGATGGCCAACTCGCTGATGGGTTGCGCCGGTCTATCTTCGAGTGCGGACACCAGTTCGCCGATAGCAGTCTGCAGGTATTCGCATAGTCGTAGTGCGCTCACCGGTGGAATCGCTTGCGCCACCAGGTCGAAGCCCTCCCCGCGGTCGTCCACTGACATGGTGATGGGATAGTTGGTGCGCTCCTCGGCTCGTAGCAACTCGATGCCTTCCCAAACCCGAGTGCCCTGCGGTGCTTCTGGCTTCACGCTATATCGATAATTGAGTAGCGCCGAGAACAAGGGTGTGCCTGCCGGCACCCCACTGCAACGCTGCGCCAGCGCCAGGCTGGCATGTTCATGATGCAGCAACTCACTCAGCGTCGCGTGCGTATCCCTAAGGCACTGCCCGACACTGGCCGCCCCCAGGCTGATGCGGATAGGCAATGTGTTGATGAACAATCCCAGTCCACGCTCGGCCCCTTCCCCTGACTGCATGCGACCGAACAACACCGTGCCGAAAACAACATCGTCCTTGCCCGCCGTCCGCCCCATCACGATGGCCCACGCCAGGTGAATGATGGTGGCGGCGCTGACTTTCCGGCTCTTCGCCAAAGCTCTCAGCTGAGCTGAAAGCTGCGCACTCAGCGATAACGTAGCCTCTTCCACCGCACGACCGTCGCCAAGAACGTCGAGCAATCCGAACGGCACGGTGGCCTCCTGCACCGTGCCCAGCTGGTCCTTGAAGAACGCATCGTGATCGGCTTGGCTCACGCCGCTGCGCGCCTGTGCGACGAAATTGCGGAACGGCGATGGGCTGGCCAATTCGTCCTGGCGTCCCTGCTGCAGCAACGCGATCTCATCGACGATGAAATCCAACGTGGCATGGTCGTTCACCAAGTGGTGACTGACCAGCAGCAACAGCCAACGGTCCTGTCCGGGATCGTGAGCCGCCACGGCGCGGATCATCGGTGCCTGCCGTACGTCGATGCGGCAATGCCCGGGAAGTGCGCTATGCCAGAGTCGATCTTCTACGCTGCCCCGCTCGTCTTCCAACCATGCGAGAGGCAGTGTTGCCTCACGATATACAACCTGGACAGGCGCTCGCAGGCCTTCCCACAGCACGGCTGTGCGGAAGATGTCATGCCGCGCAAGCACCTGCTTGAACGTGTCGACGAAGTTCCGCAGCCGCGACTCAGTATCGAAACTGAGCAGATGAGGCGTAATGTAAGTGTCGCCGCCCGGTTGGAAGATGTGATGAAACAGGATGCCTTCCTGCAGCGGCGCCAATGGATAGATGTCCTGGATGTTCGCCGCACCGCCCGGCACCGCCGTCTCGATACGTTGAATCTCCTGCGCATCGAGCTCGACCAGCGTCAACATCTCGGGCCGGAGGGCCGTGCAACCGGTCGGAATGCCGTTGGCCGGCGCCGATATCTCGACTGTTCGTTCGATTGTTCGAGCGAACGTCGCGAGCCTGGATTGCTGGAACAGACTGCGCACCTGGGCGGCGAATCCCCGCTGGCGCATGCGCGCGAGCAGAGTGAGCGCCAGCAGCGAATGTCCACCCAACTCGAAGAAGTCATCCTGGCGACCGACGCGCTCGACACCGAGTATCTCCGACCAGATGCCCGCAAGCGTTCGCTCGATCTCTCCTCGTGGCGCCTCGTATGTTTTCAGCAGCACGTTCAGATCGGGCTGCGGCAGGCGTTTGCGATCGAGTTTACCGTTCGGTGTCAACGGCAGCTTTTCGATCACTACCCACACACCGGGGACCATGTGCTCCGGCAGCGATTCCAGCAGGCGAGCGCGGAGCGACTCACGGAACGCGCTCAACGTTTCTGCATCGGCGTCGAGAAGATCCAGATCCTGCGGCACCACGTACGCAACCAACCTGCGACCGCCAAGCGCGTCGTCATGCACGCCCACAGCCCCTTCCCGTATCGCAGCCAGGCGCGCCAGCTGCGCTTCTATCTCGCCGATCTCGATGCGGAAGCCGTGGATCTTGATCTGCTGGTCCACCCTGCCGACATACTCCAGCAGCCCGTCGCTACGTTGCCTGACGATATCGCCGGTGCGATACAAGCGAGATCCCGTCGCACGTGCGAATGGATCGGCGACGAAACGTTCCGCGGTGAGATCGAGCCGGCCGAGGTAGCCACGACCGACACCGACACCGCTGACATACAGTTCACCGGGGATGCCGGCGGGCACTGGCGTGAGATCTGAATCCAGCACATGGAACTGCGTATTGTCGATCGCCTTACCGATCGCGACGCTGCTGCCGTGCTCCTCAGCCGCGCTTACGAATCTGTGTAACGCGACATCGTCGGCGCATTCCGCGGGCCCATAGGCATTGATCAGCGGAACATGCGGGTAACGTTCGAACCAACGCCGCGCCAACGCAACGTGCAGCGCCTCTCCCGTCGGCAGCATCCAACGCAGGTCGGGAATGGCGACGGGCTCCGCGGCCAGCATGCCTTGAATGAGCGCAGGCACGCTCTGCAGGACAGTGATGCCGTTGTCCTTGACGTGACGAAGCAGCGCCACCGGATCGCTCGCTATGTCGTCCGGCACGATATCCACCGTCGCACCACACAGCAACGGCGCCAGCATTTGCCACACGGAGATGTCGAAGCTCTGAGAGGCTGTTTGTGCGACCACGTCTTGCGATGTCAGTGGCAGCAGGCGCAGCTTGCTCCAGTGATTGTTGAGCATCCCCTGACTGGTAATGACGACGCCCTTGGGTTCACCTGTCGAGCCCGAAGTGAAAATGACATAGGCGGCATTCTCTGGATGCAGATCGACGCCCAGGTTCTCGCCGTCGCCTGCCTTCGACAGCACCTGCTCGATGAGCATCGTCCTTGGAGGATCGGTAAGCGTCGATAACGCGGCCTGTAGATCCTCCGCGCACTCGTCCATTGCCAGAACGCATCGAGCGCCACTCAGTTTGAGCATCGCCGCGAGGCGTTGGGGAGGTAGCTTTGGATCGAGTGCCAGATACGCACCGCCCGCCGTGAATATGCCGAGCGCGGCGCACAGCATGGCCGGGCTGCGCTTCGCAAACACCGCAACGATGTCATCGCGACGTACGCCTTGTCCCTGCAGAGCACGGCCAAGTCGCTTTGCGCGATGACTCAACTCGCCGTATGTCAGGCGCTGTGAACCCGATTGCACAGCCCTCCGCTGCGTTCCGCGTGCAACCTCGGCTTCGAACAGATGGATAAACGGCTTATCGAGTCCACGCCTGTCGTCAGCGCCCCGGCCATCGAGCGCGAGCTGTGCCTGCTCGGCGGAAGAGAGCATCTGCAGTTCACGCAGCGGTAATTCAGGATGCTCCACGCACTGCTCGACCAATGCGCGGAAGTGTTCCGCCATCCTGTCGATTACAGCGCGGTCGAACAGCGATTTCTCGTACGTGAGCTGCAGGACCATGCGGGATCCCGGCATGACCACGACGGTGATGGGATAGTTGGTATGCGTGCGGCTGCCACCCGCGGCGGCGGACAGCTCGCGCGCATGTCCTTTCAATGCCACATGAGTGGGAGCATTCTCGAACACGAACAAACTCTGGAATAGGTCCTGCCCGCGGGGCATCTCGCTGAGCATCTGAATATCGGTCAGCGACAAGTGCTCGTGGTGTCTCATGGCGGCATTCTGCGCGAGCAGGCCTTTGAGCCAAGTCTGCACCGTCAGCCCATCCTGCGGCTCATCGAGGGATATGCGTAACGGTATCGTCTGGATGAAGAGTCCCACGGTCTCCTGTATCCCCGGCAGTTCCGTCGGCCGCCCCGCCACGGTCACGCCGAACAGAACATCTTTTTGATTGGCGTAGCGGGACAGCAGCAGCGCCCACGCGCCCTGCACGACCGTGTTGGCAGTCACATGGTTACGTTGCGCAAACTCCTGCAGGCGCAGCACGCTTTGCTCATTTAGCTCCACGCAGACGTCGACCATCGTCGACACTTCGACGACGCTGGCGCCGCGCTCTTTCATGGGCAATGGTGTGGCCGCATCGAACCCCGCGAGCATTTCACGCCAGTATCTCTCGGCAGCTTCCCTGTCCTGTTTGCCGAGCCATGCGATGAAATCTCTGTAGGGACGCAGCGGCGGACGTTCAACGGACACGCCGGCGCCATGCGCACTGTAGTAAGCAAAGAAATCCATCAGCAACAGCGATCGGCACCACGCATCCATGAGGATGTGCTGGAAACTCTGCAGCATCTGGAACTGTCGTTCGCCGAGCCGGATCAGCCTGATCCGCAGCAGTGGTGGATCGGCGATGTCGACGCCGGTTGTCAGTTCTTCCTGGAGCAAGCAGTCGATACGCTCTGCCGCTTCCTCACGCGACAATCCTCGCCAATCGACGTACTCGACCGGCGAGCGCACCTGTCGCTTCACGAGTTGCAGCAGCGCGCCGTCCGGCGTCCACAGAAAGGCAGTTCGTAGCGCGCTGTGGCGTTCGACGACTCGTGCCCAGGCATTCTCGAAGGCCTCGATGTCTACGGCGCTGTTGAGTTCGTAGCGACTCTGCATCAGGTACATACCCGAGCCGGGATTGCGCATCGTGTGCAGCACCATCCCCTGCTGCATGGGTGTCATTGGATAGAGATCCTCGATTTCCGCAGCCGGAATCGGCAATGCATCCAGTTGCGCCTGATCGAGCCGCGCCAGGGGAAAGTCCGACGGCGTCACGCCGCTCGCACCGCTGGTGCAGTGGTCGATGAGTCTCTCCAGTTCCTCCCGGTACAGATCGGCCAACGCCTGCACCGAATCCAGCCGATAGCGCTGCCCGCTGTAGTAGATATTCAGCAGCAGTGCACCCTCATAGACCTGTCCGTTGATCGCCAGTTCATGCGACTGCGAGGCCGAGGGGTCCCTCGATTCCCCTGCGGATTCAGCTGCCGGTTGCCACAACGCGGTCTCATCGAAAGTACCATCGAGCTGTCCCAAGTAGTTGAACGACACCTGCGGGACGACGCCACCCGAAAGCGCTGCACGCTGCTCGGTCGTGCCCAAGTACTTGAACACACCATACCCCAACCCCTTGTTCGGCACTTCGCGAAGCATCTGCTTCACTCGTTTCAGCGCCTCGCCGGGTGTGCCCTGCGCATCCAGCAGCACCGGGTAAACACTGGTGAACCAGCCCACCGTGCGCGACAGGTCGATGTTCTCGAACACATCCTCGCGCCCGTGGCCTTCCACATCCACCAGCACCTGCGCCTGTCCGGTCCACCGAGCGAATGCACGTCCGAGCGCGGTCAGCAGAAGATCGTTCACCTGAGTGCGATATGCCGCAGGCGCGTCCTTGAGCATTGCCTGGGTCTGTGCGCGACCGAGTTTCATCGCCACGCTCGTTTGATCCTGCAATCGGTTGGCGCCCTCTGGGTGATCAGGCGGCGGCGATGGAGTCGCACTGGCAAGAAGCTGCTGCCAATAGGAAGTCTCCTGCGCATGATCGATGGCGTAGCTCGGCAAACGCCGTGCCCAGCTTTGATAGCTGCTGCTGCGTGCGGGCTGCACCGGTGGCTCACCATGTTTCGCCTGCTCGTATGCCTGCTGCAGTTCCTGCAGAAGCACGCGCCATGACACTCCATCCACGACCAGGTGATGGATTACCAACAGCAGGCGCTGGCTGCCATCGGCCACGGTCATCCACACGGCACGCCACAGCGGACCCGCATTGAGATCCAGGCTCCGCTGAGCCTCGGCGCTGATCGCGCCAATCTCGCTCGCGCCTTTGGCGTCACGGAGCCAGAGCACCGGCTCACCGACCGTGTGCGGTGTGAAACTCTGCTGCCAGAGCCCTTCCGGACTGTGGGTGAAGCGAAATCGCAGAGCGTCGTGCCAGCCCATCACTGCCCGCAACGCCTGCGCGATATAGATGTGCTCCAGCGGCTCGCGAGGACTCAGCAACACCGACTGGTTCCAATGATTGCGATGGGGAATCGGCTGCTCGAGGAACCAGGCCTGAATCGGCAATAGCGGCACGACACCGCTGGTCGTCTCAGCGGACTCACGCGCCACCGCAGAATCATCTAGGGCTTCGGCGACGACCGCCAATTGCGCCACCGTCTGGCGTTCGAACATCTGCCGCGGTGTGATCTTCCAGCCCGCTTTGGCTGTACGAGCCACGATCTGCAGGCTCAGGATCGAGTCTCCTCCCACTTCGAAGAAGTTGTCGTGTCGACCCAGTCGCGGTAGCGACAGCAGATCGCTCCAGATGGCCGCGAGCAGTTCCTCCACCTCTCCACGCGGCGCCTCGTATTTCTCAGTGCCAACGTACTCCGGTTCGGGTAGGGCCTTGCGATCCACTTTGCCATTCACATGCAGCGGTAGCTGCTCCAACGAGACGATGGCACTTGGAACCATGTAATCGGGCAGGCTCTCCTGCAGCTTCGACCTGATATCCGCGGGCTGCGCGCTGCCCACTACGTAACCGATCAGTCGTCGACGGTCGCCTTCGCCTCGCAGCTCCACCACCGCTTCGCCGACGCCTTCGCAGCGGCGCAGCGCCACCTCCACCTCGCCGAGTTCGATCCGGTGGCCACGCAGTTTCACCTGCTGATCCAGCCTTCCCAGGTACTCGATCACTCCATCGGCCCGCTGCCGGCACAGGTCACCGGAGCGATACAACCGCCCGCCTCTACCGGCCGGATCCGGGACGAAGCGCTCGGCAGTCAGTGCGGGGCGGCCAAGATAGCCGCGAGCCAGCGTTTCTCCTGAGATGCAAAGCTCGCCGAGTCCGCCAATCGGCACCTCGTTGCCGTCGGCATCGATCACGATCGCGCTACGTGACGCATACGGTTTGCCGATCGGCACAGTATGAAACCGAGCGTCCGATGGCCGACACGTGTGTGCAAGACAAGCGACCGTGGTTTCCGTCGGCCCGTAGAGGTTGTCGACGGGAATGTCACTCAACGGGCCGTCCATCCAGCGGCCCAACGCGTCACCCGGCAATGCCTCACCGCCCACCGTGATCTGCCTGAGCCCGGGCAGCTCTCGCGGCAGAGCATGCAGCCATTGCTGCCAGAACGCAGTGGGAATGCGAGCGAAGGTCACCTCACCCTCTTTCAGCGTGCGGTTGAGGCTCTGCAGATCCCAAGGTTGCGGACCTCGCAATTGCACCTGTCCTCCCATGACCAGCGCCGGGAACAACTCATGCAACGCTACATCGAAGTTGATCGTGGAAGACTGCAGCGTCCGGTCCGAGTCCGTGATGCCATAGCATGCGATGAAATCATCCAAATGCAGGCTCAGCGCACGATGCGATATGGCTACGCCTTTGGGCAGGCCGGTCGACCCTGACGTATAGATGACGTACGCCAGCTGCTGAGGATCGATCGGCACTGCGGGCAGTGGACGACTGTCCGCCGGTCCATTCCACGTATCCACTCGCACGGTCGGATATTCCGCGAGCACCGCCGCGCACTGGGTAGCACTGACGTTGTCGGTGACGACGGCCCGGATCTGCGAATCTTTCATCATGTAAGCGAGCCGATCGGGCGGATATGCCGGGTCGAGCGGCACGAACGCAGCTCCGCTTTTCAGAATGCCGAGTAACGCCGCGACCATTCCCACCGAGCGTTCGACACACACGCCGATCCGCATGTCCGCCTCGACACCCAGGTCAAGCAGTTCGAGTGCGACCCGGTCTGACCAACGCTGCAGGTCCTCGTAGCTCAGTGTGCAACCTTCGCAGTGAAGCGCTGGCGCCTGGCCACTCTGAGCCGCTCGGCGAGCGAACATCGAGTGCACCGGCTCGAATGCGTCAACGTCGGCGGACATCGGAGATACTTGTGTGCCGCCATCCACCAGCGGAATCTGGCAAAGGAGCTGGCCGGAGTCATCGGCCACTGCCTGCAGCACGCTCACGTATTGACGGCCCATCCGTTCGATGGTCTCAGCATCGAAGAGATGCGCGGCGTAGGTGAACTCCGTGACCGGAAGACCGGCGCGCTCGGTGACGTTCAACACCAGGTCGAATCGCACCGCCTGTTCTCCCAACTCGAAACGCTGCAAGGTTAAGCCCGGCAGTTGCGCCGATTCCGAGGCGTTCAAGCGCTGATGATTCATCATCACCTGGAACAGGGGCGGATGGCTGAGATCACGCTGCGGCTGCAGCGCGTCGACCAGCTGATCGAATGGCAGGTCCTGATGTTCCTGCGCACCCACGACCGCGCGGCTCGCCTGGTCCAGCAGCGAGGCCAGTGTCATTGCTCCCGAAACTTCCGAGCGCAGCACCTGCGTGTTGACGGAGAGTCCCACGACGCCTCGCGTTTCGGCACGATTGCGATTGGCGTTGGTCATGCCGACGCGAATGTCTCGCTGGCCGGTATAGCGGTACAGCAGAGCCTGAAACCCGGCGAGCAGCATCGTGAACAGCGTCGCCCGATGCTGATGTGCGCGACGACGCAGGCCCTCGACCAAGGATGACGCCAACTCGAAAGCGTGCCGACCGGCATGACCCTTCGACGTCGCGCTCCGGGGATGATCCGTCGGCAACTGCAATACCGGATGTTCGGTGCCCAGCGTTGCCGTCCAATACGCGAGCTGTCGATCGCGCTCTCCGGCCTCCAGCCAGTTCCGCTGCCATAGCGCGTAATCGCCGTACTGAATGCGCAATGGTTCGAGTCGGTGCGCGCGTCCTTCGATCCTGGCGCGATAGAGTTCGACGAACTCGTCGACCACGATCTGCATGGACCAGCCGTCGGACACGATGTGATGCATGGCTACGACCAGAACATGCTCATCGGCAGCGAGACGAATCAGCGCCACGCGAAACAGCGCACCGGACGCGAGATCGAACGGAGCATAGGCCACTCGCCTTGCTTGCGCGGCCGCTTCGGAATCGCGTGTGGCGCAAGGCTCTGCGCCCAAATCGATCCGTACATAGTCGATGTGATCCGCGGTGCCGATGGATTGTTCGACGCTACCGTCCTCGCAGCTGTGAAGCACTGCACGCAGGGATTCGTGACGATTCACCAGTTCCACGAAACTGCATCGCAATGCCGCCTCATCCAGCGACCCGGTGAGCTGCAACGCGGAGGACATGTGATAGGCAGTGCTCGCCTCATCGAGGCGCCACAGGAACCACAACCGCGCCTGGGCATACGATAGCGGCAGCCGGTCTCGCCGCGACGCCGGCACGATGGGGAGTTCGGCGAAACTCAGGTCGTTCGCCTGCAACTGCGATATGAAACGGCGGCGGCCCTCCGTGCTCAATCCCGCGAATTCCTCTGCAATGACCCGGCTCTCATCCCGCATCGCTGTCATCCTCAATGTCGCGAATCAAGCCTCGCATCCTGGCGAGGCGAAGTTCTTTGGTACTCTCGATGCGCGCGCCACTGCGAAGGGCCTCTGCAGCGAGCAGGCGAAGCGTTCGATGATCGAAGAATGTCTGCACCGGCAGCTCACAGCCGTGACGCTGTGCGAGAAGCGCTCGCACCTGGATCAGCGCCAGCGAGTGACCGCCGATCTCGAAGAAGTCGTAGTCGCGACCGACGCGTTGCACGCCGAGCACCTCGGACCAGAGCGCGGCGAGGATCTCTTCCATCTTTCCCTGCGGCGGCTCATAGCGGCCCGCATCGACGTGTTCCCATTCTGGCAGCGCCTTGCGATCCAGCTTGCCGTTCGCGTTCAGTGGCAGCCGGTCGAGCACGACGAACTGCGCCGGCACCATGTAGTCCGGTAGTACACGCAGTAGTTGCCCACGCAGTCGGCTTCCCAGTTGTTGCAGGGATAGAGCGCGTAACGGATCGCTGGCCAGGGAACGCCAGGCTTCCGGCAGTTCAACGTTCGGTGTTGGTGCCTGCTGAGCGATGCGTGCGGCTCGTGCCGCGAACTCCACGTCGAACGAGCCGTCTGCTACGCCCGGCGTCCACGAGACCTGCACGTGGTATCCATGCTGTTCTCCGAGCGCCCATAGCGTTTCCGGGTCGATGCCGTGCGGTGCTTGTTTCTCCAACTGCGATAACAGCTGGCCGACGGTCGTTCGCTCGTCACTCGACTGGATCGAACGCCACGCGGCCAGATCTCTTGCAAGTCGTAGATTGGGTACAGCGCGCAAGGTCAGTGCGGAAGGTCGATATGTCGCCAGGTGCGAGGCAAGCCGTTCCATTGCATCGGTGCCCGATGCATCGAACGTCTCAGGCGCCGGCATCTCGATGTGCTCCCTACGCATCACTACGTCATAACGATAGTGCGTCAGCTCATTGTCGGAGCGGCCGCGCTTCAGGAGGATCTCGACGCTGCCCATGCCAAGATGCGCAGCGATCGCCTGGAAGAACGCAGGGTCCAGCACCAGCTCTTTATCTTGCGTAGCCGCGCGGACAATTCGATTCTTCAGCTGCTGTAACGTGGTCCGAGCCGACGCCTTGCTGAGCTGCACCGACGCGTGAAACATGGACACATGCGCCAGGTGCCGCAGGTCGCCGATGAATAGACTGCCCCGAGCACTAATCGTGCGCGCCGCACCCGACAGGACTTCCAGCAGGTAGTCGACGTCTGGCAGGTACTGCGCCACCGAGTTCAGCACTACCGTATCGAATTCGCCTGGCGATATTCCCGCAAAATTCCTGGCCTCTGCCTGGCGCAGTTGCACGTGAGCGAGCGCCGGCTGAGTCTTTAGCCAGGACCGGAGATCATTGACTGCGCGCGCCGAAAGGTCTGTACCAACATAAACACGCGATGCCGTTGCGAGGTGCTGCACCAGAAGTCCGACGCCGCAACCGATCTCAAGTATGCGCTGCGGCCCGAGGGCGCGAATCCGATCGACCGTACTCTGCAGCCACCCCTCCATCTCGGCCTCGGGTATGGGCTGGTCTGTGTAGCTGCTGTTCCAGCCACGAAAGCCCGGCGCCGTACTCTGCGTGGCATAGGTGCTGTCGAATACAGATCCCCACTGTGCCACCAACTCATCTCGCGAGGACGAATCGATTCGGCCTGCGACGAGCGTCTGCATGTCTGGAACGACGTACGAGAGGATGCGCCTGTCGCCTTCGAAGTCCTTCACTACCACCACTGCTTCGCTTACTTCCGGCTGTGCCAGCAGCTGCGATTCGATCTCGCCCAGTTCGATCCGCAAGCCGCGAATCTTCACCTGGTGATCGATCCGGCCCAGGTATTCCAACTGTCCATCCGCGGACCAGCGAACCAAGTCGCCCGTCCGGTACAGGCGCTCTCCCTTGTCCGAGTCCGCATCGGCAACGAAGCGATCGGCGGTCAGACCCGGCCTCTGCAAATAGCCGCGAGCGAGACCGACGCCCCCGAGATACAACTCGCCAGTTACCCCCGCTGGAACAGGATTCAGTTCGCCATCCAGCACCGCGACGACGGTGTCGGCAATCGGCCGCCCGATGGGAACACTGGGACGTTTGCCTGGCACGCACGTCCAATGAGTCACATCGATCGCAGCTTCCGTAGGACCGTAAAGGTTGTAGAGTGTCGCCCAAGGCAGCCGCGCCAGCACCTTGGATTGCGCTTCGAGCGGCAGAGCTTCCCCACTGCACACGATGCGTTTGAGACTGCTGCAGCCCGCGACCGCGTGGTGTTCGATAAACACCTGCAACATCGATGGCACGAAGTGCAGCGTGCTCACGTCGTGCCGGCGAATCAGCTCGATGAGCTGCCCAGGCTCGCGATGTGCGCCAGGGGGTGCGATCGCCAATCTCGCTCCCTGCACCAGCGGCCAGAAGAATTCCCACACCGAGACATCGAAGCCGAAAGAAGTCTTCTGCAACACGGTCTCGTGTGCTTCCAACGCGTAGGCCTCCTGCATCCAAGCCAGCCGATTGCGGAGAGCGACATGGCGATTGGCGGCGCCCTTGGGCTTACCGGTGGACCCGGAGGTGTAGATTACATACGCGAGGTGCTCCGGGTGTAACTCTGGCCCGGGGTTGCTTGCTGACTCGGCGCTGACATCTATGTCGTCGAGCGCCAGCACCATTGCAACCTCGGGTAGTCTTTGGCGCAGATGACCCTGCGTCAACAACAGCTCGATGCCACTGTCTCGCGCCATGTAATTCAATCGTTCCGCAGGCAGTTCGGGATCCAGCGGCACGTACGCTGCCCCGGCCTTCATCACCGCCAGCAACGCCACCACCATTTCTATCGAGCGCTCGAATGCGACACCGACACGCTCCTCGGTTCGCACGCCGAGCGTCATCAACCGGTGCGCCAATCGATTCGAACGCGCGTTCAACTCCGCGTAGCACAGTTCCGTGTCACCGAACACGAGCGCCGTTGCCTGGGGACGCTCCGTTACGCGGCGCTCGATCGACCGATGCACCGGCTCGACGAATGGATAGTGGCGAGCGTTGCAGCCCCAGCCCCGCAGCTTTCGCAATTCGGCATCCGTCAGCAGCGCGATCTCGCCGACACGCTGATCGGGCCGTTCGGCGATAGCCGTGAGCACCTTGAGGTAATGGACACCGAGGTGGGCTATGGTCTGCGGTTCGAACAACTCGCTGGCATACGACAGTCTGGCGATCACGCGACCATCGGCCTGCTCGACCGTGTTCATCCACAATTCGAACAGCGCGCCTTGCTCTCCCAGTTCGTAACGCTGCAGTGTCAAGCCCGGTAGCTGCCGCAAGCTTTCGTCGCTGTGACGCTGATGGTCCAGCAATACCTGGAACAGGGGCTGATGGGCGCCGTCGCGCTCCGGCTGCATCGCTTCCACCAATTGCTCGAATGGCAGATCCTGATGTTCCTGCGCACCGGCTACCGCCTCACGCACCTGTTCGAGCAACGCGCTCAACGTCATGCGCTCGTGGATCTCACTGCGCAGGACCTGCGTGTTCACGAAGAATCCCACGACGCCCTGCGTTTCGGGAAGGTGCCGATTGGCATTGGTGGTGCCGATGCGAATATCGGATTGCCCTGTGTATCGATGCAGCAGCGCCTGGAAGCCCGCCAGCAACATCATGAACAGCGTCGCCCGATGATCGCCGGCCCGTCGCCGCAATCCTTCTGTCAGTGAACCAGGCAGCTCGAAGCTGTAGCGTGCCGCGCGGTACTTGGGTTCCGCCGGTCTCGGATGATCCGTGGACAATCGCAACACCGGATGCTCGGCGCCCAGCGTGGCTTTCCAGTAGTCGAGTTGCCGCCGTTGCTCGCCGGCCTGCAGCCAATCCCTCTGCCACATCGAATAGTCCGCGTATTGAATCGGCAGTGGTTTCAAGGTTGCCTCGCGGCGCTCCAGCTGCGCGCAATACAACTCGACCAGTTCATCCACGATGACCTGCATTGACCAGCCATCCGACACGATGTGATGCATCACCACCACGAGGATGCGTTCCACTGCCGACAGACGCACAAGTCCCACGCGCAACAACGGACCGACAGTCAGATCGAACGGTGTGCGTGCGATCCGCAGCGCCTCTTGCGTCGCTTTAGTTTCAGCGATATCGCGCGATTCGAGACCCACATCCAATTGCAGCAACTCGAACCGACCCGATGGCTGGATCACCTGTTCGGCGACGCCTTCGGAAGATGAACGGAATACTGTTCGCAACGCCTCGTGACGCGACACCAGCTGGGCGAACGCGGCTTGCAGCGCCGCTACATCCAGCTCACCGTGCAATCGCAGTCCGACGCAGACGTGATACGCCGTACTGTCTTTGTCCAGTTGCCACAGAAACCATTTGCGCGATTGCGCGGGAGACAACGCCAGAGGCTTGTTCCGATCCGTAAGCGAGACAGTTGGGAAGCTTTGATTATTCGCGTCAGCTCCCGATAGCGCCTCGGCCAATGCACGCAGCGTCTGATGTTGGAATAGATGCTTCGGCGCTAGCGAAATCAGCCGCTCGCGCGCCTTCGCCACCACTCGCAGGCTCAGGATCGAGTCGCCACCCAGTGCGAAGAAGTTGTCGTGGCGACCGATTCGCTCGACGCTCAATACTTCGCTCCAGATTGCCGCCAGCGTTTCCTCCAATTCACCCCGCGGCGTTTCGTACTGCGCGGTGCTCACGTACTCCGGATCCGGAAGCGCCTTGCGATCCAGCTTGCCGTTGGCATTCAGCGGTAGGTGTTCGAGAGTCACGATGGCGCTCGGCACCATGTAATCCGGCAGCACACGCAAAAGCCGCTCTCGAATCGCAGCTGTCGCCAGCTCGATGTCCGGATGGCACACCACATATGCCACCAACCGTGAACCGCTCGGCCCTTCCTTGGCCACGACCACCGCGGCCCGCACTTCCGGCTGGCCGAGCAGCTGCGATTCGATCTCGCCGGGCTCGATACGACAGCCGCGGATCTTCACCTGCTGGTCGATCCTGCCCAGGTACTCGAGCTCTCCCTGCTCACTCCATCGCACGAGGTCTCCCGTGCGATAAAGGCGTTCGCCGCTCTCACCGAACGGATCGGCAATGAAACGCTCGGCGCTGAAATCAGGACGATGCAGATAGCCGCGAGCCAATCCGTCTCCGGCGATATGCAGTTCGCCGGGGACACCGACAGGCACGGCGTTCAGATGCGAGTCCAGCACTCGCAACCTCAAGTCCGCGATGGGTTCGCCGATCGGGCCGCGTGGCGCCTGCAGGTCGCCGCTCGTGATCTGCCGATACGTCGCGTGCACCGTGGTCTCGGTGATGCCGTACATGTTGATGAGCAGCGGCGCGTCACCTAAGTGCTCGAACCAAGGCTGCAGGCTCTGCGTATCCAGTGCCTCGCCACCGAGAATCACTACGCGCAGCGAAAGATCTGCAGTCGTGTACAGCGATGGTGCCTGCAACAACTGCTTGAAGGCCGAGGGCGTCTGGTTGAGCACCGTCACCCGTTCCCGGCACAGCAGTGCAAGGAAGTCCTCCGGCGCACGGCTCACCTCGTACGGCACGATCACCAGTCTGCCGCCGTAGCACAGCGCCCCGAAAATCTCCCACACCGAGAAATCGAAGGCATACGAGTGGAACAGCGTCCATACGTCGCGCTCGTCGAAGTGAAAGCGTTCGTTCGTTGCCCCAAGCAACCGGCCGACGTTGCGGTGGCAGAGCTGTGCGCCTTTAGGCTTGCCGGTGGATCCCGACGTGTAGATCACATACGCGAGGTTATCCGGATGAACCGGCAAGCGCGGATCGTGCTCAGGCTCGTCGCTCAGGCCGAGAACATCGAGCTGCAGCGATGTGACGCCCGCGACACTCGGCAGCCGATCTGCCACCGCCGCCTGGGTAAGCAGCAGTCCGATATTGCTGTCGCTTAGGAGGTAATTCAGACGATCCGTCGGCAGCGACGGATCCAGCGGCACGTAGGCCGCGCCCGCCTTGAGAATCGCGAGCATTCCGACGAGCATATCTATGGAGCGATCGACGGCAATGCCGACCCTGCTCTCCAGTCGCACGCCGAGTGCAATGAGGCGGTGAGCGAGACGATTCGCCCTTGCATTCAACTCGGCATACGACAGCGCCTGTTCGCCGCAGGTAAGCGCAACCGCATCCGGTCTTTGTTGCGCTTGGTTTTCGAAGAGACGATGTACCGGCTGCGTCAGCGGTAACGTTTGCTGCGGGACTTGCCACGCGTCGAGCGCGCTTGGCAGGCTTGTCTCGGCGAAAAGCTGTTCCGGGCTGGAAACGATCGATTCGAGCACGCGCCGATAGCAATCGCCGATGCGCTTTGCGGACTGCAGTTCGAGGATATCCGTGTTGAATTCGATCCTGCCCCGCACTGCTCGTTCGCTCACGGCGATGTCGATGGACAGATCGAACTTTGCATCGGTCGTGACCGATGGCATTGCCTCGACGGCGAGACCTTCGAGCCGAAGAGACTCATCATCGTTCACGCGCAGGTCGAACAGAGTCTGGAACAGCGGGCTGCGTGCCAGATCGCGGGTCACTTTCCGGGCATTCAGCAACACCTCCAATGACAACTGCTCACGATCGAGTGCCGCAAGCGAATCGGCACGAACCTGCCTGCAGATCTCTCGCAGTGTCATCCGGGGCTGCAACCGCGCACGAAAAACCTGCGTAGTCACGAAGAAGCCGACCAGATCCTGCACCTCCGGCCGCCGTCGTCCGGCATTCGGGACGCCGATCGCGAAATCATCCTGGTCGCAGTAACGCGCCAGCAGGATCTGCCAGGCCGCGAGCAGGACGATGAACGGCGTGCAACGCTCGGTGCGACAGAATGCCCGCAATCCAGCGACGAGCGATGCCTCCAACTCGAAATGCTCAGCTGCTCCGTTGAACGTCTGCTGCGCAGGGCGCGGACGATCCAGGGGCAGCTCCAGGGGTGGGACGTATGTACCCAGATGATCGTTCCAGTACTTCAACTCCTCCGCCAGCGCGCCACACGCGAGTTGTTCGCGTTGCCACGCTGCATAGTCCGCGTATTGAATCGACGTTGCCGGCAACCGAACCGGGCCGCGATGTCGCAGCGCCGCCCGATATGCAGTGGCGAGATCCCGGGCGATGATTGCATTCGACCACGCGTCTGATGCGATGTGATGCAGGCAGCTCACCAGCAGGTGCTCGTCTTCGGACGAGCGAATCACGGTAGCCACCAGCAACGGCGGTTTGCCCAGATCGAAGACATGATTCGCGATGCCGGCAACGGTTGCAGCAACCCTGCGGTCCCGCTCTTGAAGCGAAAGCGCTTGCACATCATCCCATCCCAAGGAAAAGACCGCGGTCGATTCGATCGACTGCACGGGCTCGCCGTCGCGCTCGAAGAACCTCGTCCGCAGGCTCGCATGCCGATCGACCAGTGCCTGGAACGCTCGCTCCAAAGCATTCACGTCAAGCGGACCGCGCAGGCGGAAGACGCGCGGCAGGTTGTAAGCAGTCAACCCGGCATCGTAGCTTTGCAGGAACCAGAGCTGCTGCTGCGAGAACGACAACGGATAGATGCGACGCGTCGGATCCGGTGCAATCGTCTGCCCGCGGCCGGTCGTCGCGTCGAGCAGCTCGCTTGCCTCCTTCATGCAACGATCTCCGTGAGATCTGCCGACTGCGCCGACTCGTGCGATTCCTCCAGCTGGCGGCACCAGCCATCGGCGCGAAGCTCCAAATTCGCGACATCGGCGCAGGCACCGCGTACCGCCGCAGTTAAAGCGGCGGGAGTGCTCCGATCGAACAAGGTCGCCGGAGGAATGGCCACGCCCAAGCGCTTCTGAATGCGAGCCACGAGTTTGATGGCCAGGAGCGAGTGTCCACCCAGGTCGAAGAAATCATCCTGGGGTTCGAGTGCTTCGCGCTTCAGCACTTCAGCCATGAAGTGCATGACGACGAATTCGACGCAATCGCGCGTCGTATTGGAGCCAGGACTCCTCGCGCTCTGCGCGCGTATATCGGCAAGCGCAACGCGGTCGATCTTGCCGTTGGGTAATCGAGGCAAACGCTCGGCGAAGCAAAACATACTCGGCACCATGTACGCCGGCAACGAAGCGGACAATGCCTCCCGCAAGCGCTGGCGTGTCTCCTCCGCGCCGCCGCTGACATCCGCAACGACGAACGCGACCAGCTCCGTAACCGCACCGGGACGGAAAATGACGGCAGCTTGACGCACATCGCCGTGTGCAAGCAGCGCCGCCTCGATCTCTGCCAACTCGACGCGAAAGCCACGAATCTTCACTTGCTGATCGATGCGCCCGGCCAGCCGGATGCCGCCATCCGGCAATCGATACGCGAGGTCTCCGGTGCGGTACAGCCGCTCACCGGGACGATCGGGATCGAAGCGGAACGCTTCGGGATTTCGTCCATGCAAGTAGCCACGACAGACCTGTGCGCCTCCGACATGGACTTCGCCAAGCGCGCCCGCCGGCACAGCATGTCGTTCGTCATCGAGCACCTCGAGCGTGCAGTTCGACAACACTCGCGTAAGAGGCAGTCCCATGTCCCGCTCGGCCTGCAGGTCCACCTCGTGGACCATGACGCCCACCGTGGTTTCCGTCGGCCCATAGTGATTGAAGACCTGGCAGCCCGGTGCGATCTTCATGATCCTGTCGAGTAACGCACGGGGAGTCGCTTCGCCGCCGAGGATGACCTTGCCGGGCAGAGCCGCGCCATCACACTCCAGCAGCGCATCCAGATGCGACGGCACGATTTTCACCGCGTCGATGTCGTAATTGCTGACGAAGCGTGCGAACCCGCCGCCATCCTCGACTTCGTTCGCTGCGGCGATCACGATACAGGCGCCGTTGAACAAGCCGCCAAACAGCGCCGTGTACCCCAGGTCCGCAGCCAGCGATCCCAGGAGGCCCCAACGTCGATTCTCTTCCAGCCGTAACGCCTCCGTAGCAGCACGCACATAGTTCAGAAGCTGTGACTGCTCCACCATCACACCCTTGGGCACGCCGGTGGAACCCGATGTGTAAAGGACGTACGCCAGGTCGCTAGGCGAAGAAATCGCGGGCAGGTCATGCCCCGCGTCCACCCAGTGCTCCTCGAAGACAGTGCTGACGACCAACGCAGGTCTCGCATCGGCGAGAATCGTGTCTCGTCTCATCGTGGGCCACGCGCGATCCAGCGGAAGAAAAGCTGCCCCAATACGCCAAGTAGCCAGCATGGCAATTACCAGTTCCGCCGAGCGCTCCATGTCGAGCGCAACAATGTCACCGCGATCCACGCCCCTGCCGATCATCCAGCGGGCGAGCCGAGCTACGCGTCGTTGAAGCACGGCATAGCTCAACATATCGCCGAGCGATTGGATGGCAGGCGCATCCGGTGTCGCCACCGCCCATTCGGAGATCCGCTGGCCCACGGTGCTGCAGCTCATCGCCATCATCAGCCCGCCACCAGCGTCGATTCATTCGCTGCGAACGTTGCGCCGTTGTCGAGCGCCGTTCTGTCGAACATCGCACCCATCGCGACGACGATCTTGCGTGGTCCATCGAAAGGATCACGCGCATGTGCGGCCAGCATGTTGTCGAGCATGAGCACGTCACCCTGTTCCCACGGGAACCGCACCGCGCACGCTTCGTACGCTTCGCCTATCGTCGCCATGTCGGCGTCTTCGATGTTCGATCCATCGCCATAGCAGACATTGCGAGGCATGCGCTCGGGCCCTACGACTGTGAGCAGATCCTCGCGGGTATCGGGATCCAGCAAACTGGGATGATGCAATTGCACCTGGTTGAAGAACGCGCGTTCGCCGGTGAGCGGATGCGAGATGACAGCGGGACAGCGAGTGCGCGTCTGCAACTCGTTCTTGCCCAGCCAGCGCCACTCGATTCCTGCCTGCCGCAGCCTGCGCTCGACGTCTTCCCTGCTATCGGTCTTGAAGAACGTGCGCCAGTCGACGTCCAACCCGCTGGTGAACGTCCTCACGTAAAGCAGTTGCTTGCGTTCCAGCGAGTCAATCAAAGCGTGCGGCAATCTACGCAGCACCTCGCGGCAATCGACGATGGGCGTGGCGCCGCCGGCCGTCGCAGGCTGCTCGCAGAAGAACAATTGCTTGAGCGGCCAGCGTTCCAGGTGCGAGCTTTCGTTGTGAAACAGGATCATCTTCTGTTTCGGGTACGGCGTGGATTCGTAAGTCCGATCGCCACCCTGCTTCTTGGGCAGGTCGCCGTACTCACCGAACAGTTCCGGCTCGACGGCTATGGCAAATGTCTCGAAGTCACCTGCAGTGCGCAGCGGAAAGCCGCGGAAAAGAATCGCCGCGTGCTGTCGCAACGACGTATCGATGAACTGTCGATGCGTTCTCGCCCATTCGATGCAATCGAAATCACGTACTGCAGGCTCGACGACGAGCGGCATCGACTGCCCTGCTCGCAGGCACGACGTACGAACAGTCGGCTTCCGCGGTGTGAGAGATTCCATCGTCTGCTCCTCGAATTCGCCACTGCTCCTCTCTACATCTGGCACAGGCGATGCTGGCATGGTGAAACGCTCGTTCAGCGGATCGCGCGAACCTGCAATCCGCTCCAACAGTTGAAGCCAATGTGCCGCCAATGTCTCGATCGTTTCGCGCCTGTAGAGCGCGGTCGCGTACACCCAGGACACTTCCATCGCCTTTCCCCGCGGACAGACAAACACGGCGAGGTCGAATTTCGACTGCATGGCGGGTGCAGGCAACACCTCCACGGCAAGGTTCGGAATATCGAAGCGTGCGACCGGCGCGTTCTGAAGGACGAACAGCATCTGCACCAGCGGACTGCTGCCACGGCTGCGCGCTATTCCTCCCAGCTCGACGATCTGATCGAACGGCAGGTCCTGGTGTTCCAGTGCCGCCAGCGCCTGCTGCTTCGTCTGCGACAGCCATTCCCCGAATGTGGCCTGCGCATGCCGGGCCTGTGAACGCAGCGGCACCAGGTTCACGAAAAAGCCCAGCAGGCGTTCCAGGTCCGGATGATTGCGACCCGCCACGTCCGTACCGATCACCAGGTCGCTCGCGTGAAGTTGCCGATGCAGCAGCAGCGAGAATGTTGCGAACAGCAGCGTGAAAGCCGTCGTTCCCTGGTCCAGCGCGATCCGCGACAGCTTCTCGTTGAGGTCGCTGGGAACGGTCAGCTGCACCGTGTCTGCAGCGGTTTGCGGCCGCTCGTGGCGAACATAGTCGGCCGGGATGCTCGATATGGCGGGTGCATCCTGGAGATACTCTCTCCAGAAGCGGCTGTCGATTTCCCGCGATCCGTCGAGTCTGCGTGCCTGCCAGTGCGCGTAATCGACGTATTGAACGGGAAGCGCCGGCAATGCAAGGACGCCGCCTTCCGTCGAGCTGCGATAGCTATCGATGAACTCACGCACGAAAATGCTTTGCGACCAGCCGTCGAATGCAATGTGATGAACTGCCAGCACCAACGCGTGCGATTCCGGCCCGAGCCGCAACAGGTGCACGCGGCACACCGGACCCGTTGCCAGATCGAGTGATTGGCCCTGCGCATGCATTAGCTCGCGTAGATGTTCCGCTTGCTGCCGCTGGGACCGTTCCGATACGTCCGTAAAAACTATGTCCGCCGGCGCTGCCGCTGCGATAACCGCGAACGGCTCACCGTCATCGTCCTGGTCGTAGCTGGTGCGCAGGACCTCATGGCGCTCGATAAGCGTATCGATCGCGAATCGCAGGGCATCGACATCGAGCTTTCCCAGCAAGCTCAACGCAGCGCCGATCGCATATGCAGACTTCGCACCAGGCGACGCATCGGCGAACTGCTCGACGATCCACAACCTGCGCTGTACGGGAGACAGCGGCATCCTGCCCGTACGCTGGATAGGCAGCAGCTCTATGACATCATGAGCCAATCTGCCTTGCGCCGGCCGCTGTTGAACCAGATGCGCAGCCATCTGCGCTACCGTCGGCCGCTCGAACGCCGACCGTAGCGCGACCTCCACCCGCAAGTTGCGCCGAATCCTCGATATCAGTCGCGCGGCCAGCAGCGAGTGTCCGCCCAGCGCGAAGAAATTATCATGTCGGCCGACGCGCTCGACACCCAACACTTCGGACCAGATCGTGGCGATCGCCTGCTCCACCTCGCCCTGGGGCGCTGCATGGTTTTCAGAATCCGCATACTCGGGATCGGGCAATGCCTTGCGATCCAGTTTCCCGCCGGCAGTGAGCGGCAGGCGCTCCAGCACGACGATGATCGAAGGCACCATGTAATCGGGCAGCGTGGACCGCAGGCAATCACGCACACGTGCGGGATCGAGCGTCGGATCCGTTGCCGCCACATAAGCCACGAGTTGCACGCCCGAGGGGGTCTCTTTGAGCATCGCTACGGCTTCACGTATCTGGTGTAGCGCCAGCAGATGCGACTCGACTTCGCCCAGCTCGACTCGGAAACCGCGCAGCTTCACCTGGTGATCGACGCGTCCGAGATATTCGAGCTGTCCTTCGTTGTTCCAGCGGACACGGTCGCCTGTGCGATAAAGCCTGCCGCCATGGCTCGTCATCGGATCAGCAACGAAGCGCTCGGCAGTGAGTGCAGGCTCAGCGTAGTAGCCCCGCGCGAGCAGCGGGCCGCCTAGGTAAAGCTCGCCCTCGACGCCCGGTGCAACGGGATTGAGGTCGGCATCGAGCACCTGCGCCGTTCGTCCGCCCAGCGGCACGCCAATGGGTACGTGCGCCGGTATCGACCGCATCTCACGCACGAAGGCTTCGCAGTTGAACGCGGTGGCAGTTACCGTCGCTTCGGTCGGGCCATAGGTATTCAGCAACTTCACATGCGCAAGGCCGGCGTCGCGCCAGTTCCCGATGCCATCGGGCGGCATCGCTTCCCCCGTCGCTTGGACCTGGCGCAGGGCTCCATAGGGCCGCGGTCCCTGCTGGCTGAAATCCTGCGTGAGCATGTGCCAGTACGCAGTGGGAAGATCGGCGATGCTGATGTTGCGATCGACGACCTGTCGATAGAAGGTCTCGCTATCCCAGATCTGCGGACCTCGCAGAACGACAGCAGCTCCAGCGCACAACGGTGGAAACAGCTGTTCGACGAATGCATCGAAATTGATGGTCGAAAATTGCAGCATGCGATCCTCGACACTAAGGCCGAAATAGCCGATGGCTACCTGGGTATGCTCGGCTAGCGCGCGTTGCGACACGCTCACGCCCTTAGGCCAGCCCGTCGAGCCCGATGTATAGATCACGTAGGCAAGCTGCTCCGGATGAATTGACACCACCGGATCGGTGTTTGGCTCGGCGCTGGCATCGATCGCATCCATCGCCAACGTGACCATCGATGAGTTCCGCGGCCAGCGATCCGCGATCGCCTGTTGCGTGAGCAGCCATCCGATGCCGCTGTGCCGGACCATGTAACCGAGTCGCTCCTGCGGATACGCCGGATCCAGCGGCACGTACGTTCCGCCCGCCTTGAGCACTGCGAGCAGGCCAACGATCATCTCCAGCGACCGCTCGATCGCTACGCCAACTCGTGCTTCAGGCCGTACGCCGCATGCCATGAGCCGATGCGCCAGTCGGTTGGCCCTGGCGTTCAGCTCGCCATAACTCATCTCGGCGGATTCCAGTATCAGTGCTATCGAATGCGGCTGTGCCGCCGCACGCTGTTCGATGAGCCGATGGACCGGCTGGTCCCACACATGGCGCTCGCTATTCGTCGCCAGCCGCTGCAGCTCTTCAAGCTCCGTCTCGCTCAGCAACGCAAGGTCGCGAATCCGCTGCTGCGGCCACTCCGCCAGCGCCTGCAATACGTGGACGTAGTGCCGACCGAATCGCTGCATGGTGTGCGCGTCGAACAACTCGATTGCATAGGCGAGCGAGACGCTGACGTTGCCGTCATGATCCTCGATGGTGCTCAAGAGCAACTCCAGCTTGGCGGCCTGCTCGCCGAGGTCGTACCACTGCAGTTCCAGGCCGGGCAGATGTGCGAGTCCGCGATAATCCTTGCGCTGGTGATTCATCATCACTTGGAACAACGGCGTGTAGCTCAGGCTGCGCTCGGGCTGCAATGCCTCCACCAGTTGTTCGAACGGCAGGTCCTGGTGCTGCTGCGCTCCGATGGCCGCGTCCCGCACCTGACCGAGCAAGGACGCCAAGCTCGTGTCTCCATCGACCCGAGTTCGCAGCACCTGCGTGTTGAAGAACAGGCCGACGATGGACTGGGATTGCGCGCGATTGCGATTGGCGTTGGGCAGTCCGACACGGATGTCAGTCTGTCCGGAGTACCGCTGCAGCAATGCCTGGAAGCCAGTGAGCAGCACCGTGAACAATGTCGAGCGATGTTCGCGTGCCCGTCCGTGCAACGCCTTGGTCAGCGCTGCGGGCAGGTCGAAGACGTGGCTCGCCGAGCGATATCTTGCCTCCGGCGTGCGCGGCCTGTCGGTTGATAATTGCAGGACCGGATGTTCATCGCCGAGTACGGCTTTCCAATATTCGAGCTGGCGTAACTGCCGACCGCTCGCCAGCCAGTTGCGTTGCCACGCCGCGTAGTCCGCATATTGGAATGGTAGCGGCTGCAATTGCGGCAATCGCCCTTCGATTCGCGCACGATACAGCTCCACGAACTCGTCAACGATGATCTGCATCGACCAGCCGTCCGACACTATGTGATGCATCACCACCACGAGGAGATGATCGAGTGCGTCGATACGAATCAGGCCTGCTCTGAACAACGGCCCAGTAGCCAGGTCGAACGGTGCGCGCGCCATTCTTTGCGCCGCCGCTGCCGTTTGCGCTTCGCGTGTAGTTGCCGGCGCATCGCTCATATCGACTACGTCGATTCGAAACTGTCCCGCAGGCTGAATGACCTGTTCGACCTCGCCGTCGTGCGACGCCCGAAATATAGTGCGTAACGATTCATGACGATCCACCAGCGCGCTCAATGCCGACTGCAACGCCTCGGCCGCCAGATTCCCCCGCAACCTCAGGCCAGCCGAGATGTAGTAAGCCGTGCTCTGCTCGTCGAGTTGCCACAGGAACCATTGCCGTGCCTGCGCGGGTGACAGCAGCAGCGGCTTGCTTCGATCCACGACCGTCATCGTGTCGGCCGAACGGACATCGCTGCGTTCGTTGCTGGCTACCGAGGGCTTGGACAACTCCGTCGCCAGCGCACTCAGCGTGTGATGCGCGAACAGTTGATCCGCGGTGACGACGAACGCTGTCTCTCGCATACGCGCGATGACTCGCAATGCCAGGATGGAGTCGCCGCCGATCGCGAAGAAGCTGTCATTCCGGCCGATGCGCCCGCGTTCGATGCCCAGCACCGCCGACCAGGCATCTGCCAGCATCAGCTCGATGGACCCCTGTGGGGCCTCGTAGCGTTCGCTCTCGTGTTCCGGCATTGGCAACGCGTCGCGATCCAGTTTTCCGTGGATGGTGAGCGGCAGGGAGTCGACGAGTACGATCTGCGCCGGCACCATGTAGTCGGGCAGTTCACGGATCAATTGTTCGCGCAACGCCGGCGCAAGCGCCCGGAGGTACAGGGCTCGAGGCGGATTGCTCGCAAGCGCCCGCCATGACGGCGGCGATTCTTCGGGTGCACGCGAGACGGAAGAAAATGCTGAACGGTGGACGAACTCCACATCCATCGCCCCGTCCGTCGCTCCGTCGGTCCAGGCCACTCGCACGTCGTAGCCATGCCTCTCGCCCAGTGCCCATAGATCTTCGGGATCCATGCCCTTCGACGGCACGTGCTCCAACTGGGTAATGACATCGGCGACCGTGGCCCGATCTTCACTCGAATGCACCAGTCGCCAAGCAGCCAGGTCGCGCGCCATCCGACGATTGGGAACATTGTTCAAGCGTATCGAAGGCACGCGATCGACCGAGAGATACGCGTTCAGGCGTTCTGCCGTAGCGGCATCGAACGCTTCGGTGACTACCGGCGACGACACACGCGTTGCACGATGCAGCACGACATCGTATCGATAGCGGGTCAGCTCATTATCGGCGCGCCCACGACGCAACTGGACTTCCACGTCGCCCATTCGCCATTGCGACGCCGCCGCCTGGAACCAGCGCGGATCGATGGCGAGTTCGTTGTCCTGTGAAATCGCCCGATAGATGCGCTGCTTCAGCTGTCGCAGCGTCAGCGTCGCGGGTGCTCTATGCAGTTGCACCGACGTATGAAACAAGGGCAGATGCGCGAGATGCCGCAGGTCGCCGATGAAGATGTGTGCGTCCTGCCCGGCGATGCTCGATGCCCTGCGCAGCACCTCCTGCAGATAATCGATGTGCGGAAAGTATTGCGCGACTGAATTCAGTATTACCGTGTCGACGGTGCCCAGCTCGATCCCGGTGAGATCCCTGGCCTCGCGCCTGTGTACGTGTACGTGTGCGAGCGGCTGCGTCGTCAGCCACGCCTGCAGATCCCGAACTGCGCGATCCGACAGATCGGTTGCGATATAGGAGCGAGCTGCCGCAGCCAACTGCTCGACGAGCAGACCGACGCCGCAACCGATTTCCAGTATCCGCTGCGGCTGCAGCGAACGGATACGCTCGACCGTTCCCTGCAGCCACTCGCGCATGTCGGCCGTATCGATTGGCATATCGCTGTAACTGCTGTTCCAGCCACGGAAGTCCGGCGCGGTGACCGTCCCCGCGTACGTGTTATCGAACACCGCCTCCCATTCGGTCACCGGATCGTTACCCGCAGTTTCTGGAACGACATGGGTCGCCGGTACGACATAGGCAAACAGTCGCTTGTCATCGCCGTCCACGCGAGCCACGACCGCTGCGTCTCTCACGCCGGGTAGCTTCAATAATTGCGCTTCGATTTCGCCAGGCTCGATGCGGAAGCCGCGGATCTTGACCTGCTGGTCGGTTCGACCCAGGTATTCCAGTTCGCCCCCGGTGCTTAGGCACACAAGGTCGCCGGTGCGGTAGAGCCGTTCGCCGGTGGTCGAGAATGGATCGGCAACGAACCTCGTGGCGGTGAGGCCGGAGCGGTTCAGATAGCCGCGAGCCAGTCCGGCACCTGCCACGTATAACTCCCCCGCCACTGCTTCGGGAACTGCGTTCAGCGACGAATCCAGCACATGCAGCGCGAGATCGGGAATGGCCTCGCCGATGGGACTACGGGAATATTCCAGGTCCGCACGCGTCACGCGACGGCAAGTCACGTGGACCGTCGTCTCGGTGATGCCGTACATGTTGATGAGGCGTGGCTGCTCGTCGCCGAAACACTCGATCCACGGACGCAGGCTCCGCGGGTCGAGCGCTTCGCCGCCGAAGATCACGGCGCGTAATGCGAGCGCCCGGCCGTCGTAAAGCGACTGAACCTGCAGCAGTTGCTTGAACGCCGACGGCGTCTGGTTGAGCACCGTGACCTGCTGTCTTCGCAGCAAGCTGACGAAGTCCTCCGGAGAACGACTCACTTCGGTGGGCACGATCACCAGTCGTCCTCCATGGCAGAGCGCGCCGAAAATCTCCCACACCGAAAAGTCGAAGGCGAAGGAATGAAACAACGTCCAGACATCGCTGCGGTCGAAGTGGAACCAACCGTCAGTCGCGCTGAGCAGGCGCGCGATGTTCCGATGGCATAGCTGCGCGCCTTTCGGTTTGCCGGTGGACCCCGATGTGTAGATGACGTATGCCGCACAATCCGGATGCACTGCTATGTTCGGATTTGCGGTGGACTGCGCGTGCAGATCGAGTTCGTCGAGTAACAGCAGCTCTACGCAATCCGTCGCCGGTAGCGCCTTGGCAGCGGCGGCCTGCGTCAGCAACAGTGACATCCCGCTGTCGCCCATCATGTAACTCAAGCGCTCTCGAGGATAGGCAGGATCCAGCGGCACGTACGCTGCGCCTGCCTTCAGCACGGCGAGCATCGCCACCAGCATGTCGATCGACCGTTCGAGCGCGATGCCTACGCGGATCTCAGGGCCGACGCCGTCGGCGATCAATCGATGCGCCAGTCGATTCGCCCGGGCGTTCAGTTCGGCATAGCTGATCTGCTCGTCACCGCAGCTGATCGCCACTGCATCCGGCTGCTCCTGCTGATGAAGTTCGATCAGTCGATGCACGGCGCCGTCGAACCCTTCGGTTACGCAGGGCGACGGCAGTGGCGCAGGACGCAACTGTTGCGCGAGATCGCTGAGCGTATCGTGCTGGAACAGTTGTTCGAGGGTAAGCGACAGGCCACGACGTTGCGCACGAGCTATCAAGCGCAAGGCCAACATCGAGTCGCCGCCCAGCGCGAAGAAACTGTCGTGGCGTCCAATGCGCTCGACGTCGAGTAGATCGGCCCAAATTCCAGCCAGGTCCTGCTCGACGGCGCCTCGCGGAGCCTCGTAGCGATCTGCCGGCGATATCACGGATTGGGCAAGCGCCTTCCTGTCGATCTTGCCATTCGCCGTCAGCGGCAACGCATCGAGTACGACGATGGCATTAGGGACCATGTAGTCCGGCAGTGAGGCGGCCAATGCATCCCGCAATGCTGTCGGATCGAGAACCGATGCCGTGCTGGCAACCACATAGGCATGCAGTTGCACTCGCCCGTCGTCAGTTCTTGCAATAGCCACAGCTTCTTCAACGCCCGCCTCGCGTTTCAACGCGGTAGCGACTTCGCGAAGCTCCACCCGGTAGCCGCGGATTTTCACTTGATCGTCGGTTCGACCGAGGAATTCCAGGGTCCCGTCGGCCAATAGCCTCACGCGATCGCCGGTTCGATACAAGCGTTCGCCCGGCTCGAAGGGACTCGCGACGAATCGTTCGGCAGTCAGGCCGGCCCTGCCGAGATAGCCGCGTGCGACCGATGCTCCGCCGACATACAACTCGCCACCCACGCTTTCCGATGAATGATTGAGCTGTGCGTCGAGCACATGGCAGCGCACGTTGGGAATAGGCGTTCCGATGGGCAAGGTGCTTGCGCTACGCAGAGATTCCCGCGCTACCTGGGTGAGCACACCCACCGTCGTCTCGGTCGGTCCGTAGTGATTGATGACCCTGCAGGCAGGCGCGAGATGCCGAATATCGTCGAGCAAGGCCCAGGTCGTCGCTTCGCCACCCAGGATCAACGTGTGACGCGGCAAAACACGCTGCGGATCGGTTGCGCTGAGCAATGCCTGCAAATGTCCCGGAACGATCTTGAGCACATCCACTCGGTGGCGGCTCAGGTACTCCGCGAGACGATTCGGATCGAATGCCAGTTTCTGTGCGATCAGATGCAACGTCCGACCGGAACACAGCGAGCCGAATAACACCGTATTGCCCAGGTCGGCGGCCACCGTCGACACCATCGCCATGCTTCGAACCGACGCCGGCAACGCCAACCGTTCGAGTAATCCCTGCACATAGTTCGCCAGCGCGCCATGGGTAACGAGTACGCCCTTGGACTCGCCGGTCGATCCCGACGTGTAGATGACATACGCGCCCTGCGCGGCATGCAAAGGCAGCGTCGGCATGGTCGCATCGACATCCATCCCGCCAGTCATCAGGTCTATCGTCGGAACTCCGACCGACCACGAGACCGGCGACGTGCTCAACAGCAGTCGCGCACCGCTATCCTTGAGTTGATACGCAAGTCGATCTGCCGGCAGCTGCGGATCCAGCGGCACATAAACACCGCCCGCCTGCATCACCGCGAGTACGCCGATCACGAACTCGATCGAGCGCTCGGCACGGATTCCTACGCGCGAATCAGCGGTAACTCCTCGCATGCGTAACGTCTGAGCGAGTCGCTTCGATGCGATATCCAACTCGCCGAACGTCATTGCTGCATGCTCGGAACGAATCGCCACCACGGCTTCGTTGCGACCTACCTGCGCAGCCCATAACGCCAGTACGTCGTTGTGAGCATAGGTCTCACGAATCTCCCCAAACACTCCGGCCGACACCGCCGGAAATCGCAGCTCTCCCAATGGCAGGCGAGGCGAACGCAGGCAGTGCCGTGCGAGGCTGCCCAACACGTCGGCGAACTGCCGATGTAGGTACTCGACGGTGCCGGTAGCGATCCGTCGGCGATCGTGCAGGTAGTCCAGTCGCAACGTTGGACTGGAATCCTCGGCGAGCCTGGCGAAGCGCTGCGGCAGCTGAACCCGCAGCGTCAGCGGGTAATTGTTGCCCGCGAGGGTCTGCAATCCATGGATTCGCAGGGCGCCCGCCGACTCGCGCAGCGTCGCGTCGATGGGATAATTTTCGAACACCACGATGGTGTCGAACAATCCTTGCCCGGCACTGCCCGCCCAGCGTTGGATGTCGTAGAGCGGCGTGTATTCGTGCTCGCGAGACGCCACGTTCTGCGCCTGCAGCTCACATAGCCACTCGACCGCTCCGAGTTCAGGACGACACGCGGCGATCACCGGGAACGTGTTTATGAACAGACCGACCAACTGTTCGACGCCCGGCAACTCGGCGGGTCGTCCAGCGCTCGCGGCGCCGAAGATCACATCCTGCATGCCAGTATGACGACTGAGTAGGAGCGCCCACGCAGCCTGTATGAACGTATTGAGCGTTATGTGCTCGCGGGCGACCAGTTCCGCGAGCTGACCGACCGTCGCAGCGTCGACATGCGTCGTATGAACGCCTTGCCCCTCGCCATCTTCTGGCATTGGGAGAACATCGGCGAGTAGTGTCGCCTCGTCGAAGCGCTGAAGCTGCGATCTCCAATATTGTTCGGACACGCCTGGCTCGCGACGCTGCAGCCACTCGATATAGTCGCGGTACCGGCCGTGCAGCGGTGCCGCCGCCTGGCCGCAGTAGTGGCGCATCACATCGCCCATCAGCTGCGCGGTACTCCAGCCGTCCATCAGGACGTGATGATGGGTCCAGACGAAACGATGCCGTGCATTCTGCGTACGAATCAGTGCGAAACGCATGAGGGGCGGCTGTGCCAGATCGAACGGTCGCGCCCGCTCGGCGTCGGCAAAGTCATCCAGTTGCGTGTCGCAATCGCCGATGTGGCGCCAATCGTATTCGTCGAAGACCAGCGGCACTTGCCTTGCCACCCATTGCAGCGGTGTTTCGCCCCGGTGGAGAAACCCCGTGCGCAGGACGTCGTGTCGTTCGCATGCCGCTCGCCAAGCCGCGTGGAAACGCTGCACATCGAGTCCGTCGATATCCATCCGCAACTGGCTGATATAGGCATCTCCAAGCCCGGCCTGCAGGCTGTGGAACAACACACCCTGTTGCATGGGCGTGAGCGGATACAGGTCTTCGATGCGCTCAGCGACAACCGGCAACTCATCGAGCTGAGCCTGGGTGAGCTGCGCCAGCGGCAAGTCGGACGGCGTGATGCCGTTCGCACCGCCGGTGCAATGAGCGATCACAGCCTCAAGCTGCGACTTGAACAGACCCGCCCACGCTTCGATGGATTCGCGACCGTACTTGCAGGCGCTGAAGCTGACGGTGAACCGCAGTTCGCCCTCGTACACCTGCGCATCGATGGCCAATTCATGGGCCGGATGCGATTGTGGATCCAACGATGGACCCGTGCTCTCTGCCGCTATCGTCCACAGCGCGTTACTATCGAAGCTGCTGTCCAGCTGGCCGAGATAATTGAACACGACGCGGGCATTCGGCAGGTGGGTCACGACCTGACGTTGCTCCGCCGTTCCCAGGTACTTGAAGGCACCGTAACCGAGCCCCTTGTTCGGCACGGCGCGCACGTCTTCTTTGACACGCTTGATTGCCACACCCAGCTCGCCACTTGCGTCGACCGGCATTGGATAAAGACTGGTAAACCATCCGACCGTGCGCGACAGGTCGAGATCCGCCAGCGAATCCTCGCGCCCATGGCCTTCGAGATCGATCAGCACCCGATCGCGACCGGTCCATTCACTGAGCGCACGACCCAGCGCCGTCAGCAGAAGATCGGTAACCTGCGTTCGATATGCCGCTGGCGCCTGCTTGAGCAGGGCCAGCGTCTGCGCTGGGTCCAGTCGCAAACTGATTGCCGATCGATCGGCCTGCGTGTCGCTACCATCGGCGCATTCGCACGGCAACTGCGCTTCCACCCCGGCAATCCGCTGCCAGTACTGCAACTCTGCCCCGCGTACGCGCGGATAGCTTTGAAGGAAGTGAGACCAGCGCCGATAGGAAGCCGTCCTGTGAGCAAGCACGATGCGGGTATCGCTCGCTGCTTGCCGGTAAGCCGTCTGCAGATCTTCGAGCAATATGCGCCAGGACACCGCGTCCACAGCCAGATGATGAATAGCGATGAACAACCGCTGGCTACCGTCGGCAACGGTGATCGATACAGCACGCAGCAATGGACCTTCACGCAATCTCAGGCTGCGTTGCGCCTTCGTGCAGATGCTTTCAATCTCGGGTCCGCTCGCAGCCTCGCAAAGCCACAGCAGTTCATGCTCGGTGCCGGACCTCGCGGCGTAGCGCTGCTGCCAGCTGCCTTCCGCTTCCCGCTCGAAGCGCATCCGCAGGGCATCGTGATGATGCACGAGAGCCTGCAACGCCCGGCCGAGCGGCACCGTCGAGAGCGGTTCACGGGTTCGCAGCAATACCGACTGGTTCCAGTGATCGCGGGCCGACATCTCCTGTTCGAAGAACCATGCCTGAATGGGTAGCAGCGGCACGCTGCCTTCGAGCACTTCGTCGGAGTTCTCGATAGCGTGCTCGATCGCCACCGCGACCTGCGCCAATTGTTCGACAGTCTGGCGTTCGAACATCTGCCGCGCCGTGATCTTCCAGCCAGCCTGGCGCATCCTCGCTACGATCTGCAGGCTGACGATGGAATCGCCGCCAAGTTCGAAGAAATTGTCGTGCCGACCCAGGCGCTCGATCCCAAGCACTGTCGACCAGATGGCGGCGAGCGTCGTTTCTACATCGGTTCGCGGCGGCTCATAAGCTTCGGTGCTCGCGAGCTGCGGCTCCGGCAATGCCTTGCGATCCAGTTTGCCGTTGGCAGTCAGCGGCAATGCGTCGAGCACCGCGATCTGCGCCGGGACCATGTATTCAGGCAATTGACGGTGCAGGCGTTCGCGCAGCCGTGTGCCCAACTGTTGCATGCGTAGCGCGCGAAGCGGATCGCTCGCGAACGACCGCCATCGATCGGGCAGCGCCTGCGGGTCGACGTTGGCGTCAGCACGATCCTTGACCATGGAACGCTCGACGAGGCTCACGTCGAAACTGCCGTCGTCCTGGCCTTCGGCCCATGCCACTTCGACGTGATAGCCCAGCCGCTCACCCAGCGACCAGAACGCCTCCGGGTCGAAGCCCGTATGCTCTATCCGATCCAGGCGAACCGACAGCTCCGCCACCGTATCTCCGGCATCGCTCGAATCCAGCTGCCGCCACGCGTTCAGATCGCGCATCAACCGGCGATTCGGCAGCGATCTCAGGCGAATGGCCCGCGGACGATGAGTGACGATGCATTCCGCGAGACGCTCGAACACGTCCGGACCTGGAGTCCACGATTCCGGCTCGACATCGATTGCCTTGGCCCGCAGGACAACGTCGTAGCGATAGTTGGTCAACTCGTTGTCCGCGTTACCGCGTTTCAGCAGAACCTCGACGCTTCGTCCCAAGTGAGCCGCGACCGCGGTGAAGAAAGCTGGATCGACAACCAGCTCCTTGTCCTGCGCCAGCGCCCGTTGAATTCGGCTGCGAAGCTGACGCACGGTCAACGTCAACGGAGCACGAGCCAATTGCACGGAGCAATGAAACATCGGCAGGAGCGCCATGTGCCGTAAATCACCGACGAAAATGCTCCCGGCCGCACCGACGGTCCGCGCCGCACCTTCGAGTACCGACAACAGGTAATCGGCGTCCGGGAAATACTGGACCACCGAATTCAACACCACGGTGTCGAATTCCCGAGCGTCCGTTCCAGCGAGGTCAGCAGCTTCGGCCTGCCTGACTTCCACGTGCGCAAGCGACGGTTGAGCGCTGGTCCACGCGCTCAGCGAGGCAACCGCGCTAGCAGCCAGATCCGTGGCAACGTAGGTCCGGACGCGTGGTGCAAGATGCTCGACGAGCAAGCCAACGCCGCAACCGGGTTCCAGGATGCTTCTCGGATCGAGCGCGGCGATACGATCCACCGTGGCCTGCAACCATTCCCGCATCTGCGCTTCGGGAATGGGAAGATCGGTGTAGCTGTTGTTCCAGCCACGAAAGTCAGGCGCGCGCGCCTGACTGCCATACGCACTATCGAAAACCGATTCCCACTGCGCAACCCGGCCATCGCGCACGGATGCTTGCCCGTCCACAACATCGAGCGCACCGGCCGTTGGTACGACATAGGCAACGAGTCGTGTATCCCCTTCCCTGCGCCGCGCGAGCACGACTGCTTCGCGCACTTCAGGTTGGGAAAGTAACTGCGCTTCGACTTCTCCCAGTTCGATCCGATGGCCCCGGATCTTCACTTGATGATCGACGCGGCCCATGTAGTCGATCTGCCCGTCTGCTCGCCAGCGCGCCAGGTCCCCCGTCCGATACAACCGAGTCCCATCGTCGGACAACGGATCGGCGACGAAGCGTTCGGCGGTAAGGCCGGCGCGTGTCGGATAGCCACTCGCAAGCCCGGTTCCGCCGAGATACAACTCGCCGATCACACCTTGCGGGGCGAGTTGCAGGTCGGCATCGAGAATCACCGTGCGCGTGCCGGAGATGGGACGGCCGATGGGCACCGCCAGCCGGTCTTCGTCGACGCATTTCCAGTGCGTGACCTCGATGGCCGCCTCCGTCGGCCCGTATAGGTTGTACAAAGCCACTCGCGGCAGCCTCGCGAACACCTGGTTCTGCGCCTCGACGGTGAGCGCTTCGCCGCTGCAGATCATTCGACGCAACGTGTCGCAAGTCTCGATGCCCTCTGCGGCGACGAAGGCCTGCAGCATCGATGGCACGAAATGAATCGTCGTCACGCGATGGCGGCGTACCAGTTCGATGAGGTGCTGGGGATCGCGATGTGCGCCCGGCTCGGCCAACGCCAGCGTCGCGCCGCTGCTCAGCGGCCAGAAGAATTCCCAGAACGAGATGTCGAAATTGAACGGCGTCTTCTGCAGAACCACGTCCGTCGCCACGAGCGGATCGAACTGCTGCCCCCACGCCAGGCGGTTGTACAACGAACGATGCCGGTTTGCCGTGCCCTTGGGCTTGCCGGTGGAACCGGAGGTGTAGATGACGTAGATCAGGTTGTCGCCGTGCAAAGCGACCGCCGGATCGTCCTGTCTCTCACGACTCACATCGAGCTGGCTCAGTACGATCTGCGTAACCTTGCCGACATCGGACACGGCGTCGAGCGGACTCTGCGCGAGCAGCAGAGTTACGCCACTGTCCTCGAGCATGTAACGCAAACGCTCGGCAGGATAGCCGGGGTCGATCGGAACGTAGGCGCCGCCCGCTTTCATGATCCCCAATAGCCCGACAACCAGTTCGATGGACCGTTGCGCAGCTATGCCGACGCGAGTCTCAGGCTTCACTCCCATCGCAATCAGTCGGTGGGCAAGCCTGTTGGCCCTTCGATTCAAAGCTGCATAGGTCAGTGTTTCATCGCCGAAGACGAGTGCTGTCGCGTCGGGACTGCGCGCTGCCTGCCTTTCGAACAGGCCGTGCACCGTGCTCGCGTCTCTTTGGCGCACGGTGTTCACGCTCCAGCCTTGAAGCCTCGCCCGTTCGCTTTCGCCGAGTAGCTCGATATCGCGGACGCGTCTTTCGGGGTGTCGGGCGAAGCACTCCAGCACTCGTAGATAGTGATCGGCGAAACGCGCCACGGTCGCGACATCGAATAAATCGGCGGCGCAGGTGAAACGCACACGAATCTCGCCGGTCGTGACTTCCATCGTGTCCAGCGCCAGCTCGAATTGCGCGGCCTGCTTGCCGACCCAGCTGTCTTCGAGCCGCAAGCCCGGAAGGCTCGACAGTGCCCGCGGATCGATGCGCAGATGATTCATGACAACACGGAACAGCGGGCTCTGGCCCAGGTCGCGGCCAGGCTGCAGTGCTTCCACCAGCTGTTCGAACGGCAGATCCTGGTGGGCACAAGCATCGTTCAATGCATGCACCGACCGGTGCAACACGCTATCCAGCGTAGCTTCTCGATCTATGCACGAACGCAGCACCAGCGTATTGACGAAGAATCCGATGATGCCCTCGGCGTCCTTGTGCTGACGGTTCGCCACTGGTAGGCCAATGCGGATGTCGTCGTGCGAGGTATAGCGACGCAGCAGCGTCTGAAATGCCGCGAGCAGCACAGCGAATAGAGTGGCTCGTTGCGATACGCAGCGATCACGCAACGCAGAGGCCAACGACTGCGACAGGACGATCTCATGACGCACCGGTCTATAAGCCGTTGCGGAACGGCGCGGGCGATCCACTGGAAGTTCGAGCACCGGATGCTCGTCGCCCAATTGCTGGCGCCACCACGCCAGCTGCCGCTCACGCTCTCCTTGCTCCAGCCATGTACGTTGCCAGGCCGAATGATCGATGTATTGAACCGGTAGCGGAGCCGACTCGACGGGAAACCCCCGAACGCGCGCCGAATACTGTGCCGACAATTCGTCGAACAGCAATTGCAGGGACCAGCCGTCGGCGACGATGTGATGAATCGTCAGCACCAATTGCCATTCGGCGGCGGCGAGTTGGATGATGCCGATACGCAGCAGCGGACCATTGCAGAGATCGAACGGCGATTCCTGGATACGGTGCACTTCGTCAGCCACGCGCGCTTCGCGTGCGGCAGGATCGAGCATGCGCACGTCGATGAATGAAATGTCGGGAGCAAGCGCCGGCAACACTCGTTGCCATGCCGATCCGTCATCCGCTGCGCCGAAGACCGTGCGCAGCGATTCATGGCGGGACACGATGGCGGCGAAGCTTTCACGCAGCGCGAACGGGTCCATCGCGCCGGAGAAGCGAAAATCTCCGGAGATGTGATAGGCCGTGTTGGTCGGATCCAGCTGCCACAGGAACCACAAGCGATGCTGTGCATGGGATAGAGGCTGCGGTAATGACCGCAGCGACACCGGCAGCGCAGGAATCGCGGCTGCACGGTTCAGCTTCCCGGCAATCAGCTCCCGCTCTATTTCTGAAGCCATATCGGCAATCCGCGGATGCTCGAATAGCATACGCACCGGCATGTCGATGGCCCAACGCTCATTGATTCGTGCCGCCACTTGAACTGCCGACAGCGAGCTGCCGCCGCAGCGGAAGAAATCCGCATCGCGGCCGATGCCATCGCATTCGAGAACGCTTTGCCAGGCCTGCGCCAGCACTCGTTCAACATCGCTCAGCGGTGGCATCGCGTCGGGACTGGCGACGAATCGACCGGCCTCGTGTATCGCATAGGCATCTAGCGTCTTGCCGAGCCAGCCATCGCGACACGCCGACCGTTGCACCTTGCCGCTCGATGTCCGTGGCAGCGCCCCGGGATTCAAGAGCACGACCACCGCCACCGGCTGCAGGCAGATTTCATTGACGACGGCGCTCAGTTCGTCCACCAGGCGATCCACGGGAATCAGCTTCTGCAATCCCCGCGATACCTCCACTGCCACGCCAACTCCTTCGCCGTCCACCGTCTCAACTGCGAACGCAGCGACGCGACCTTTGCGAACGGCTTCGACCTGCACTTCGATGGCGCGCTCGATGTCTTGCGGATAGATGTTCTGTCCCCGCACGATGATGAGATCCTTGCGGCGGCCGGTGACGTAGAGCTGGCGTTCGTGCATGAAACCCAGGTCGCCGGTGCGCAGCCAGCGCTTGCCATCCCGCTCGACGAATGTCGCGGCGGTTTCATCGTCGAGCTGCCAATAGCCGTCGCTCACACTCGGACCGCTGACCTGGATCTCCCCGACCCGCTGCGATGGCAGCGTGGCTCCCGTCGTCGGATCGATGATGGTCACGCGGTGATGTGCCGGCGCCGCTCCGCATGCCACGAGCGTAGTTCCGTCAGCGTCGAGGAGTGCTTCTCCATCAGCCAATGCTGCACTGGAGAAGCGGTTCGCCACGGCACCGCAGCCGCGTGCTACGCCCGTCACGAAGAGCGTCGCCTCGGCGAGCCCGTAACACGGATAGATCGCCTTGGCATCGAACCCGCAAGGCTCGAAGCGTTTGGCAAACGCCAGCAACGTGTCGTGCCGCACCGGCTCGGCGCCGCAGAACGTTACTCGCCAACTCGACAAATCCAGCGAGCGCGCTTGCGCCTCGGTAATGCGATCGACACACAGCCGATAGGCAAAGTCCGGTCCGCCGCTGATCGTGGCCCGGTGGCGCGAAATGAGCTGCAGCCATCGCAGCGGCTGCTGCAGGAAATAGGCAGGCGACGCGAGCACCACCGGGATACCGCGATGAATGGGTTGCAGCAGCCCGCCGATCAGGCCCATGTCATGGAACAGCGGCAGCCAGGAGACGAAGCGATCCTCGGCGTCGATGGACATCCCAGCTTCGATGGCGCGCTGGTTGGCCAGCAGGTTGCCGTGAGCGATCGTCACTCCCTTGGGGTTCGAAGTGGAGCCGGAGGTGTACTGCAGGAAGGCGATATCGCTGGGACGTGGCGCGTGAACTTTCCATTCGTGCGCATCCGCTGCCGGCATGGCATCGACGACGATGGTTTCCATGCCGGGAGGCAATTGCGCGGCATCGATCAAATCCAATATTCGGCTGCCGGTCATCACGCATCGCGCACCCGCGCTGGAGGCGATGACCTGCAGCCGTTGCAAATGACGTTCACGCCTCGACTCCGGCACAGCAGCGGGTACTGCGATGATTCCGGCATAGAGACACGCGAAGAAGGCAACGACATAGTGATCGTCGTTTTCCAACACCAGCAATGCCCGCTCGCCGTGCCCGAATCGAGACTGCAACAGAGCCGCAAGCGCCCGGATTCGCCGATCCAATGACGCGTAGTCGATGACGACTTCACTCTCCGCCGATACGGCGATCAGCGCGGTATCGCCTGCACGAGCGGTGGCAAGCGTGCGCAGATGAGTGACGATATTGCCAGGGAACTCGCGCCCAGGTTGAGGCCGTGCATTCATGGCGAATCAGGCGCCGACAGCCGGTGCATCGAACAACTGCGTGCGTTCATCGCTTCGCATGGCTTGGATCGCCGCGCTCAGCACCAGGGATTCATGCTGACGGATGAAGAAGTGTCCGCCGTCGAACCAACGAACCGAGAATCGTGCGGAGGTCTCCGCTTCCCACGCAAGCAGTCGGTCGGTACCGATGCTGTCCGCACGGCCGGCGAGCACGTGAATGGGCACAGGCAAAGAGGGAGATGGACGATATCGATAACTGGCGCAGGTACGATAGTCGGCGCGTAATGCAGCCAACGTGATCGCAAGCATCTCGGCGCTCTCGAATACTTCTTCCGGCGTGCCGTCCTGCTTGCGCAGCTCGGCGATCAGGGACTCGTCGGACTCCTTGCCGGCAAAATAGTCCGGATCGCGATACGCTGGCGCCGGGCTCGCCGACGCAATGAGACATGCCGGTAACGACAATCCCTGGCGTCGCCAGCGCATCGTCATGCCGTAGGCCACCAACGCTCCCATGCTGTGACCGAAGAACGCATAACGCCCTTCGGTGCAATGCTCGTGCTCGGTGCACAGCGCCGAGACGAGCGCATCGAAGTCCTCGATGAACGCTTCACCCATTCTGGCGCCATGGCCGGGAAGTTCGAGCGGCACGATGCGCAACCAATGCGGCACGTAACGCTGCCAACGCATGAACATGCCGGCGCTGCCGCCCGCACACGGCAGGCACAGCAACGAGATCCTGGCGGCAAGCATCGCCTTCACGCGACGGATGAAGTGTTCTGCGCGTCCTGCTCGGCCATCCACTTCCGTAACGAAAGCGGCCGCATGTCGGTCCAGGTTTTATCGACGTATTCGAGACAGGTCTTCTTGTCCCCTTGCACGCCGGTGTCGCTCCAGCCGCCGGGAATTTTCTTCCATTCGGGCCACAGCGAATACTGCTCTTCGTGATTGACCAATACCTTGAACAGCCCGTCCTCGCGATCGAAGCAACTGGTTGACATCGCATCCCCTCGTGCAGCGAAACGACGGATAGCACGATGCTGCCCGTCCAGTGTTTCAGCTAAAGACGAATGGCTGAGTGCGGTGTTTAGTCCTGAGTGCGCAGCAACGCGGACCAGGAATGCTTATTCGCCGGAAGAGTCGCCGTCGCGTGGCGGGATCACGCCGGCCACCAGCCAGATGTGTGCGGCTTCGCGATAATTTTTCAGATGCGATGGATCCGCCGCGAGCCAGGCGGCCAGTTCTCGCTTGGCGCTGTCGTCCAGGGGCTGCTCGTGTTCCCGCAGGATCCATTCCCATGCGGTGTCCCACGCAACATCCCGGACGGGGTCGCGTTTCGAATCGTTCTTGTGATGGGAAGAGCTGTTCATCCGGTATCAGCGGGAACCTGTTTTAAACCGATATCCGGAGCATGGAGTATTGACCTAAGAACCCAGGCGCGGAAGCGATGATACTAAAAGGCGGCATCAATAGGTAGTTGCCGCGTCAAGCAGGGAAGCGATGATTTTTTAGCCGGGCTGTTCGATATCGAGCAGTCCGCGGCATTGCTTGAGCGCCTCGACGGCATCGCGGATCATGAAGTTGACCAACGTGGGGGACACGTCGAGTTGCTTTGCGATCTCACGCTGGGTCAGTCCGCTCACGCGATACATCGTGAAGGCCTTGCGCGTACGCTGAGGCAAAGACCTGAGTACGGTCTCCACCAGCATGACGTGTTCTTGGGCAATAACTGCCTGCTCGGGCGAAGACTGCTTGGCAGGCACGGCTTGTCCCTGGCTCTCATCCATGAACACATGAGACTCCAGCATCAGGCGGCGGCGGTGATCGATGGCCAGGTGGCGCACGACCTGGAAGCAATAGCTCACCGGCTGGCGAATCACCGCTTCTCCCGACATTTCCAGCACTTTGACGTAAGCCGACTGGGTGACATCCTCGGCAACATCGCGAGCGCCTACGATGGCGTGCGCAGCCGATCGAAGCTGACTCCAGTGCAGGATGAACGCGTCTTCGAGATCCTGGCGTTGCAGATGGTCCGACAAGGCACACTCCCTGACTCATGGCGCTCAACGAGAGTCATTCTCATTGAGGGGCATTATGGACAGTCCTCATGACCTCGTGCAACTGCCGTCATCCGAATGCCGTTTCGACCGACGCGCTGCGCCGGCATTAATTGTCACCATGCGCCACGCCCGGCGAGTTGCCTAGTCAACCGCGAGACCGGATGTGCTCGTGCGTCGAGGCGTTCAATGCCTCGAAACCTGAAATGACATCGAACAACTCCTCGTCGATGTCGCTCTGGCGTATCCGGTTGAACGCCCCGCGCAGCCGCTCCAGCAATTCGTCGATGTTCTTGTCGGCGCGTTGCATTGCCGCCAGGCGGCTCGCGTTTTCGCTGGCGAGCGATTCGGTGCAGGCGCGAAACAGGGAGATGAACAGGTACTCCCGTATCAGTGCGCGCAGCGTCGCAACGTGGCCGCCGACAGCATCCGGCGTGCTCCTTCCATTCGGCCATGGCAGCTGTACAAGGCGGCGGCGCCAATCATCGTCGAGCGGCAGCAGGCGCTGGCCCACGACCTCGGCACCCGACCCGGTGATCGGCTGGTTATAGAACAGATGTAATTGCGTAACTGCCGTGCTGTCCCCGCCGGCTTCGGTGTCGATCAGTATCTGTCCTACCAACGGCGCAATGCCCTGTATCGAGTTCGGCACGGCATAAAGCCCTGCCAGCGGAAGACCGGCGTCGTCGAGCAGCGAGTAGACACGTTCTCCCATGGCCCATACTCGTCGAGCGTTCTTAGGCAGGGCTGCAAGCGACCGCACTGCGTATTCGACCACGCGCTCGTTGAACTGTCCCACCAGCCCCTGGTCGGAGCCGAAAACCACCGCGCCGATCACATCAGGTCGCGCCTCACGCATTTGCAGGTCGGCATGCGGCGTTGACGGACTCTGTCGCAGGCACACGCTCAGGCCCAATTCCACCGTTCGATAGTAATCGCCCAGTGCCCGCAACGATTGCTCGTACTGAACGATGCTCGAAGCCGCCATCGCCTTCATCGCCCGCACGACCGACTGCAGATCGACTGCACTGTCCAGTTGCCGACGTAGTCTTGCGGTGTTGTCGCTCACTGCCTGGCGCTACTCGCGATTCGATCGGCCGCGAGTGCTTGGCGGGCCAGGTCCAGGATCAGCTTGCGATCGGCATCGCCCAATCGATCGGCGGTAGCCCACTTCTCGAACACTGCCGCGGGAATTCTCTGTTCGAGCGCCAGTATTGCGGACTGCACTGCCGGCATCCTGTCGATAGGTATCGCGTCGAGCAGCCCTTCCGTCAGTGTGAGCAGCAGGATGATCTGGCCGGCGACCGACACAGGCGTGAACTCCTTCTGCTGCAGGCACGCGCGAATACGCCGTCCGTGTTCGATGACCCTGCGAGTGTCTTCGCCGACGCGTGCGCCGAAGCGAGCGAACGCTTCCAGCTCTTCGAACTGCGCGTAAGCGAGTTTGAGATCTCCGGTGACTGCGCGATAGGCAGCGAGCTGCGCCTTACCGCCGACGCGTGACACAGATCTGCCGACGTCCACTGCCGGCAGCACACCGAGTTCGAACAGCGACGGCGAAAGATAGATCTGGCCGTCGGTGATGGAGATCAGGTTGGTGGGTACATAGGCGGAAATATCCTGCGCCTCCGTTTCGATGATCGGCAACGCCGTCAACGAACCGCCGCCAAGTTCGGAGCGCATGCGAGTAGCCCGCTCCAGCAATCGCGCATGGATGTAGAAGATGTCGCCGGGAAATGCTTCGCGGCCGGGTGGCCGTCGCAGTAACAGAGATAATTCGCGATAGGCTCGCGCATGTTGTGTCAGATCGTCATAGACGATGAGCACATCGCGACCCTGCGCCATGAAGAACTCGGCAATGCTGGTCGCGGCATACGGAGCGATGTACGCCAGGCCCGGCGGATCGCTGCCCTCCGTGACCACGACGACGGTGTATTCCATCGCCCCTTCTTCTCGCAGCGAGGCGACAACCTTGGCCACGCCCGATGCTCGCTGGCCCACGGCACAGTAGACACACACTACATTCTTATCGCGCTGGTTGAGAATGGCATCGAGTGCGATCGCCGTCTTGCCGGTCTGGCGATCGCCCAGGATCAGCTCGCGCTGCCCGCGGCCGATGGGAATCAGCGCGTCGATCACTTTGATGCCCGTCTGCAGCGGCACCGTGACGGGAGCCCTATCCATGATCGACGCGGCGGGACGCTCTATGGGCAGTCGTGCGCTCGCGTTGGTCGGGCCTTTGCCGTCGAGTGCCCTGCCGAGCGGATTGATGATGCGCCCCAGGAGTTCGTCGCCCACCGGCACGTCCATCACGTGGCCGCGGCGCTCCACTTCATCTCCCGTATGTAACTGCGAATAGTCGCCAAGGAGCACGACACCGATCTCGTCTGCATCGACATTGAAAGCCATGCCGTAGATCTCGCCGGGAAACTTCAGCACTTCCTCGAAACCGACGCTGGCGAGGCCCGACACCTTTGCAATGCCGGTGGCGACGCTGATGACGTAACCGACTTCGCGCACGTCGAGCGTCGGCGCAAACGATTGGCGCACGCTTGCGATGTCAGCCAACGCCGCATCGAAAACCGACTGCAGCTCCTCCGTCGTTGCGCTCAAGAGCTCTTTGCCTCTTGCGCCGCCACGAGTTGCTCCGAACCTTTGCTTCGATCCCGCAGTAGTTCGCCGATACCTTGTTCCAGCGACGCCAGGTACGCAGCGATACTCCAGGCGACTTTATCCCCATCCGTTGCCAGTTCGATACCGCCGACCAGTTCAGGCGCAGCCTGGAACCGCAGCGGAATATCCGCCCCGAACGTTGCGTTGATCGCGGCGCGAATCTCGCTTTGCACTGTGGGCGACAGCTCGAATGCGCTGCGTACGATCGGAGGTTGTGCCGCTGTTTTGAGCGCTTTTGCCAGGGCTTCCTGCTCATCACCGCGCAGCGCACGGACCTTCTGAATCAGCACCTGTGCGAAGCGCTGCTCCAGGTCCACGCCACCGAGATCTGCCAGCGTTTTTCGTGCGATGGCGAACACCTCCTGCTGGGTACGCTGCGCCAGGGCCTGGTGCAACTTCCTGCTGGCGTCCCTCAGCGATTCGCGCCGTTGATTGCTTAGAGAGTCCGCCGCTTCGCGCGCATCACCGAGGAGCCGCTCACGTTCCGCCTGCGCATCGCCCAGCGCCCTGGCGAGCAACGACGCTCGCTGCGCATCGAATTCGTCACTCTTTTTCAGGAACTCGGCGCGCTCCCTGTGGGCCTCGATCTTCGTCGCATCGGCATCGGCGAGTTGCCTTGCTATGCCTCGTTCGCGTGCGTCGATCGCGTCGAGAATGGGGCGATAGAGGAAGCGCTTCAGCAGCCAAACCAGGATGACGAAGTTGAGCGCCTGAGCGCCGACCGTGAACCAATCGATCAGCATGAGATCACTTGCCCGCGGCCTGGGCGACTGCATAGCTCCAGAAGGGATTGCCGAATATCAGGATCATCGAGATCACGAAGCAATAGATGGCCGTCGACTCGATCATCGCCAACCCCACGAACAAAGTGCGGGTAATGGTGGCGGAGGCATCCGGCTGCTGTGCGAGCGAGGTCAGCGCCGTTGCGACTGCCCTGCCCTCTGCAAGCGCCGGCCCCATCGTACCGAAGCCGGTCGTGAGGCCGGCGATGACAATCGATGCCACCGCAATAGTCGTCGAACTGTCCATGGAGTCTCCGGGCGTGAACGATAGATTGTCAGGGTGACGTCGCAGGCGCGGCCCGCTCGGTCGCGGCCGCGATGTAGACGGCCGCAAGAATGCTGAAGATGTATGCCTGCACCATGCCGGTGAGCAGGCCGAGCCCCGTCATCAGCACGGGAAAGACGAATGGAGTGATCGTGAGCAGGATGCCGATGATCATCGCGCCGCTCATCATATTGCCGAACAGGCGCACCGCCAGCGCCAGCGTGCGGGATATCTCGCTAATGATATTGAACGGCAGCATGACGATCGTCGGCTCGGCGTATGACTTCAGATAACCACCGAACCCCTGCTCGGCGATGCCGAACATCGGCACGGCCACGAACACGCACAGCGCCAGGGCCGCGGTGGTCGACAACGAACCGGTCGGCGGCTCGAAACCGGGGATCAGCGTGCACAGGCTCGCCGAAGCGACGAATACGAACAGCGTTCCAAGAAAGCCCAGATACTTGCGCGGCTCGCGCAGCCCGACTTCTTCGATCTGTCGCTCAAGCGTAATGACGATGATTTCCAGCAGGTTCTGCCAGCGCGATCGCTGCGCATCCTTGGACAACTTGGCAGTGACCAGCCAGGAGCCAGCAACGAGCACGAGCATCAGCAGCCACGTGAACACGATCGTGGCATTGAGCTCGATCCAGCCGTACTGCCAGAACACGATTTCATCGGGGCTAAGATGCATGATCGGCCGCACCCGCAGTTTTCGCACCCGGCGAACCGGCCAGGCGCGTCACGATGAGCCTGGCGGCGACGAACCCCAGCAGGCACAGCAGCAACCGTTCCCAATGCCCCTGCCCGACGAAATAGAAGCCGAGCATGGCGACGCCCGTTCGCGCCAGCAGGCTGAGGATGAACCATTGCGCCGGACGGCGGGATGCGAGACTCGAACGAACGGTCCACCACAAGCCGCCGTAGAACACGACGCCGAGAAGTAAACCTGCCACCATGGGCAGTACCTGCGAAGTCACCACATCATTCATCGGCATCGCGCTGCTCCTCGCGTATCGCGCGACTTTCTTTGTCCACCCAGTGCCACGCATTGATGCAACCGGTCGCAAGTCCCGCCATCAGCAGCGCCAGGGTCCAGGATCGAGAGCCCGGATGCTTCTGGTCCAGCCAGGCGCCCAACGCCACGCCGAGCAACGTAGGGACCACGACCGACCAACCGATCAGCCCCATCGTTCCCAGGCCGAACCAGACACCTTGTTTCGAGTGGCGCCGCGCCTTCATCTTTCGATTCGCCTGCGCGCCTACCTGTTCCGCCAGGGTGGTCGACTTGCGGGTGCCTGGCGAGCGTTGTTCATTCATGATCGAGCATCGCGAAGCGTCGCAGGAATCCGGATTCCAGTTTCGCCATCACCGAGCGCATGTCCTGCTCGCGAGCGTCAACTTTCAGAAATTCCTGGTCCACCGCGCTGCGCAGCTGTTCCAGGCCGAGGCCACCGACCGCTCGACGCACGGACACGACCACATCCGCGCCAGTCTTGATCAACACGCCTTCGTCGACAGCTAGAAACACCTCGCCTTCGTCCGCGGTTTCGTAAGTCAGGATGCCGGCCGCCAACGACGCCACGCAATCGAGCCTATGCGGCAACAGCCCGAACGATCCTTCGTGAGCTTGCGCGACGATGCGTGTCACGCCGGTCTTTGCAGCGAATACCCGGTAGGGCAACAGCACTTTGAGATTCATGCCGCCCTGTCCGCCGGCTCGCGCTTCGCTTCGTCGATGCTGCCGATCATGTAGAGCGCGTTTTCCGGATAGTCCTTGAACTCATCGCGCAGGATGCGTTCGCAACCGTCTAGTGCGTCCTCGCGGCTCACCAGCTTGCCCTTGATGCCGGTGAACTGTTCGGTGGTAAAGAACGGCTGTGTAAGAAAGCGCTCCAGGCGCCGGGAACGCGCGACTACGTTCCGATCTTCCGGCGACAACTGTTCCAGCCCGAGCATCGCAATGATGTCCTTGAGCTCTGCGTGCTGAGCGAGCGTGCGCCTGACTTCCTGGGCCACGGCATAGTGCCGATCGCCGACGATGCCGGGCGTCGCCATCTTCGAACTCGATTGCAACGGATCGATTGCGGGGAACAGTCCTTCGCCCGCGCGCTTGCGCGAGAGCACGATGGAAGCAGACAAATGCGAGAACGTGTGGACCGCGGCGGGATCGGTGAAATCATCCGCCGGGACGTACACAGCCTGGATGGAGGTGATGGCGCCGCTGTCCGTATTGGCGATGCGTTCCTCCAGCTGCGACAACTCCGTTCCCATGGTCGGCTGGTAGCCCAGGCGCGAGGGCATCTGCCCCATCAGCCCGGATACTTCCATGCCGGCCTGGATGAAACGGAAAATGTTGTCGATGAGCAGCAGCACGTCACGATGTTCGTCATCGCGAAAATACTCGGCCATGGTGAGGGCAGCGTGACAGACACGGAAGCGGCTTCCCGGCGGCTCGTTCATCTGGCCGAACACCATCACCATGTTCGGCAATACGCCCGCTGCCTGCATCTCGCGATACAGCTCCTCGCCTTCGCGACAACGCTCGCCGATGCCGCAGAAGATGCTGACGCCGGAGCGATGGCCCACCATGTTGTGGATCATCTCCGTGAGCAACACCGTCTTACCTACACCCGCGCCGCCGAACAATCCCGCCTTGCCGCCACGCTCCAGCGGCAGCAGCACGTCGATCGCCTTGATGCCGGTCTCGAATATTTCCGAAGTCGTGGAACGCCGCGCGAGCGGCGGTGGCGCGTGATGTATGGAGCGCCATTCCACGTCCGACAGTGCGGCGCCACGATCGATGACATTGCCGAACACATCGAACATCCGCGACAGCACTGCCTTTCCAACCGGCGCACGCAACGGTCCGCCCGTGTCCTCGACCTGCATGCCACGCGCCAGGCCCCGGGTCGGAGTCAGTGCAATGCTTCGCACGTGATGAGCATCCGTCTGCGAAAGCACTTCCAACGCTATCTCCCGGTTCGCTCCAGTACGCAGCAGCGTGTGGATCGGCGGTAGCTGCGTGCCGAAGCGGACGTCCACGACGCTACCTCGCACCGCGACCAGGGTGCCGAGGTTTACATGTGAATTGCCGTTGATATCGATAGCTCCGCTGCGGATAGAGGCGGCGTGCCACCGACGATGCCCAGGACGCGTTTTGGCTCGCGCCAGGTTACCTTACGCAACCCACTCCGACATGTCTGTACGCCAACGGACATATCCGCATGGGCTCTACCAGGGCGCTGAATTCCAGAGTTCGAACGCCGGCATGTCGACGTTCCGCGGTTCGTAGCCGAGAATGCTGAGTGAGGCGGTGCCAAGCAGGAAACGCTGGCCCAGTTCCGGCGGCAATCCTATCCAGCGTGCTGCCAGGACGCGTCCGAAGTGTCCATGCGAAAACAGCGCCACGTTGCCTGTGAGCGCACTCAGCCGCGCGAGCAATCGATCGGCACGTTCGCCAACCTGCGCCGGCGATTCACCGCCGGGGCAGCCGTCGCGGAATATATTCCAGCCCGCGCGCTCGAGCCGAATGTCTGCCGTGCGCCGTCCCTCATACTCGCCGTAGTCCCACTCCGCGAGATCGGCTTCGATTTGTGTCGGGACATTCAACGCCGCCAGTTCGCACGTTCGCTGTGCGCGCTGTCTCGGGCTGCTCAATACGTGCGAGAACTGGATACCCTGCAGGCGAGGCCCGAGCTTCCGCACATCCTCCTCGCCGCGTGCCGTCAACGCAATTTCGGTGCGGCCGGTATGCTTGCCAGCCAGCGCCCACTCGGTTTCGCCATGGCGAACCAGGTGCAGGCGCGCTCGTAACTCACTCATCGTCAATCGCTCCGTCTGCTTACGCTACGCGGCTCTTTGTTACATCGACTTAAACCGGTTCGGCCATTCTGATCGGCGTGGCCGCTTTGTACAAATCATGCTCCTCTCGTCGTGTCGCGTTGCCGGCCACCTTCGTGGCATGCATGGCGACAGGCGCCTGGCCGATGTTACCGCCCTCTGCCGCTGACTGGCTGGCTGACGCCGGCCCTCCTCGTCGCCGGGCCACCGATCGCTCTCGCGATGATCTGCCCACTTCTCGCCAGCAGAAAGCTGCGAAACGCCGCCGCCACCGGCGACAGCCTCTTCTCCCGCAAATGCATCACGTACCACTGACGCATGATCGGCAGCCCCACCACGTCCAGGGCAACCAGCTTGCCCGCCTGCAGCTCCAACCCGACCGTATGCATGGAAAGAAAGCTGATGCCCATTCCCGCCATGACGGCCTGCTTGATCGTTTCGTTGCTGCTGACTTCCATCGAAGTGCGAAAGCTCGCGTCGCGCTCCCGGAACACATGCTCCATCGTTGCGCGCGTGCCCGATCCCTCCTCGCGGATGAGAAAGCTCTCGTTCGCCAGTTGTTTCAATCGTAAGCGCCGACGCTGCGCCAGTGGATGATCGGGTGCGGCGATGATGCCTAACGGATGCGGCGCGAACGGCTCCGCAATCGTCTCCAGTTCGCGCGGTGGCCGGCCCATGATGACCAGGTCGACTTCGTTCGTCGCCAGCTGGCGCACGATTTCGCCGCGATTGCCGACAGCGAATTTCACCGTGATGTCCGGATGATCCGGCGCGAAGGCCGACAACAATCGCGGCACGAAGTATTTGGCGGTACTGACGGCGCCGAGCTTCAACACACCGCGACGCACGCCACGGATGGACTCCAGCACTTCGCCTGCCGTGCGGACCAGTTCAAGCACCTGGCTCGTGTACTTCAACAGCTCGGTACCGGCGGCAGTGAGGTGCACGCTGCGTCGAACGTGCTCGAACAGGGGCAAGCCCACCTGAGACTCCAGCAACTTGATCTGTTGCGATACTGCAGGCTGTGTCAAATGCAGCTCGCGCGCCGCACGCGTGAACGAAAGATGGCGCGCCACCATCGCGAACACCCGCATCTGCCGCAACGAGACGTTGTGCATGCCTTTCTCCCTGGTGGCCAACTATAAGGTGGCGCTTATCCCTGCGACAAGAAGATCTGATTGGACCTGATGATCCTCAAGGCCCAGGATCGGCTGCACTCGCAAGGAAAGGAGACCATTGTGTTATCAACACCAGATTCCCGCCGCACTGCCGAACGTTACCGACCGGGCGTGCGCCCCTACGCGAAAATGGGCTATTGGAATCCGGACTACGAGCCGGCCGACACAGACATCCTCGCACTGTTCCGCATCACGCCGCAGGACGGCGTAGACCCCGTGGAAGCGGCTGCAGCCGTTGCCGGTGAGTCGTCGACTGCCACCTGGACGGTGGTCTGGACGGACCGTCTCACTGCCTGCGATCGCTATCGCGCCAAGGCATATCGAGTCGAACCGGTGCCAGCCTCGCCCGGCCAGTTCTTTGCCTACATCGCCTACGACCTGGACTTGTTCGAACCCGGCTCCATCGCCAATCTCACGGCGTCCATCATCGGCAATGTGTTCGGCTTCAAGCCGCTCAAGGCGCTGCGCCTGGAAGACATGCGCCTGCCAGTGGCGTACGTCAAAACCTTCGCCGGGCCGCCAACCGGTATCGTCGTCGAGCGCGAGCGCCTGGATAAATTCGGCCGGCCGCTGCTCGGCGCGACGGTAAAGCCCAAGCTCGGCCTGTCCGGCAAGAATTACGGCCGCGTGGTTTACGAAGCGCTGCAGGGCGGGCTGGATTTCAGCAAGGACGACGAGAACATCAACTCGCAGGTGTTCATGCACTGGCGCGACCGGTTTCTCTACTGCATGGAGGCGGTCAACCGCGCACAGGCGGGCACCGGCGAAATCAAGGGGCACTACCTCAACGTGACCGCGGCGACCATGGAAGAAATGTACGAACGCGCCGGGTTCGCGCGTGAACTCGGCTCCGTGATCGTGATGATCGACCTGGTCGTCGGTTACACCGCGATCCAATCGATGGCGAATTGGGCGCGTCGCAACGACATGATCCTGCACCTGCATCGCGCCGGTCATGGCACTTACACGCGACAGAAGTCGCATGGCATTTCCTTCCGTGTCATCTCGAAGTGGATGAGGCTCGCCGGTGTCGATCATCTGCACGCCGGCACCGTGGTCGGCAAGCTCGAAGGCGATCCCAATGCGGTGCAGGGTTTCTATAACGTTCTGCGCGAAGGCCGCAATCCGGTGGACCTGCAACGCGGCCTGTTCTTCGAACAGGACTGGGCCGGTCTACGTGGCGTCATGCCCGTTGCGTCCGGTGGAATTCATGCGGGCCAGATGCATCAGCTGCTTACCTATCTCGGCGAAGACACGGTGCTGCAGTTCGGCGGCGGAACGATCGGCCATCCGCAGGGCATAGCTGCGGGCGCTACAGCGAATCGCGTCGCCCTGGAAGCCATGGTCCTGGCGCGCAATGAAGGTCGCGACATCTGGAACGAAGGGCGAGACATCCTCGAACAGGCGGCCCGCCACTGCCAGCCGCTGCGTATCGCACTGGAGACCTGGGGCGAAGTGACCTTCGACTACACCAGCACCGATACGCCGGATTTCGTTTCCACTCCCACCGCGGCCTGATCGAGCCTGGAGGCATCATGCGAGTCACACAGGGTACATTCTCTTTCCTTCCCGACCTGACCGAAGCGCAGATCGGCGCGCAGGTCGGCTACTGTCTTGGCAATGGCTGGGCCATCTCGATCGAACACACCACCGATCCGCATCCCCGCAATACGTATTGGGAGATGTTCGGCACGCCGCTGTTCGATGTTCACGATGCCGCGACGGCGCTGGCTGCATTGGATGAATGTCGCAAGACGTATCCGGGCCGCTACATCAAGGTGAATGCGTTCGACTCGACGCGCGGCGTCGAATCGCTGCGACTGTCATTCATCGTCGATCGTCCCGCACGCGAGCCGGGGTTCACCCTGGAGCGCCAGGAAGGGCCGGGAAGGCAGCAGCATTACACCCTGCGTTCGTATGCCACGGACTCTCCCGAAGACGAACGTACCTGACGTCTCAGCAGGCAGCACGCCATGACATTGCAAACGGACATGCATCATCCCATTGACCCGGAGGCCGGACAGCCACTCGACCTGGCCAGCACCTGGGAGGAATCGGGAGTCGCGACGGTCATCGACGACCTGGAGCGTACGCTGGTGGGACTTGCCCCGGTGAAGGCACGAATACGCGACATCGCCGCCTTGCTGCTGGTCGACGGACTACGCCGCAGCGTTGGTTTATCGACCGGTACGCCGTCGCTGCATATGTCTTTCACTGGCAATCCTGGTAGCGGCAAAACCACCGTGGCGTTGCGCATGGCGCAGATCCTTCACCGGCTCGGCTACTTGCGCAAAGGCCATCTCGTCGCGGTCACACGTGACGAACTCGTCGGCCAGTACATTGGCCACACGGCGCCGAAAACTCGCGAAGTGCTCAAGCGCGCCATGGGCGGCGTGTTGTTCATCGACGAAGCCTACTATCTCTATCGCCCCGAGAACGAACGCGACTACGGGCAGGAGGCCATCGAAATCCTGCTGCAGGAAATGGAGAACCGTCGCGACGACCTGGTCGTCATCTTCGCCGGCTACAAGGCGCCGATGGATCGCTTCTTCAGCAGCAATCCGGGCCTGTCGTCGCGCGTCGCGCATCACATCGATTTTCCGGATTACACGGCGGACGAACTGCTGGCCATCGCCACGCTCATGCTTGGTACATTGCAGTACACGTTCAGCGCAGATGCGGAACCGATATTTCGCGACTACATAGAGCGACGCATGCAGCAACCGAACTTCGCCAACGCGCGTTCGATCCGCAATGCGCTGGACCGCGCCCGCCTGCGTCATGCCAGTCGCCTGTTCGTTCGACGCGGCACGATTACAACGGCCGATCTCATGACGCTCGAACCGGTGGACATTCTCGCCAGTCGCGTGTTCTCCATTGAGGCAGGAGCGCAGTCATGACGCCCGCACCGAGAACGCTGACACGATTCCTGATCGAAGAACAGCGCCGCCACAGCGAAGCCACCGGCAACTTCACTGCGTTGGTGAACGACCTGCGACTCGCCTGCAAGCGTATAGCGACGCTGATCGGCAAGGGCAATCTGTCAGGCGCGTATGCGCCCGTGGGCAAGGTGAACGCACAGGGCGAGGCGCAGATCCAGCTCGACGTCATGGCCAACGACATATTCATTCGCACCAGCGAATGGGGCGGCCAGCTCGCAGGCATGGTCTCGGAAGAGACCGCGACGCCTTACCTGATTCCTGCGGAGTATCCGCGTGGTCAATATTTACTGCTGTTCGATCCGCTAGACGGCTCGTCGAACGCGGATGTAAACGTCGCCGTGGGCAGCATCTTCTCAGTCCTGCGCTGTCCGGAGGGCGTGATCGAACCTACCGAGCAGGACTTTCTCCAAGCCGGCACACGCCAGGTGTGCGCCGGCTACGCGATCTACGGCCCCTCCACGATGATCGTGCTGACCACCGGCCGCGGCGTGCATGGATTCACGCTGGATCGGGAAGTCGGCGAGTTCATTCTTACGCACCCGGACCTGCGTATTCCCGAGTCCACCTCGGAGTTCGCCATCAACGCATCCAACCATCGGCACTGGGAAGCGGCCATCAAACGCTATGTCGGTGAATGCCAGGCTGGCGCCGACGGACCGCGCGGTCGCGACTTCAGCATGCGATGGATCGCATCGCTGGTGGCTGAAACTCATCGCATCCTGATGCGCGGCGGCGTTTTCATGCATCCGCGCGATCGCAAGGATTTCAGCAAGGCCGGCCGCCTGCGCCTGCTTTATGAAGTGAATCCCATCGGCTTCATCATCGAGCAGGCCGGCGGACGCGCCAGCACCGGACGCGAGCCCGTACTCGCTGTGAAACCGGAAAGCCTGCATCAGCGCATCGACTTGGTGTTCGGCACCGCAAGCGAAGTCGATCGCATCGAACGCTATCACCGCGAACACAACGACTTCGAATTCGATGCGCCGTTGTTCGGCGGCCGCAGCCTCTTCAGGAGTCCCACCTGATATGTCGTCCACTTACCCCATCATCGCGGTCACAGGGTCGTCCGGCGCCGGCACCACGTCCGTGAGCCGCACGTTCGAGGAGATCTTTCGCCGCGAGCAGCTCACCGCCGCCTTCATCGAAGGCGATAGTTTCCATCGCTATGACCGCAGCCAGATGCAGCAGATGATGGCGCAGGCCGTCGCACGCGACGACGCAGCGTTCAGCCACTTCGGCCCCGACGCCAACCTGTTCGCCGAACTCGAAGGCCTGTTCCGCAGCTACGGCGAAAGCGGCCGGGGGCAGAAACGCAGATACCTGCACGACGCAGTCGAAGCCGCTCCCTACGACCAGAAGCCTGGCACGTTCACTGCGTGGGAAGCGCTCGCCGACGACACAGACCTGCTGTTCTACGAAGGGCTGCACGGCGCCGTCGTGGACGGCGATATCAACGTTGCAAGGCACGTCGACCTGCTGATCGGCGTGGTGCCAGTGATCAACCTGGAATGGATCCAGAAGCTCCATCGCGATCGCGCCACGCGCGGTTACTCCGCTGAAGCAGTCACGGACACTATCCTGCGGCGCATGCACGACTACGTGCACTACATCTGTCCGCAATTCTCCCGCACCCACATCAACTTCCAGCGCGTGCCTATCGTCGATACGTCAGACCCTTTCATCGCACGTTACATCCCGACACCGGACGAGTCGTTCCTGGTCATCCGCTTCGCCGACCCCAAGGGCATCGATTTCCGCTACCTGCTGTCGATGCTGCACGACTCTTTCATGTCGCGCGCCAATACCATCGTGTGTCCTGGTGGGAAGATGGGCCTGGCCATGCAGTTGATTTTCACGCCGATGATTCTGCGGTTGGTGGAGAGGCGGCGGGAGTCGAAGGCGCGCCGGCATCGGGTTTAAACGCTTTTGGCCTTCACTCACCCCTTCGCCTTCGCCATCAACTCCAACACCTCCCTATGCCTACCCTGATCCGCAACTTCGCGTCCCGCACGCGGCGGCGCCTTTGCAGCCTTTTCCAGATAAGGCAGCGCCTGCGCGCAATGATCCTGGTCGCAGAGAAACTGCGCGTAGAAATAATTGGGATCGATACCGTCAGCGTTGATCGCCAGCGCCTTCAGGAGCAACTCACGCGCCTTGTCGTCATCGCCGAAGCCGATCGGAAAACCTGGCACCTTCGAATACAGCACGCCAAGGCTGGTGTAGGCGGAACCCTGTAACGCCTGAGGATCGATCTTCAGCGCACGCTCGAATAGCGACCGCGATTTCTTGGCAACCCCAAGTGCACCCAAGCCACCTTTGACGCCCGCGTATGTGCTCAGCACGATCCCTTCCCAGATCAGCGCTTCCGCGCGGGTGGGATTCTTCAGGGACAGCTGGTGGGCCGTCTCGCCGAGGGCTTCAAGCGCGCGTTTTTGTTCGGCATGATCGGCCACTTGGTAATTGGCAATAGCCCATTGCTGTTGGACCAGGGCGAGATCGGCCTCGAATGGATCCGGCGCCGCGAAGGCGACGGAAGTCATCAAGGCCGAACAAATCAGCGTGAACCTTGCGAGCATTGCAGTTTTCATCCGGCTCTTCTGTATCGATTGCTGTCCGGCACCGGTTGCACGGAAATCTGCGACACCGGCGCCGGATTCATCCGGGCGTGTTGCTGTATGACACTGAGATTCTTGCGTAAGGCGCGGTCCACGAGTCGCGGCAACAATCCGTTGACTCGCGCGAAAAATTTCTCCGGCCAGCCCAGGACGCTTTCCACTCGGCCCTTGCGCAACAACGCGACGATCTGGGCTGCAACTTCATCGGGGTCGTCGACGGCATTTCCCAACGCTGCGTTCAGATCGTCGACCGGCGCGGAATTGATCGCCGTGCGCGTCGCACGCGGAGCGAAGTAATGCACCTTCACCTGCGTATCCGCCAATTCGCGACGCAGCGCTTCACTGAAGCCGCGTAGCCCGAACTTGGAAGCGCAGTAGATACTGCTCGCCGCAAAGCCGATGCTGCCGAATGCAGACCCGATGTTCACGATGTGCGCCTCGGGGCGCAGCTGTAGAAACGGCAACAGGTTGCGACACAAGTCCATGGGCACAGCGAGATTGATCGCGATCGTCCGCTCGATATCGGCAGTCGAGCGGTCCGCGAGCATGCCGAACTCGCCCAGGCCCGCATTGTTGATGAGCACGTCGATGCCACCCTGCCACGATCTCGCCGTATCGCATAACCGCGCGCGATCGCGGGCCTGCGCAAGGTCCGCATGCATGTGTATGGCCCGCTCGCCAGCGACGTCCAGCCCAGCGATCACGTTACGCAACGCCGCGTCGTCGCGGCCTGTCAGCAACACAGATGCGCCCTGTCCGATCAGATGATTTACCAGCGCGCTACCTATGCCGCCGCCGGCACCGGTGACGAGGACACGCTTGCCACGGAGGTTCATGCGGTCCTCCGCATCAACTCTCTAGCGGGGAGTTCATCGAGTTCGCGGAACACGTTGCCGTACAGGGTGAACATGACCTTCGCACATTGCACCACCGCCTTGCGGTCCTCGGCATC
>JBEVKB010000023.1:0-25133 GCA_040509875.1 Steroidobacteraceae bacterium | reverse complement strand
TGCATGCCTTCACAGCTGCACGAAGCCCTGTTGCTGCTACTTCGCAATCGCCCTGCACTCGCGCCCGAACTCCTGCGCGACACGCTGCAATGTGAGCTGCCTGCCTATACCGACGTCCGCATTCACTCGGCTGACCTGACGGAATTGCAGCCAGCGGAGTATCGCGCGGACCTCGTGTTGCTGCTGCTCGATGGCGAGCCGGTGATGGGCATCGTGGTCGAAGTGCAGCTATCGCGAGACGATCGTAAGCAATTCGTCTGGCCTGTATACGTTGCCAACCTACGCGCGCAGATCAAATGCCCGGTGTGCCTGCTGGTCGTCGCAGGCGACGCGGCAGTGGCGCGCTGGGCGGCGAGACCCATTTACATTGGCGGCGATCATCGCCTGGTGCCCTGGGTTCTAGGACTTCAAGGGATTCCGGAGATCACCGATCCGCAGCAAGCCCAGGCAGACCCGGAGCTGGCCGTACTCTCAGCGATAGCACATGGCGACGATGCCGACACAGCGAAGTCAGTGCGGATTGCGCTGGCTGCAGAGATGGCCAGTCGCGGACTCGACCCGGATCGATTAACCTTGTATTACGATCTCATCATGGCCTCGCTGAGCGAGGCGGCACGACGGGAGCTGCAAACCATGGACCGAGCCAAGTACCAGTATCAGAGCGACTTCGCCAAGCGCTATGTGGCGGAGGGTAAAGCCGAAGGAGAGGTCAACGGTCAGCGTGCCGGAAAAGCGTCTTTGGTCGCCCGCCTGCTCACCTTGCGCTTCGGCTCATTGACCGACGAAGTTCAGACTCGGATCGCGCAGTCGTCCATAGCCGAATTGGATGCCATCGGCGAACGGCTGCTCACCGCGGCAACTGCCGAGGAAGCGCTGAGCTCGCATTAACGCAGCGCACGCCGCGCTCGATTCCTCATCCGCACTCTCCCTCATGCGTACGCTGCCCCAGCGACGGGGCGAGCGTACGCACTGCGAGTTCACGCCGAAGCCCGATAGAGGCCCGAATCGACGGATGCCACCTCTCCTCAGCGCCGTCTCTTAGTGGTTCTCCCGCCCCGAGCACACAATATTTCCCGCGCTGGCCCGTCTACCCTTATGAATGAACGCCTCACTGGCCCCACCGCCCATGCTTGCCAAGCAGAACCAGCAGATCGCCGATGCGATCCGGCGCGAACGCGGCCGGCTGCGGGCATTCATTCGCCGGCGGGTGCTCAACGACGGTGACGCCGAAGACATCCTGCAAGAGGTGTTCTACGAGTTGGTCGCAGCCTATCGCAGCTTGCAACCGCTCGAAGAGGTGAGTGCGTGGTTGTTCCGCGTGGCGCGGAACCGGATCGTCGATCTGTTTCGGCTCAAGAGGCCCACCGCGCTCGCGGATGAGCCTGAATCCCGCAGCGAGTCGCAGGACGATGAGATCCTGGGACTGGAGGATCTGCTGCCTCCGGTGGAGGCCGGCCCGGACGCCGTTGTCGCCCGGCAGGTCCTGTTGGATCGACTCGTGGAGGCCATCGACGAGCTGCCGTCCGAGCAGCGCGACGTATTCGTCGCGCATGAGTTCGACGGCATGAGTTTCAAAGAACTCGCCGCCGCCACCGGCTCGAGTATTAACACGCTGCTATCACGCAAGCGCTACGCGGTGTTGTACCTGCGCGAGCGGTTGCAATCGGTTTATGCGGATTGGTTGGACCAATGAGAGGAGCACGCATCATGAGACGGCACTGGCTGGCGAGAGCGCTGAAATTCGTAACGTTCGCAGCTCTCGCGCTGAGCGCGTTGGGCTTCGTGACCATGAGTCTGTGGAACGCACTCGTACCGACATTATTCGCCGGACCCGCAGTGAGCTTCTGGCAGGCACTCGGACTGCTCGTGTTGAGCCGGATATTGCTCGGCGGCTTCCGCGGTCACGGCGGGCGATTCGCCCATTGGCGCCGCCACACAAACGAACGCTGGGCGCAGATGACTCCAGAGGAACGCGCCGAGTTACGCGAACGATTGGGTCGCCGCTACGGCCGGGGCGTAATGGAGTCGGAACCCAACAGGTGATGGCTGCCGCGTGGCGCTGGTGTCATTCCCCTGCGTCCGCTGTCTTGATGAAATCGACGAAGGCGCGCAGCGGCGCGGGCATGTACCGTCGACTCGGGTAGTACAGGAAAGGACCTGAAAAGCTGGGCCACCAGGATTTCAGCACCGGCTCCAACGCGCGGCTGTCGAACGCCGGTTGGAGCCAGTCTTCGAACAAGTAGACGATACCCAGTCCGGCGATCGCCGCACTGATCGACATGTCCGATGCACCCGCCGTTATCACGAGAGGTCCTGTCGGATCGAGCCGGATCGCTTCGCCGGCTCGCTCGAATTCCCAGGCTGGCGTGGCGCCGCTGGAGAAGCGATGACGGATGCAGGAGTGAGTCAACAGATCGCGCGGATGCTGGATACGCTTGCGCGACTTCAAGTACGCCGGCGCAGCCGCCGCTGCGTATCGCTGCACTCGCGGACCGATCGGCACGGCGATCATGTCCTGCTCCAATCGTTCGTCGTAACGCACGCCCGCATCGCAGCCGGCAGCGAAAACATCCACGAAACTGTCTTCGACGGTGACCTCGAGCTTTACTTGCGGATGCGCCTTTAAAAACGCCGCGGCGATCGGAGGCAGAATCGTTCGCACGACAGCGGCAGGTACATTCAGGCGCAGCGTGCCAATCGGACTGTCACGGAAGTCGTTGACCACATCGATGGCCGCTTCGATCTGGCCGAGCGCCGGAAGCAACCTGTCCAGCAGCCGCGAACCCGCTTCGGTCAGCGTGACACTGCGGGTCGTGCGATTGAGCAGGCGAACTCCGACCTGGGACTCCATCCTGCGGATCGCCGCGCTCAAGGTAGACGGTGTCGACCCGCTCGTGCGGGCAGCTTCGCGAAAGCCTTGCCCGCGCGCCACCGCTACGAACGCAGCGAGGTCTCCGAGATCCATCGGCATTGCCTCGTTTCTCCTCAGTGCCAGGTTCCAAGTGCACTGTGCGGTTTCCCGCACAAGCTGTGCCGCCGGAAGGGAATTATCAAACGCGATGCCGGGGCCTATGGTGGCGACACTTCACGGAGACAGACTATGAAACCAAGCATCGATAAAGGCAACGCACCTACCAACAGCAGCGCGGGCACTTTCCAATTGCCGGGCACATCGATCGCGCTGGGGCGCATGGGTTACGGCGCCATGCAACTCGCCGGACCGCACGTCTGGGGCCCACCGGCCGATGTCGACGCAGCGTTGTCTGTACTTCGGGAAGCCGTGACTCTCGGGATCACCCACTTCGACACTTCGGACTTTTATGGCCCGCATGTCACCAACCAGCTGATCCGACGCGCGTTGGCGCCTTACCCGCGGGATCTCGTCATCGTAACGAAGGTGGGATTCAAGCGCGGCAACGACAGTTCCTGGCTGCCGGCATTTTCAGCTGACGAACTGCACAGCGCCGTCCATGACAATCTGCGCAACCTGGGCCTTGAAGCGCTCGACGTCGTCAACTTGCGGCTCGGTGGAGCAACCGGTCCGCTGGAAGGCTCCATCGAAGCGCCACTCACCGCGCTGGTCGAACTGCAGCGCCAGGGCCTGATTCGACACATTGGCTTGAGCAACGTCACGCCGGGCCAGTTTGCACAAGCACAGTCCATCGCGAACATCGTGTGCGTGCAGAATCAATACAATCTCGCTCATCGACAGGACGATGCCTTCATCGACGCCCTCGCGCGACAGGGCGTTGCGTTCACACCGTTCTTCCCGTTGGGTGGCTTCACGCCACTGCAGTCCTCTACGCTGTCGGCGGCGGCAACGGCACTCGACGCGACACCCATGCAGGTTGCGCTCGCCTGGCTCCTGCAACGTTCTCCGAACATTCTTCTCATTCCAGGCACGTCATCTGTTGAGCACCTGCGCGAAAATGTCGCCGCCGCAAAGCTCGAATTGCCGGCGCGGACGCTCGAAGCGCTGAATCGAATGGCAACGAATCGCAGGACGTGATGGCGACGGTTGCTCACTCAACGTACGGCGTGATACTCCAACTGCACTGACGGCGCGAATGAAGACAATACGGAAACGGTCGCATCTTTCTGACTCGCCGTGGTGGGCGACTCGACCAGCACAACTCGCTTGATCGCCATCGGGGCGCCCTGCGCCTGGCTCATGTTCATGAACGTCACCGCGGACTCCAGCGGCGACATGCTGGGATTGTAGGCAGCGTTCTCGCCGTATTGCCCGACATAGACAGTATTCGTGGGCGTGAGTAATGCAATGCCCGCGAAGTTTTTCGTGTACGGCGCATAGCAGGTGTTGGCTGCCGTCAGCGCTGCCTGAACCAGCGGATCGGGGCTCGCCAGCGTCAAGCCATTTTGCTGGGGCGTCATCAGGCCGCCTTGCAATCCCAGGTCCTGCGGACCGAATGCATCGGGAAGAAACACGGTCAGCGGCGATGTCGCCGGCGCGAGCGATCCCTGCTGCGGCAGCAGGATGTCGAGGGCCTGCGCCGTAACCAATTCATATAGAAACTGCCGGCAGTAGCCGCAGGGCGCCGCAGATATGGCCAGCGCCTGGATGCCCTGTTCACCGTTCAACCACGCATTCGTGGTCGCCGATTGCTCCGCATGCACGGTGAAACTCAGTGCTTCGCCGGTGAATTCGACGTTCGCGCCCAAGTACATATTAGGAATCGGTGATCCTGTCGGCATGCCCAATGCCACCGCGCCTACCGGATAGTTCGATATGGGAACCCGCGCGTAAGCGGCGGCGAATGGCAGTAGAGAAATCATCAATGGCCCGACGTCGATGAGATCGGAGTCTTTCATGACTTGACCGGCGAGCGCGCCGGGCAGCATCCCCTTGTTGTCGAGAATCGCCTGGTGAAGCTGACTCAACAGTGCTGGCGGAATGAGGGTTGTCATACTGGCTCCAGGCGGCTTTCGGACTTCGTCGGCGCACATTAGCTACAATATCGCGCATGCGCATCGCCACATATAACGTCAACAGCGTCAATGCACGGCTGCCGAATCTCCTGCGCTGGCTGGAGCAGACGGCACCGGATGTCGCCTGCCTGCAGGAACTGAAGGCCCCACAGGAGAAATTTCCGGAAGGACCGATACGGGATGCGGGGTATGGCGTGATCTGGCATGGCCAGAAGAGCTACAACGGTGTCGCCATCCTTACGCGCAATGAGGAGCCCGCGGAGATCCGGCGCGTGCTGCCCGGCGATCCGGAAGACGTGCACAGCCGCTACATCGAGGCGATGGCGAAAGGCGTGTTGATCGGCTGCCTGTACCTGCCGAACGGCAATCCCGCGCCCGGCCCTAAGTTCGACTATAAATTGCGGTGGCTGCAACGGCTCACGGATCACGCCGTCGAATTGGCAGGGCGCGAAACTCCGGTCGTGCTGGCGGGAGACTACAACGTCATCCCCACTGCGAAGGACGTCTATAAACCCGAACGCTGGGTAGACGACGCACTGTTCCGCGTCGAAACACGGGAGGCGTACGGACGGCTGATCGACCAGGGATGGACCGACGCCATCCGGCACCTGCATCCCGATGCGACGATCAATACCTATTGGGATTTCTTTCGCAATGCCTACGAGCGGGATGCGGGCCTGCGTATCGATCACCTTCTACTCAATGCCGCTGCCGCCAAGCGGCTCGAACGCGCTGGCGTGGATCGCGACGTGCGTGGCTGGGAGAAACCGAGCGATCACGCACCCGCGTGGATCGAGTTGGGTGGAGCGCTGTAGTCGTCAAGATGCGCTGATCTTGCGATCGTGTCGGTGCTTCGGCTGTGCGTAGCGATTAACATACGCGCCCCTCTCGGCCATTGGATGGTGAATGAGATGAAGCAGCTCAACTGGATCGATGCGAACGAATTCAGCATCGACGATATCCGGTTCCACTGTATCCAGAAGGATTATTCGCTGCGGACCCGGGACGATCGTCTCATCCTGCTCAAGGACCGGGAAATGCTGGATAACTATTGCCGGGTTCTGCACGCCGAGAAAATCCGCAATGTACTGGAGTTCGGGATTTTCCAGGGCGGTTCGCCGGCGCTGTTCACGCTGTGGCTGGAATTGGAGAAGTTCGTCGGCATCGATGTGTGCGCGCCGGTGGCGGCATTCGATGAGTTAATCGCGCGGCATGCGCTGGGCGAACGTATTCGCACGCACTATGGCGTGTCCCAAGCGGACGAAATGCGCGTGGTGGACATTGTGCGCAATGAGTTCGGCGACACTCCCATCGACCTGGTCATCGACGACGCCTCGCATCACTACTCGCGGACGCGGCGCGCTTTCGAGATCGCTTTTCCTTTGTTGCGGCCGGGCGGTTCGTATGTGATCGAGGATTGGGGCTGGGCTCATTGGCCAACCTTGCCCGCGGTCTACAGGGGACAGACGGCGCTCAGCATGCTCATCATGGAATTGACGATGCTGTGTGCCTCCCGCAAGGACATCGTCAGCGAGATCCGCATTTTTCCGTCATTCGTCATCGTGACCAAGGCACTGGCTGCGCCGCCGCTGCCGGATATGCGACTCGATCGGCTGTGTAATAAGCGAGGGGTACAGCTCGCGGGGACGAAGCATTTGAATATCGGAGGGATTCCGAGGCTGCTTGCGGAACGGTTCTTGTGAGGCGGTCGACGGAGGCTTCGGGGGTGCGGCCTGGAATCGAAGAAGAATTTTCAGTTACCGCCCACGTACCGTTGTCCCTCACCGGCGCGAGGACGCGCCACCTCTCCCGGAACCGGGAGAGGTAAGAATTCAATCGACGATGAAGATGGTGGCGCCGATGTGCGTCATCGAGCGATGCGCGCCGTCGTTGTCTGCCACCTGGTAACTCATGCCGGGGCCGAGTGTGAATTGGCGGCCGTCCTGCAATTCGGTCTGCAACTCGCCACTGATGCACAACAGGATGTGACCTTTGCTGCACCAGTGATTGGCGACATAACCTGGAGAATATTCGACCATGCGCACGCGCACGTCGCCGAAATTTCGCGTGCGCCAGCGGGCGACGCCTTCGTCACCCGCGTGTTCGGCGATATCTACCGTTGACCAGTCGACCACTTCAAACGGGATTCGGGACAGTTTCATCGTCGGTGTCCGGTCGTTGAGACGCTTTACTACAGGCGCATATTGCGATCTAGAAATGCGCGCCACAAGGGCCAGGCACGCGGTCCGCGAATCTCGTGCACTCGGACACCGGCTTCGCTATCGTATCCGGCTACACAACACGACGATCCCAAAGGCATGCCAACTTCCCTGCGTATCGGTCTGGTCGGCGATTACAACGAGACGGTGATCGCTCACCGCGCCATTCCGGCGGCGTTGCGCTTGGTCGGCGAACAACTTCTGATCGACATTCACGGCGAATGGATCGGCACTCATGAAATCGACGATGTCTCGCGCCTCGCGGGGCTCGATGCTGTCTGGTGCGTGCCTGCCAGTCCCTATCGCAACATGGCAGGCGCGCTGTTGGCAATCCAGCATGCGCGTGAACAGGGCCTGCCATTTCTCGGCACGTGCGGCGGATTCCAGCATGCAGTGATCGAATACGCACGCAATGTGCTGCACTGGCCGGATGCGGACCATGGCGAGTCGTCGCCGGATGGGCCGCGTTCCGTCATCTCACCGCTGGCGTGTGCGCTGGTAGAGACGACCGGCGGCATCCGGCTGCAACCTGGATCGCGCGTTGCCAACGCGTACAGCAGGGAAGAGATCGCGGAGAGCTATCACTGCAGTTATGGAATCAATCCTGCATTCCAGGCCGCGCTGACGAAAGGCCCGCTGCGTGCGACGGGCCACGATGTCACCGGTGAAATCCGCGTGGTCGAACTCGATGCGCATCCGTTCTTCGTCGCCACGCTGTTTCAACCGGAACGCGCGGCCTTGTCGGACAATGCGCCTCCACTGGTAAAAGCATTCGCGATGGCGTGCGCACGGAGAAAATGATCGACGACTTGTCGATACAAGCCGTCGATCCCTTCGATCCGAACGCGCTGACTCTGCTGCGAGAGGCTGCTATCGAAGCACGGCAGATCTATGCGGACAGGATAGATGCGGATGCGCCGTGGCCTACGAGCGTGCCTGTGCCAGCGCGCGGTATTTATATTCTGGCGTATCTTTCCGGCGAGCCCGCGGGATGCGGGTCGCTCTATCCACTCGATGAGACGACCGCGGAGATCCGTCGCATGTTCGTCGTGCCCGGCTCACGTCGCGCCGGCATCGCGCGACGAATATTGCACGCATTGGAAGTGGCGGCGGTTGGCTTCGGTTACGTAACGCTGCGTCTCGAGACAGGGATGAGACAGCCCGCAGCGATACGGCTGTACGAGGCAGCGGGGTTTCAGCGCATTGCGAACTTCAGCGGTCGCGGCAGCGATGCGCTGAGTGTTTGCTATGAGAAGCGCCTGTGGTTTGCTTCGCGTGGGGCGAAGCAACCCGCTACTTGATCTCGTAGACCAGGTTCAACGTCGTCAACGTATCCGTCTCTTCGAAGCCCGCCGGCGGATCGGTGTTATGACGCACCGAGTAACCGACGGCCAGCGCCAGCACATCGGTCATCTTCACCTGCAGCGACAGGTCGTTCTGCACGTAGGTGTTGTCGGCGCCGGATTCGACGATGAACTTGTCGATCAGCGAGGTGGTGTCGGTGAACTTGTGTTCGAAATCCAGCGTGCCGCGAAACACGACTTCGCTGTCGGTGTCGCCCGGCGTGATCAGCGCCCCGGTGGTATCGTCCAGCACATCGCGCGTTTCGAAGAATTTGTAACCGACGCCCGCGGTGCCGATGAACTTGGTGGTGTCGCTGGTGATGAACTTGCGACCCAGGCCGGTCGAGGCGGTGGCCTGGTATTCGAAACCGCTGAACTCGTCGTCTTCGTAACGCGCGGCGCCGAACCAGAAAGCGCGCGGACTGAAGTTGTAGTCGGTCTGCGTGAGCGCCTCCCAGCGCTGCGCCGTCCGGCCATCTTCATCCGACGCGTACAGGCCGGCCAGTCCTAAGGCGTTCTTCCATTTGCCGGCTTCACGCGCCAGGGCCAGTTTGGCGTTCGCCGTCTCGGTCTCCGTGTTACCGCTCGAAACCACCACGCCGGCCTCCCCTTTACCGGTCCAATCCGCGAGCGCAGGAGTGGCGAACAATGCCCAAGCCAATAGCCACGAACGATTCCCCATGTGCGACTCGACCTCTTCTTTATACGACTATGTGCCGCGGTGGGCTTCATACTGGTAGAGCGGGGGCCAGCGCAATAGGGGAGTTGCTCAAACTCTGACGCCCGACCCATATATATGTAGCGCCCGCGCTCATCGGCAAACGGCGATCGGCCCACCCGGCATGCGCTCGTGACAGGGAGAGGTTAAGATTGCCCCCGCCGCCGAACTCTCCATCACCGGGTGCGCCGCATCGCATCGGCAGCGTGCGCAAAGGAACTGGATATTGGCGATGTGCGTATTGCCTTGGCATAGCTGTTTACCTCGCGGCGCCGGATTGCGACGACGCTGACCTATGTTCTTTGCCAGACGCTCGCATGGTCCGTCCCCAGTGCAAGGGACGGCGCTGCTCCATGGGGTGGCGTGACTCGACGGTTTGCCGGTCACACCGATGCGACGGGGTAGCATGAATTCAGTGTTTCGATTCCTTCAGAGATCCAGACAATCCCCAGTGACTGACTCCGCGCGCCCGGCTCCGATCCGCCGCTATCGACGTTGGGGAATCGTCCTGGCTGCCGTGACGGCCACTTTCGGCGGCGTCGCAGCCATGCGACAGGACCCGCCGGCCACCAAGCCCACCACCTATCAGTTCAACTCCGCCACGGTTCCCGACATGGCGAAGCGACTGTCTGCCGAGAACGCAGCTCCCAGGCTGCTGGATAGCGGCTCGCCGCTGCGCCAGATCAGTTATGACCAATACCGGGACATTCGCGTCAACGCGGAAAGCGCCATCTGGCGCAACGAGCAGGTGCCGTATCGTGTCGAAGTGCTGCCCGCCGGATTCCTGTTCGAAGCACCGGTAACAGTGTCTGTGGTGGAAAACGGCATGGCGCGAGATGTCACCGCCGCACCGGGCACCTTCATCCTCGGGCCGTCGATCGCCAAGCAACTGGGCTCGGTGTCGTTGCCGCTTTCCGGTTTTCGCGTGCGAGGGCGCATCAACTCACGTTCGGTGTGGGACGAGTTCCTGGTGTTCCAGGGCGCCTCCTATTTCCGCTCGATCGGCAAAGGCAACCTGTACGGACTGTCGGCGCGTGGCCTGGCGCTCAAAACAGCATCGCCCTCGGGCGAGGAATTCCCCGCATTCACGCATTTCTGGATCGAACGACCGGGCACCAATTCCAGCGGCATCGTCGTACATGCGCTGCTACAGAGCCCGTCGACCACGGGCGCTTATCGATTCTCCGTCACGCCTGGCAACGAGACCGTCATGGACGTGGACCTGACGCTGTTTCCGCGCGTCGAGCTCGACAACGTGGGCATCGCGCCGCTGACGTCGATGTTCCTGTTCGACGAGTCGAACCGCAGCCGCATCGATGATTTTCGCGACGAGGTGCACGACTCGGACGGCCTTTCGGTGCTGATGCCTTCCGGCGAGCAGATCTTCCGGCCGCTCGCCAATCCCGCGCAGTTGCAGATCTCGAGTTTCACATCGGTAGCGCCACGCGCTTTCGGACTCGTGCAGCGCTCGCGCAAAGTATCGGACTATCACGACCTCGAAGCGCAGTACGAAAAACGACCCAGCGCCTGGATCGAACCCACGAGCGACTGGGGCGCGGGCTCGGTGCAGCTCATCGAGATTCCCAGCGATCGCGAGACCAACGACAACATCGTCGCGCTGTGGCGTCCCAAGAATCCCATTCCGGCCGGCAAGCCCTGGCACGTGTCGTATCGACTACGCTGGCTGCCGCAACCTCGCGCCACATCGGCGATCGGCCGTGTCTCCGGCACGCGCACCGGGCCGAGTCTCAATGGCAAGCGACGCCTGTTCGTGGTGGACTTCGACGGCATCGGCAAGTCCATCGAAGGTTTGCGCATCGATGTCGGTTCGTCGCGCGGCAAAGTCAGCAATGCGTTGCTCCAGCCTTTCCCCGCATTACGCAGCATCCGCGCCAGCTTCGAACTGGCGCCCGGCGATGCGGACGTTTCTGAATTGCGCCTGCGCCTGATGCGCGACGATCGTCCTGTCACGGAAACCTGGCTCTATCGATGGACGGCCAGCTGAACCCGATGATTCGCCCCACCCTCGGACTCGTTGACGACATGGGCGCAACGGTATCGACTCCGGCTGTCGGCGGCATGCCGGCCGAGTCGCCTCTCGACATGCCGTTGCAGGATCTGCGGCACGCGCCGCCAGCCATCGCAGAGCGCAGCCAGAGTCACTGGAGCACCTTCCCTGCTCGCGTGATTTCCATCGGCGGCACTTTGGCTATCACCGGCTATGGCGTGAGCGAGATGTTCGGCATCGTCGGCGCCGGCAACATGACGGCGCTGCAGGCCGTGATGATTTTCTTCTTCGCCATTACCTTGTGCTGGATCGCGTTCGCCTGTGCCTCGGCGGTCGCCGGTTTTTTCCTGCCCGGCCCGCGTCCGGTCGAAGCGCCGCTGGATGACAGCGTCACGGCGCTGGTCATGCCTGTCTATAACGAAGACCCGATCCGCACTACGGCTGCGCTGCAGGCGATGGCGGAAGCGCTGATCATCGATGGCGTCGCCGCCAACTTCGAGATCGTGATCATCTCGGATTCGACCAACGTCGATGCGTGGATCGCGGAGTCGCTGGCCGTCGATCGATTGCGCCGCGCGCTCGACGGCGGCATGCGCGTTCGCTATCGACGGCGCTGGCACAACACCGGGCGCAAGGTCGGCAACGTTGATGATTTCGTGCGTCGCTGGGGCGGCCATTTCAAATACATGATCGTGCTGGACGCCGACAGCCTGATGAGCGCGGCGACGCTGGTCGCGCTGGCGAAGCGCATGCAGGCCGATCCGCAGCTCGGCATACTGCAGACCATTCCATTGCTCATCGGTCAACGCAGTTTGTTCGCCCGGCTGCAGCAGTACGCGAGTCGCGTTTACGGACAAGTCATCGCGCGCGGCGTTTCGGCATGGTCGGGCGATGATGGCAACTACTGGGGCCACAACGCCATCATTCGCGTCGCCGCTTTCGCTGCCACGTGCGGCCTGCCGCAATTGCAGGGACGCAAGCCGTTCGGCGGTCACGTGCTGTCGCATGACTTCGTCGAAGCGTCTTTCATGCGTCGCGCCGGCTGGCGAGTGCGCATGGCGGCAGACCTGGAAGGTTCGTGGGAAGAAGGCCCGCCTTCGCTGGTCGACGTCGCCATCCGCGATCGACGCTGGGCGCAGGGCAATCTCCAGCACCTGAAGATCATCGGCGCGGCGGGCCTGGCGCCGACGAGCCGGCTGCACCTGGCCATCGGCATCATGAGTTACCTGTCGTCGCCGCTGTGGCTGTTCCTGATCCTGGTGGGCTTCGCGCTCACGTTGCAGGCCACGCTGATCCGCCCGGAATATTTCAGCACCACGTTCCAACTGTTTCCCAACTGGCCGGTGTTCGACTCCGAACGCATGATCCTGCTGTTCATGTTCAGCATGGCCGTGCTGCTCATCCCCAAGACGCTCGGCATGCTGCGGACCATGTTCTCGTCGCATCGTAAGGGTTGCGGCGGTTTCCTCGGCATCATGGTGAGCGCGGTGATCGAACTGTTCCTTTCGGCACTGTATGCGCCGGTCATGATGCTGATCCAGAGCCAGCACGTGTTCGACATCCTGCGCGGCAGCGATTCGGATTGGGGCTCACAGCGCCGTCATGCATCCGAGACTTCATGGCGCGAATCGTGGCATTTCCATTGGAAGCACATGCTGGTCGGCATCGTCACTGGCGTCGTGGCTTACCTGCTGTCGCCGGAGTTGCTCGCTTGGCTCGCGCCGGCAGTTGCGGGGCTGGTGCTTGCCATCCCATTGTCTAATGCGAGCAGCAGTGTGCGCATCGGACAGTTCCTGCGGCGGCTGGCGCTGTTCCGGACGCCGGAAGAGAAGAACGTTCCCGACTTGATGCGCCGACGCGATGAGCTGATCGCCGCAGCGACGCCGCTCGAAGGCGATTCGCTACGCTATCTCGCCCGTCATGAGGAAGCGCGCTCTGCACACATCACTGGCAACATGCCGCGTCCCGCCGAGGTTCGCGGCCATCCGACGGCTTTCCGCCTGACGGCGGATCACAAGTTGGACGATGCACAGTCGCTGGAAGAGGCATTGCGCTGGCTCACGTCGCCGGAGCGGATCGAAGTGGCGTCGGATCGGCGGATGCTGGATAAGCTGGCGGCGTTGCCGGATCAGGAAGTCGCGACGGCGTAGATCATTTCGCCACCACCCACCTCCGCTCCAACAACGCGAACCCCGCCTGCACCACCAGCGCCAACACCGCCGCCGGGATCGCCCCTTCGAGAATCAACCCCAGATCGTCCAGCCGTATGCCCGTGAGAATCGGCTGCCCATATCCGCCCGCTCCCACTAGCGCGCCGAGCGTCGCCGTGCCGACATTGATCACCGCCGCCGTCCTGATTCCGGCAAGTATCGAACGCGCCGCGAGCGGCAGTTCGATCAATCGAATCCGTGCGGCGGACGAAAGCCCGAGCGCCGCCGCCGACTCACGCAACGTACGCGGAATATCCGCCAACCCAGCATGCGTATTCCTCAGGATCGGCAGCAGGCTATAAAGAAACAGCGCGACAATCGCCGGCGCATAACCGATGCCCAGCCACGGAATCAGAAACACGAGCAGCGCCAGAGCAGGCAATGTCTGCAGGATATCGGCCACGATAAACGCAATGCGCCCGAACCTGCGGCGATAGAACGCGAGCGCACCTAACGGTGTAGCGACCAGAATCGCCGCACCGAGCGAGATCGCCACCATGGCAAGATGCTCACGCGTATGCCGGGCGATGCGAGTCCAGCGTGAATCGGCGGTCACCGTCGATTGCACGGCGAATTTATCCCGCAGAAAATCCGCCGCGACGTTTGCCTCGGCCACCTTGTCGAGCTTGGCGCGAGCATTCATCCTGCTCATGAGATCCGCGTCGATCTGGCTACCGAGTTTGTTGAGCGTGGTGCGCACCGAAGCGGACACCGTATCGCGACACACGAACAGCGCTTCGTACGCCGGAAAATATAGTGCGTCGTCCTTCAATGCGACGAGGTCGTAGTGCGCGATCTCAGCGTCGGTCGAGTAGAGATCCGTGACATCGATCGAGTTACTTGCCACACCGCGATAGGCAAGATCGTGCGCGAGGCCGCGGACATCGGCTTGCGGCAGGCGATAGCGATCGCGCAATCCCGGCCAGCCATCCTGGCGTTCGAGAAATTCGTTGCTGAAACCTAAGCGCAGCCGCGGATGTTGGGCGAGCTGCGAGATACGATCGATACCCAGCTGCTGAGCCTGGTCGCGACGCATTCCCAGCACATAGGTATTGTTGAATCCCAGCGGCCGCGACGCCCATACGTGTTGCTGCGCGAGTGCCGCGATCAGTTGCTCATCATTCTGCAATGCCCGCGAAGCGAAAATCTCCGCCCGCAGCGTGCCGGTGTACTCGGGATAGCAATCCACATCACCGCGCAGCAAGGCACTCCACAGAATGCGCGTGCCGCCCAGCTCCTTGCGATGTTCGGCTGACTGCCCTGCCGCTTGCAGCAGTTGCACTCCGGCGTCCGCGAGGATCACAGATTCGGTGAATACCTTCGAGGCCACTACCACCGGCGGCGCTGCGGCCGCAAGACCGGATGCGGCACACAGCAGAATGAAGGACGCCGCGAATTTATGCACTCGCCGACCCGGACCGCAGTGTCGGCAACGGACGCTGCGCCCTGACGAACTCGCTGACGAAAGCATCCGTCGGCCGCAACGCGAGATCTTCGTAAGTGCCCTGCTGAACGATGCGTCCCGCCTGCATCAGCACGATATGCCGCGAAAAGAACGCGGCCTCGGCCATGTCATGCGTCACCAGCAGCACGGATTTTTTCAGTCGCGCGAACAGCGCGCCGAGTTCTTCCTGCAGCCCATGCCGCACCATCGGATCGAGCGCGCCCAGCGGCTCATCCAGCAACAGGACATCCGGATCCAGCATCAACGCACGCATCAGGCTCACGCGCTGTCGCTGTCCGCCGGAGAGATCTTTCGGATAGCGCGACAGGGACGCAACCGGCAGTTGCACCAGCTCTGCCAACTCGGCCACCCGCGCCTCGATCCACTTCTCGTCGCGCTTGCGATAACGTGCAGCCAGCACGACATTGTCCAGCGCACTCAGATGAGGAAACAGCCCACCCGACTGAATGACATAGCCGATGCGCTGGCGCGCCTGCATGAGCGTCTCCGGCCGCAGCTCCAGATCTTCGATCAGGATGCGGCCGCGCTCCGGCACGATCAAACCGGCGGCGAGCCGCAGTAACGTCGACTTGCCGCAACCGCTCGGGCCGATGACGGCGACGCATTCGCCGACCTCGACCCGTAAGCTGACGTCGATCAGCGCCGCGACCGTCGCAGTGACATCGTCGGTGTAAGCGTGGCTTACGCCTTCGAAGGCGATCATGCGACGCCGCTGTCCATCACGGTGTCGGAGGCGCCGCGGCTTTGGTGCGATAACGCTCGAACCACGCAATGATCGCGCTGGCCTTGGCTGCCGATTGCGAGGGACGTGCCGTCAGACCACCATGAGAAGCGCCCGGCACTTTGACGAGAGCTGTGGGAACGCCGCGCAGCTGCAACGCTTCGTACAACTGTTCCGATTCGCTCACCGGCGTGCGGAAATCCTGGTCGCCAACCACCACCAGCGTGGGCGTAGTAATCGAGCCGATCAGGGACAGCGGCGAACGTTTCCAGTAACTCTCCGGGTCGTCCCACGGCAATTTTGCGAACCAGTACTTGGGCATGTAGGTTGCTCCGTCGGTGGTGAGCACCATGCTCGCCCAGTTGATGACGGGTTTCTGCGATGCCGCCGCGCGAAACCGCTGTGTGCGTCCCACGATCCACGCCGTGAGTACGCCGCCACCCGAGCCACCGGTGACGAACAGATTCTGGTCGTCTACGTAGCCCTGCGCGATGGCTGCATCGACCGCGCTCATCAGGTCGTCGTAGTCGTTGCTGGGATAGTTGTGATGAATCAGGTTGGCGAATTCGTCGCCATAAGATGTCGATCCGCGGGGATTCACATAGACCACGACGTAACCGGCCGCCGCGTACAACTGGTTGTCTGTCGAGAACAGCGGACCGTAGGCCGCGAACGGACCGCCATGGATCTCGAGGATCAGCGGATATTTCTTGCCCTGCTCGAACTGCGGCGGCTTCACCACCCACGCCGCGATGGGACGCTTATCGAACGAGGAAGTGACTGGCAGCGAAGACACTTCACCGAGCGTCTTGCCGGCCAGTAATCCTTCGTTGAGATAGGTGAGCTGGCGCTTGGCGCCACGCTGCACGATCGAAATTTCCGACGGTCGCTGCGGCGTGCCGCTGGTGAATGCGACCACACCATTGTTCGCAACGGTGAACGCGCCGCCGGTATAGGGACGATCCAGCCCCGCGCCGCTCAAGCCGCTGACTACTTCGGTGACTTTCCCGTCGAGTGCGACACGGCTCACGCGGGTAGAACCGTTGTCGTCATAGCACACGTAGATGCTGCGCCCGTCCCCAGCCCACTGCAGCTCGTCGATGGAACGATCCAGCTTGTCGGTCAACGCACGGATATTGCGCGTGCCGCGATCCATGACGTACAGACGGTTGTGCTCCGATCCCATCAGCCGGTCGTCAAACCCCAGGAAAGCGAGCTGCTTGCCATCTGGCGAGAAAGCCGGGGACGCGTCCGGACCGTTGCGCGTGGTGAGTGCAGTGATCGATGCATCGCTCACGGTCACTTCGTATAGCTCGGAATTGACCGGCTCGCGTTGCCAGTTTTCGTTGCGATTGCCGTTGAGCACGATGTGCTTGTCGTCGGCGCTCCATGCCAGCGGACCGTTCTCGCTGAACGCGCCGAACGTCAGTTGCCGTGACGCTCCGCCATCCGCCGGAACGACATAGAGATGCGTGTAGCCGGCTTTGAGATAACCCGCACCGTCGGCTCGATAAGTAATGTCCGTGATGACCTCCAGCGGCGCCGCCCATTGCGCCCCTTCGGGTTTTTCCGGCGTGGATCCCAGCTTGGACTTTTCGTCCGGCGCGAACATGGTGAAGGCGATCCACTTGCCGTCATGCGACCAGGCGAGATTCTCCGGCGCATCGACGAATTCGGCAATGCGGGCGGCTACGCCGCTGCGTATCCAGCGGACGAACAGCTGTGAACGACCGCCTTCTGCAGTCGAGACATAAGCCAGCCGTTCGCCATCGGGAGACCAGCGTGGCGAGGTATGCGCACCGCTGCCTGTGACCAGAGGAGTCTGCGCACCCGATGCCGTATCGATCAACCAGATCGCACGCCGCGCCGAGTCCGTCATGATTTCGTAAGAGGCGCGAACATAAGCGACCGCACCGCCATCGGGCCGGATCTGCGGATCCGTCGCGACCTGCAACCCGAACAGGTCGCGTCCTTCGAAGTATTTCGACGGAGCCTGTGCGGGAGCCGCTACCGCCGCACCGGTGACCAGCGCAGCAGCGCCGAAGACAGCGGACATTCTCAACTTCACGAACATGGATTGCATGGAGATTCCCTATCGGTATGCAGTCGATAGGCAATTCTCCTTCATTGTCGCCGCCGCCGGCGACAATTTTTCCAACGGCTCATCGTTCAGCCGACTCTCACCATCGATAGCTGAACTGCGCGCTCACGATATTCACGCTGGATTGCTGCTCGCCGCCGATCAGCCCGTTCGCGAGAGTGCTGCCGGCATTCTGGTCGATCCTGCTGTCTTTACTGAAAAGACGCGCGTAACCGGCGTCGATGACCAGCTGCGGCGAAACCGCCCATTGCGTTCCGACAGCCAGCCACTTTCGATCCGCGTCCGGGAGCCGCGCGGTGCGAGTCGCCGTGGGCACCGGAGTCTCGTCGTAAGCGACGCCTGCCCTGAGCTTCCAGGCATCGTTGAGACGGTACACGCCGCCGAGTGCGAAGCGCCAGGTGTCTTCCCAGCGTTCCGGAGTGACGGAGAGAACCGCGCCGGATTCGCGTATCACACGCAGTTCCTGCACGCTGCTCCAACCAGTCCAGGCCACGTCGGCCAACAGTTGAAAGTCGCCCATGGGCTGTGCGACCGACAGGATGGCGCTGTCCGGCAATTCGAGATTCAAAGACGCACGACTGTTCGCCAGTGCAGATTGGCCCGCTGCGGCAACGATGGCCGCGCCGGTTGGATTGGTGGGTGTGGGCGGCGCGAAGCGGGCCGACCCTTCGACGTGATAGTCGATGGACGAACGATAGCTCAGGCCAATCCTGGTGCTCGACGGCAACTCGAACAACACGCCGAGGTTGTAACCCCATGCTGCATCGTCGCCTCGAACCACCGCAGTACCGCTCAAGCCCGCGTTGGCGGCGATCACACCCTGTGCTTGAGCCGGACTGAGTTGTCCGGCAGCCGCGAGCTGCTGCGCCCCTTGTGCTACCACAGCGGAGTAGTTGATCTGGTTGGTGAGTTCCGCCTGGACTTTCTGGTAGTCCACTCCCACGCCTAAGGTCACGACCTTGTTCAAGCGCCACGACAATGCGGGATTCGCGTTGTAGGTCTTGATCTCCGACCGCTCGGCCTGGAAGCGCCCGATCCAGTCGCTATCGTATTCGAGCTTCAGTCCGAACGGCGCATTGAGCGCAAAGCCGACGGCGAGGCTATCGTTGATGGGCATCGCGAAATAAGTCGCGGGCACGAAATTCCAGCCGCCTGCATCGCTGCCTTCCACGCCCAGGGGCTGGCCCAGCGCCGCCTGCGAACTACGGTTCTTGAATTTCGATCCCACATCGATTTCGCTGAACACCACGGCGGCCTCGGTCTGCTTCAACGTGCCGAGTCCGGCGGGATTATAGAACACCGTTGTCGCGTCATCGGCCGCAGCAGCGGTGCCCGCGAACGCGGTACCGAGGCGACTGGCGCTTTGCTCGAGCAACGCGAAACTGGAAGCGCCGGCGGTGCCTGCACTGCAGGTTACAATCGTTGCGACTACGTAGCGCAACTTGGCGGAGTGAGGAGATCGCATAGAACCTCTACGTAGTTCGGGAATGGCTTGCGTCAAACGTCCTGCGGCGAGGGCGGTTCCGGAATCGGCGATTAAGAGCGCGATATCCAGGTAATCCCTTAAACCCCTCGCCCCCCTGCTAATGTAATAACGCTAGGCAGGCGAAACCGTCTTCAATCTTTGCCCTGGCAGGATGTCTTCGACACTGGTTTTGATGTGGATCAATGCCGGCTTGCCCGCGGCCCGCGCCGCCGCGAACACACCAGCGAAATCCTCTGTCCGTTCCACTGTACCGCCCCAGGCACCGAATGCTCTCGCATACGCGGCGAAATCGGGATTGCGGATATCCGTTGCCATCACCCGGCCAGGGTAGTCGCGTTCCTGGTGCATGCGAATGGTACCGTACGAGCCGTTGTCTATGACCAGTGTGATGAGGCGGATGTCGAACTGGACTGCCGTGGCGAGCTCCTGCCCCGTCATCAGGAAACAGCCGTCGCCGGCCACGCCGATGACTTCGCAATCAGGATGCAGCGCCTTCGCTGCGATAGCCGCAGGAAAGCCGAATCCCATCGCGCCGCTGGTGGGAGCAAGTTGCGTGTGCCAGCGACGATGGCGATAGAAGCGTGTCGGCCACGCCGCGTAGTTGCCAGCGCCGTTGCAGACGATGGCATCCGGCGGCAGGACTGCGGCGAGATACGAAAATACTTCCGAGAGGTTGACGCTACCGCTCGTCGTCACCGGCTTCAAGGTGCTCTCGTATTCGGCACGCGCGCCCGCGCACCACTCATTCCAACTTCGCTTCACCGTCGTGGCTGCGAGCGCCGTCGCCGCGGCAGCAGGATTCGCATGTGCGGCTAGCGACGGCTGCCATACGTGATTGATCTCCTCCGCCGACGCGTGCACATGGATCAACTTGCCCGCCATCTCCTCGGCAGTGAACATGCTGTAACCCAACGTCGGCACATCGCCCAGCCGCGCTCCCAACGCGATCAGCAGGTCGGCCGATTTCAACCGCTCATTGAGTGCCGGCGTCGGACGGATGTTCAGATCGCCCGCGTAACAGGGATGATCGTTGTCGAACAGGTCCTTGCGACGCCAGGACAGCACCACGGGCAGGCGTATTTTTTCGACCCACTGCGTCAAAGACTGCAACGCCGCTTCGCTCCAACCCGTGCCACCCAGGATCAGCAGCGGTCGCTCCGCGGCTTCGAGCCTTGCGACAATTTCCCGCGTCGCCGTGGGATCGAGATATGCCGCTGCCGTTGACACTTTCAGCGGCACACGCGCACCCGCAGAATCTTTCAACATGTCCTCGGGCAACGCGATGACGACTGGACCTTGTCGCCCCTGCGATGCCGTCGCAATCGCGTGCGTCACATGTTCCACCATGCGCGGCGCGGCGTCGATCTCGACCACCAGTTTCGCGAACGATCCGAACACCGCGGCGTAATTCATTTCCTGGAACGCTTCACGCCCGCGATCCTCGCGCGCCACCTGCCCGATGAACAGAATCATCGGCGCCGAATCCTGCATCGCCGTGTGCACGCCGATGCTCGCATGCGTCGCTCCCGGCCCGCGCGTGACGAAGCACACGCCGGGCTTGCCCGTCAGCTTGCCGTACGCAACCGCCATGTTCGCCGCACCCGCTTCATGTCGGCAGGTAATCACCTCGATGCGATCCTTGAAGTCCACCAGCGCGTCGAGCACGGCCAGGTAGCTTTCGCCGGGCACACAAAAGATATGCGTGATGTCGTTGGCGACGAGAGTTTCGACGAGGCGGTGGGCGGCGTTGGGGGTGGGGGGAATGGGCATGCTGAGTATCGCGCAGCTGGAGAGGTGGAATAGTTTAGCGCCGGAGGCGATTCGACAAGGTATACATGCAAAGTCAAAATCGCGACACGGTCGCGGTGGCGACCGATAGAATCCCGCGACTGCCGCAAGCACAACTCTACGATCACGGTTAGTGGGAAGGAGTCCCTGTTGAGTATCCGTTTCCTCGAACGAGCATTTGCAGCGCTCGTACTCCTTATGTTGACTGGCGGCGCATACGGCGCTGAGCTTCTCAGCGACATCAACACGGTCGTCATTTCGAGAAGTTCGAATCCTCGCTATATCGGCACGGCGGGCGCCCAGGCGATATTCGTTGCTGGCAGCGGATCGGCGGCGGTCGATGCGGGACTCTGGGCATCGGATGGCACGGCTGCGGGAACTCAGCGTCTCCTTCCTGCCGGCGCCCTGACTTTCGACAATCCGCAAGCCCTGGTGTCGCTGGGCACACGCACGATGTGGACCGGCAGGCGCGTCAACACGCCCACACCCCAGCCGAGCGAGCTGTGGGTTTCCGATGGGACGGCCGCCGGCACATTCAAGTTGGCCGAATTCGACGCATCGACGGTCGGCCATGTAGCAACGCTGCCAAGCGGGGCGGCCGTTTTCGGTGTGCGCACTTCTACGAACACAGAACTGTGGCGCAGCGATGGAAGCGTTGCGGGAACCTGGCGCCTTGCGCAATTCGACAGCCCGGCAAACACAGTGCTGCCGCAAGGGGCAGCGATCGACAACCTGCTGTACTTTTCCGCGCAGACGGCTCTCGGCAACGAACTATGGGTGACCGACGCTTCCAACGTTGCCGCCAATACGCACCTGGAAATCGACCTGGAACCAGGCGCCGGATCGAGCACACCTAAGGACATCACGGCAGTCGGCAGCGATCTGTATTTCACGGCTACAGTCGGCAACAGCGGCATCGGCCAGCTCTGGAGACGCGACGCAAGCGGGCAGTTTCAACAGCCGAGCCCGGTGTCCGCCACCATAGAGTGCGCGAGCGACACCCTGCTTTACTTCATTTCGGACGGGCAACCCTGGCGCAGCGATGGCACCGCGGCCGGAACGTTCGCATTGCTGCCCTCACAGCACAGCGACTCGATCGACAACTGCGTTGTCGCCGGCACTCGCGTGTTCTTGAGGCTGATCTCAGGATCCGCAAGTTCGCTCTGGCAAAGCGACGGCACGGTAAATGGCACGACAGCTGTGCCGATTGGCGCAGGTCTCACCGTCCCCTTGCCTCTTTTCTGGACCGGCAATCATTTATTTTTCAATGCCGCCGATCCGATCACCGGCGTCGAACTCTACGTGACCGACGGCAGTCCCGCCGGTACGCACCTGGTCATGGACGCCTTCGCCGGCGCCAATGGCGGATCCTCGAGCGTGCAGAAGGCCGGCTCGCAGCTGTTCGCTTTTACGATGGCGAACACTTACAACGCCGAGAAACTCATCCAGTTGTGGCGCATGGACCTCGACGGCAGTCATCCGGTCCATCTCACCGATGACATCTCGGTCGAACCGTACTCCGTATCGCCTCCGTACACGACCATAGCGAACAGCCGCGCCTTCTTTACTTCGCAGAATCCCGCACGAGGCGCCGAGCCCGCAGCCAGCGACGGCACCGTGGCGGGAACGCTAATACTGAAGGACATCGCTCCGGAAACCCAGAACCTGGGATCGCAGCCGGACCCCTTCGTGTCTTTCGGATCCGATGCGTTGTTCTGGGCAGACGACGGCATTCACGGCCGCACGCTGTGGCGGACCGACGGCAGCACGGCGGGCACCCGTCGCGTGCAGGATGCAAGTCCCGGCGAAGGTGCGGCGAATGGCCGGGTCCTCGGCGTATTCGATGGCATCGCCTACCTGCAGGCCAGCGATCGAACCCATGGACAGGAGCTGTGGAAAACTGACGGCACTGCAACCGGAACACAGCGGCTGACGGATCTCGAGCCTGGCACCGGCAATGGCATTCCTAGCGGCCTCTGCAACACCGCGCTCAAGCTCGGCTCATTCGTATATTTCCAGGGCAGCACGACTGTAACCGGCGCGGAGTTGTGGCGCACTGACGGCACGAGCACGGGCGTCGCACTCCTCGCCGACGTGGCCCCCGATGCAGCGAGCTCGCTTGCATGCCCGGTCGCCGTCCTGGGAACGCGCCTGTATTTCACCACCATGGTTTTGCGTGGCCAGGAATTGTGGTCCACGGACGGGACTCTCGCGGGCACGCACTTCGTCGCCGCTCTGCAGCCGGCCGCCGCCGCCGGATATATCTCGGTGAATACTGTTTTCCACGGTGAATTTATTTTCGCTACCCGCAGCTCCCTTTCAACTTCGCCGCGGCAAATCTGGCGCACGAATGACAATACGCCAACCTTGGTGTTCGATGCGACACCGCTCACCGGCAGTTCGATTGCCTGGATGATCGCAACCGAAGACGCACTATATTTCGCGGTGACAGGCAACACTGCGCCCGGTATTTATAAGTGGAACGGCGGTGCGGACATACCCACCCGCATGGTGACCGACGTTACTGTCTCGGCCGGCGTCGCATTCCGCCTCGAAGAGAAGATCGCTTTCAAGGGCAGCACTGCCGGCGACGGGTGCGAATGGTTTGCCACCGACGGCACCGCGGCGGGAACGGCGCCCATCACCAATTTCAGCGCCTCGGGAGAATGCACCGCAAGCAGTGTCGCAGCCCGCTTCGGGCAAACGCTCTACTTTGGCGTCGTCATCGATGGCACCACGCAACTGGCGCGTACCGGATCTACACTCGCCGATGCACAGATGCTGACGAGCTTTACGGGGCCTGTCCGCGGCGTTGCCTCGACTCTGGGTATGGCCGGTGGACAAGTGATATTCGGCGTGAATGACGGCGGCCTCATCGGCGCGGAATTATTCGTGCAGCGTAACCAGGTTCCTCGCGCACTCGACGATGCAGCGACGACAACAGTGGGGCAATCGGTGGAAATTGCGCTGCTGGCGAATGACAGCGACACAGATGGCCGGATGCTCGCGTCGACGCTGCGCATCGTCGCGCAGCCTGTCAACGGCTCGATCGTAGTCGCAGCATCGGGCGTGACAACTTATCGACCCAATGCGAATTTCGTGGGAACGGATAGCTTCCGCTACGCCGTGACCGACAATGCCGGAGCCGAATCCAGCCCGGCGACAGTGAGCATTGCGGTCAGCGCCGTGACTGACGCTCCCACGAACCCACCTGCACCTGCGCCTCCGACGAATCAGGGCAACAAGGGCGGCGGCGGATCTACAGGCGTTCTGACTCTGCTCGCATTGATCGCGATTTATGCTGTACGCCGAACATCCCGCGTCAATGCGAACTCAGTGCTTCCTCGACATTGACCGCGGTGATTAGTCGTTCACCGATGGCATCCAATTCGGCAATGGACGACTGCGCGATCCGAGTTCGAACGTCTTCGCTCAGTGAGCCGAAGCGCAAGGTGAGCTGGCGGGCGACCAGAGACGCTTTGCCGGCACGCTGACCGTCGGCTTGCCCTTCCAATCGTCCCTCGGCTTTACCCTCCGCTTTGCCTTCCGCCACATAGCGCTTGGCGAAGTCGCTCTGATACTGGTACTTGGCTCGGTCCATGGTTTGCAGCTCCCGTCGCGCCGCCTCGCTCAGCGAGGCCATGATGAGATCGTAATACAAGGTTAATCGATCCGGGTCGAGTCCGCGACTGGCCATCTCTGCGGCAAACGCAATCTTCACTGACTTGGCTGTGTCGACATCGCCGCCGTGCGCTATCGCCGAGAGTACGGCCAGCTCCGGGTCTGCCTGGGCTTGCTGCGGATCGGTGATCTCGGGAATGCCTTGAAGTCCTAGAACCCAGGGCACCAGGCGATGATCGCCGCCAATGTAAATGGGTCTCGCCGCCCAGCGCGCCACTGCCGCGTCGCCTGCGACGACCAGCAGGCACACCGGGCATTTGATCTGCGCGCGCAGGTTGGCAACGTATACAGGCCAGACGAATTGCTTACGATCGTCTCGCGACAGCTGCACTTCGACCACGATGCCCATCACCGGCTCGCCATCGAGCAGCAGCAACACCAGGTCCGCGCGATACTCCGCTGGCTGCAATTCCGTCAGGTCAGCCGAGTGAATGCGGACGTCGGTA